>JBEEGQ010000356.1:0-4656 GCA_041166945.1 Verrucomicrobiota bacterium
GTCACTCGCCACTCGCCACTCGTCACTTCCCCGTCACTTAGGCCCCGCCGCGTTGAAACGGTTTGCCAGCTTGTTCCGCGCATCCTGCAGCGCCGTGCTCGCAATAGAATTGTTATTGTTAAGGGCCATGAACTGGTCCACCAGCCCAAGTCGCTGCTGAATTTGCTCGGCTGTTAATGGCCCGGTTGTCGCAAAATAATTCTGGTTTCCATAACTCAAATGCCAGCTTCGCATATTGGGATTGGTCTCCGCTGGCGCTGTTCCAATTTGGAAGCGTTCCCCTGCCAGCGATGCCGCAATGTTGATCCACGTGGCCCCCGGGATGTTGCCCTGTCGCGCTTGTTCCATCAGCGCATTCCGCGCCTCGGCATTGTCCGGTGTCAACTGCGCCAATGCCTGCAATGCCGCCACCCGGCCGCCAATGGCCGGATTCTTCGGATCGGAAATCATCTGCACCAACGCCGGGACTCCCGCGCCGTCCGGCAGGTCCGCCAATGCAATCGTCGCATAATATTTCCATGGGCCCGCAGCCGCTTGCTGGAAGTCTTCGACTGCCGTGGCGCCGCCATAATTTCTAAGAAGATCGAAGAGCGGGCCGACATCCTTGCCTGCCAGCCGGCCAGCTGCCGCTTCCGCCATGGCCACGCGAGCCGCTGCGACAGCTGACTCGCGATATTGTTCCGGCACCTGCCGGTCCAGGTTTTGGGCGAGCAAGGCTATCTCGCGCGGATCCGTCGTGCTTTGCAGCATCTGCGCGGACAACGCCTGCGCCTCGGGAGCGTTGATGTTTCC
This sequence comes from Verrucomicrobiota bacterium, assembly GCA_041166945.1. GTDB lineage: Bacteria > Verrucomicrobiota > Verrucomicrobiia > Limisphaerales > JADJPG01 > DASTLJ01. The sequence continues at coordinate 793 of JBEEGQ010000356.1, forward strand.
CAGCGCATCAAGCAGCGAAAGCCGCAATGATGCCGATCCCAGCAGGCCTTTGGCGCCCGGAACCGCGTCGAAATTGACATCCTTGTTCAACGCCAGGAATTCCTGGATCGCCGGCACGGAGGCGGCACCGTTCTGCGCCAGCTGCGCGAGGTTTTGTTTCCAGGCCGCCGCCGCTTCCGGGGTCAATACCGTCGTGGCGAGATCGATGTTGGCAATGGATGACACCAGGCTGCGCGTCTCAGCGGACGGCTCCACACGCGGCCCCGGCAGCACTGCCACCGGCGATGCATTTGTTCTGGCGGGAACCGCGACGGTGACGGGCGGCGGTGGCGGCGCAGGTGCCGGCGCCGGCTCAACGGCCGGAGTTTCGCCCGCTGTCCGAATCGGCTTGGGACGCGTGTATCCCGTGGTCGGGGCGGGTTCGGTGCTGGTTTGTTCAGGCGGTTCGACACGCGGACGTTTCATTTTCTGGAAAACGACCGCACCAACCACCACGGCGATCAACAGGGCCACCGCATAGAACACCGGTCGGCGCACACCTTCGGAAGTATTCTGGCTCATAAGGAAATTCTGTCTGCTCAACGTTCACCAAGTTGCGCCGGCTCTCAACCGCAAATGCAGATTAGCCGGGGCCATGTCCGTGGGAACTCAACCTAACAAACCCCATCTCTCATCGTAAGTTGCGCGGGACGCTTTAGAGCCGTGTTTGGAAATTTAGGCGGTCCTGCGCCATACAGTTCAACGGCGGATGGCGCGGTCCGGGGGCCTTTTCCTGCCTGAATGGGTTTTGACCGTGGGTTTTCCTGCTGGAGCTGGCGCAACCGGAAACAGGCGGCGTGGATGCGAATAGACGTTCATCCGGTCGCCGCGTAAAAATCCCACGAGGGTCTGGCCGCTCTTTCTTGCAAAATCCACCGCCAGGCTGGAGGGCGCCGAAACGGCCGCCACCACCGCGATGCGTCCCGCCAGCGCCTTTTGCAGAATCTCGAATGACACCCGGCCACTGACCATGAGCACATGCTGATCAAAGGGGAGCAACCCGTTCAAAAAACCGTGCCCCAGCACCTTGTCGACCGCATTATGCCGCCCGACATCCTCGCGAAGAACCACCAGTCGGCCGAGCCCATCAAAGACGGCAGCGGCGTGAATCCCTCCGGTCCGCGCAAACGTCTCCTGGCCGGAGCGCAATTGATCCGGCAGGCCCAGCAACGCGCTCGCCGGAATGGTGAATCCTCGTTCGATCTTCGGGAAATGGCGATGCACCGCTTCAATCGACGCCTTGCCGCATATTCCGCAACTGGACGACGCATAGACATTGCGGTTGAGCTTTGCGAAATCGATTGAAACTGTGGATGCCAAAAAGACATCCACCACATTCCCGTTGTCGTTGCGGCCCGACGTTGAAATCTTCAACACCTCTTCCCGCGACCGGATCAATCCTTCGCCGATCAAAAAGCCCGCCGCCAGCTCGTCATCGTGCCCCGGCGTCCGCATCGTCACCACGATCGGCCGGGTATCCACGCGGACTTCCAGCGGTTCCTCGGCGGCGACGTCGTCGGCCGCCGCGATCGCACGGGAGCCTTGTTGCCAGCGGAGAACGCGGGTTTTTCGAAACCTGGCTGGCTTGAGGCCCATGGGCTATCGAACGGAGGGAATAGGACGCGGGCTGCGCCATTCGAGAATCTGGTGATCGGAAAGCAACCGGGAACGCAGCCTTAAATAATCGAGTTTTTGAATCGCCACACTCTCGTCGATCGCCAGGCAGGCGGCGGTGCCGCACGATTGTCCCAGAATCATGAACACCGGCTCCATTCGGATCGACCCGTACGCGATGTGCGATGCGGACAGGCAGACCGGCACCAGCAGGTTGGAACAATCGTCCGGCTTGGGAATCAGAGCGCGAAAACTAATCGGGTAGGGGCTCATCGGCGGCACCTGCACATCCCCTTCATTGGCAGCCTTTCCGTTCCGAACAATGCGCCGGCAATTATGTGAATCCATGTTATACGCCGCAAGGCCCGCGGAATCATCGACCTGTTCCTGGCCCCGACAATGCCTTTCGGACATCACCATGCCTCCGACCATCCGGCGGGCCTCGCGCACATACAACTGCTGCGGCCAGCCGCCCGTGGCCTCAAATTCATCCCGGCACGGACCCCACCGCGCCATGTCGCGGCGGATATTTTCCGGCACGCGAGGGTTCGTCAGCAGGAAATGCAGGAAGCCGCGGATGTACACCTCATTATCCTTCGCTATCTGCCGGCGCTTTTCAGCGTTGCCGCCCGGATATTCGTAATTCGCCCCAATGTGGTCCGTGCTGAAGCCGCCGTTGTTGTTGATGTCCGTTTTCTGGTTCGGCAACCAGATGGGATTCCAGAAGTCCGTCAATTGCGGATGCCGGCCGGCCGCGGCGAGTTCATCGAAATAACGGCCCAGCAATTCGTAGCGTGCGGCGTCATAATGGGCGGGCGGTTCCAGCGGCATCCGATTGGCCGCGTTCGTCGTGAAGCAAAGACGGTAATTATAGGCCTGAACCGATTGGTCGCCTTCACCGGGCTTTCCAAGCGCATCCGGTTGAACGAAAGGGAGCAGGCCGCTGTCCGGCCGGCCTTTTTTCACATAGGGATCCACGGGAACCGTAAATTGGTGCTTCGGCGTCTCACCGCGGATGCCGTTCAAAGTCTCGCCATAAAGGTTGTTCGCCTCGCGCCCGATGTGAAACGCAACGCCGGCAGCCGCCATGAGATCCCCTTCATACGTTGCGTCGATGAACATGGCGGCGCGGTAAATATTTCCGCTGGCCATCGCTACCGATTCAATTCTCGTTCCGGTTTTGCGCACGGACTGGAGGCGCTGCTCCAAATGAACGGGAACATTGGCCTCGCGCAAAAGGTTGCTGAACACCAGCGCGGCGACATGAGGCTCGAAGGTCCACATGGTGGCATCCTTGGAATCGAGGTCGGAGGCCTTGGATTGTCCGCTGCCCCGCCGCGCGAAGTAATCGGCGCGGGTCTCCCATTTCCACACCGAATCCTGCGCGTAATATTTGGCGATGTTCCGATAGAATTCACGCCCGATGCCGCCGATGGCCGCCTTGTTGCCGATGTCGGTGGCGCCGAGCCCACCGGTGGTCAGTCCCCCGATGAACGCGCCTGGCTCGGCGATGACGGCGCGCTTGCCCATGCGTTGGGCCTGAATGGCCGCCGCGATGCCACCGGAAGTCGCGCCATAAACACAGACATCGGCCTCAATGATCGCGGCGCCCGCCGAGGAGGCGGACAGGACAAGGAGCAGGGAGCAGAGGAAGGCGTTCAATCGCCCGAGAGTAACAATCGTCACGACTGATGAAAACGATTTTAACTACTGGAATTCGACCCTTTGGCATGTTGGCGAATATGCCGGCCGTGGGGTTCATGCGCCCTGCCGGGGCGCGGGATTTGCGGGGCCGATCCGGTGGGTGCGCCCGCTGCGGGCTTCCCACCGGCTACCATCATGCGGCCCTTTGGGCCGGCGGGCGACATGCGCCTGAACCCGCAAATGGAGGCACGACAGTTTCGTGGGGCCGTGTTCCGAATGCCAAACCAATGGAACCCGTGCCCGTGTCCTCACGGGATAAATCAATGCCCCCGTGTCCCGAAGGGACAAATGAATGTAGCCGGTGGGAAGTCCGCCCCCCAGCGGACGCACCCACCGGATCAAATCCCGAACACGCCCGCGCCCCGGCCGGGGCGCATGACGATCGGGGACAACCCTCATAGGCGCTGTTCGGCGGTAGGATCGAAATCATGTGCTCTCCCAGCCTCTCACCTCACCTGGAACGATTCGAATCAGCGGATGTGTCTCGGGCATCTTGAAAATCCTAAA
>JBEEGQ010000357.1:0-12136 GCA_041166945.1 Verrucomicrobiota bacterium
GGTTCACAATGGGCTCTTCTCCACTACACGCCTCGGCGGTGACCGATAAGGGTCTAATCAAAGGATTCCGCGAGGTTTTCTGCCGGAATAAATTGAAACGGCCTTCCGAATGACGAACTTGGGCTAACCTCCCGTCGCACGCCATCCGATAAGTTCTTATCGGTTCTTAACGAAGGCCCGGCTCGTTTGCGCCAGTTTCGGGCCCGAACTACTTTGCATCAGATGAAAACGACGTGGAACATTCCGCCGCAATCGGTCGTGGGTGAACTGGAGAAGCATGTGCTCGTGGACGGATTCCGCATCGTCATCGATCTCGAAAAAAGCCGCGGCTCGCAGCTCGTGGACGCCGCCACAGGCCATTCGCTGCTCGATCTGTATGGCTTCTATGGCTCGCTGCCCGTGGGATTCAATCATCCGCACTTCAGCCAGCCCGACGTCCAACACCAGATCCTCCTGGCAGCACACACAAAGGTCGCCAACGCGGATGTCTATTCGGCCCCCTACGCCGCGTTCGTCAAAACCTTCGCGCGCGTGGCGGGCCTTCCCTCCCTGGATCGGTTCTTTTTCATCGATGGCGGCGCGCTGGCCGTCGAAAACGCCCTCAAGGCCGCGATGGATTGGAAGGTCCGAAAGAATCTTGCGGCAGGCAAAGGAGAACGGGGCACGGCCATTCTCCATTTCGAACGCGCCTTCCATGGACGCTCCGGCTACACGATGAGCCTGACCAACACCGATCCGCGCAAAACCGATTACTTCGCGAAATTCCCCTGGCCCCGCGTCCCGGCGCCTTCCATCGACTTCTCACTTCCGGAAGAGGCGCGCCTGGAAAATGTCCGCGAACGCGAACGCCGTTCCGAGGCGGAGATGCGCGAAATCCTGGCACGCACCCGCGACGACATCGCCGCGGTCATCATCGAGCCGATCCAGGGCGAAGGCGGGGACAACCATTTCCGCGCGGAATGGTTTCAAACCTTGAGGCGCCTTTGCGACGAAAACGGCATCCTGCTGATCTTCGATGAAGTCCAGTGCGGCCTGGGCATCACCGGCCGGACCTGGTGCGGCGAACATTTCAATGTGCTGCCGGACCTGCTGGTTTTTGGAAAAAAAGTTCAGGTTTGCGGCGTCATGGCGGGCCCGCGCCTGGATGAGGTGAAGGACAATGTGTTTCGCCTGCCCAGCCGCATCAACTCCACCTGGGGCGGCAACCTGGTCGACATGGTCCGTTCCACTCATTATCTCCAAATCATCGAGCACGATCGCCTCGTGGAAAATGCCGCCGCGGTCGGCCGGCTGTTCCTCGATGAACTCCGCCGACTCTCCCGGGACGAACCACTTGTCAGCGGCGTGCGCGGACGCGGCCTCATGATCGCGTTCGATCTGCCGGACCGGGAAACACGCGAGCGCTTTTACCGTGGCCTCTTCGACCTCGGCCTTCTCGCCATCCGCGCCGGGGAACGCTCCGTTCGTTTTCGTCCGGTATTGGACATCACAGCCGCCGTGGTCCACGATGCCATGTCGCTGCTTCGTGAACAGTGCCGCCGAATGCGGTCGAAGGCAGCCTGACCGAACCGCGAATGGACGCGCATGAACACAAATCAATGCCAGCAACCCGCCGCCGCCCCCGCCGCTAACCTTAAGTGCGACCGAACGCAGCAAGGGCTGCACGCGCATTGGACGACGACCCTCAGCGATTGACGGCATGGAAGCCTGGCTGAAAAAAATCGGGCTCAAGGCCGTCAACCCCGGCGTGTTCGACGGGACCTGGCGCGGCGGCGAACTCGTCGCTGAATCCATCTCTCCCATTGACGGCCGAGTCATCGCCCGGGTGCGGGAAGCTGGTCCCGCCGATTATCCCGCCGCGCTCGAGCGGGCTCACGAAGCCTTTCTCAAGTGGCGCAGCACCCCGGCCCCCGTGCGCGGCGAAACCATCCGGCAATTTGGAAATGCCCTCCGCGAGGCCAAGCTCGATCTCGCCCGACTCGTCACTCTCGAGACCGGCAAAATTCTGGCCGAGGGCGAGGGCGAAGTGCAGGAGATGATCGATATTTGTGATTTCGCCGTCGGCTTGTCGCGGCAGCTTTACGGACTCACCATCGCCAGCGAACGTCCTCAGCATCGCTTGATGGAACAATGGCATCCGCTCGGGCTCGTCGGCATCATCAGCGCCTTCAATTTCCCCGTGGCTGTCTGGGCCTGGAACGCCGCGCTCGCGGCGGTCTGTGGCGATGCCTGCCTTTGGAAACCCTCCAACAAGGCGCCGCTCTGCGCCGTCGCCGTTACGCGCATCGCGGAACAGGTCTGCCGCGACACCGGCGCCGACCCTGCGATTTTCACTCTCTTGACGGGTGATGCGAAAATCGTCGGCGAACGGCTTGCGCTGGATCCGCGCGTGCCGCTGGTTTCCGCCACCGGTTCGTGCGCGATGGGAAGGAAGGTCGCTCAAGCCGTTCACAGCCGCTTCGGCCGAACCATCCTCGAGCTGGGCGGCAACAATGCCGTCATCGTGGCCCCGAGCGCGGATCTGGACCTCGCCGGGCGCGCCATTTTCTTTGGCGCCATCGGCACCGCCGGACAGCGTTGTACGTCGACCCGCCGTGTGATCGTTCACGAGTCCGTTCTGAAAAAGCTCCGCGACCAGCTGCTCTCGGCCTACTCCTCCATTCGCATCGGCAATCCCCTCGAGCGCGCGACTGTCATGGGCCCCCTGATCGATCGTCATGCCGTCGAGGCCTTGCTCCAGGCAAAGGAGCGTGTCCGGCGCGAGGGCGGCAACATCCTCTACGGCGGCGAGCCATTAAAAATCCCGGGCGACTGCTACATCACGCCCTGCCTGGCCGAGGCCCGAAATGAATTCGCGGTCGTCAAGGAGGAGACGTTTGCCCCGCTGCTCTACCTGATTTCCTACCGCCATTTCGAGGAGGCGATCGCCATGCAGAACGACGTGCCCCAGGGACTCAGCTCCGGCATTTTCACCAACGATTTCCGTGAGGCGGAGGAATTTCTCAGCGCGAGCGGCAGCGATTGCGGCATCGCCAACGTGAACGCCGGCACGAGCGGCGCTGAGATCGGCGGCGCCTTCGGCGGCGAAAAAGAGACCGGCGGCGGCCGCGAAAGTGGCAGCGACGCCTGGAAGAATTACATGCGCCGCCAGACCAACACCATCAACTACTCCCGCGACCTGCCGCTGGCGCAGGGGATCAAATTTGGCGATGGCAATATCGCACCCTGAAACGCCTCTCCCCCACCACTTGAACCCGCATGATCGCCGCTGAAAAAAAATTCGACTGGCCGCTTTGTTATGAGGCGGAGCACTTTCTGCTCGAACGCATCGATGCCTTCCTGGCGGTCAACACGTTCGCCAAGCGGCTCTCTGATCGTCTTCTCACCGGGACGGCCACGCTGTTGATCGACTGGGTGGACCACCTTGTTCTGCCCGCAACAGACGAGCCCCGGCTGACCGCGCTCGGTTTGGTGCCGGATCCGCTCGGCGAAACCAGCGGAGGCGATCGCGCTTTCTGGCATCCTGAAGCCATGCTGCCTCGCGTGTTGCTCCGGGCCGCCGCACGCGGACCCGCCCCGGCCACCGTCGCCATTCATGTCGACAGCGTCACCGACTTCATGGCGGCCCATGGCATTTCAAACGATATCGAAGGGCCGCCGCTGTCGCGATTTCGTCGGGTGCTCGCCGCGTCGGAAAACGGAACGCGCCTCGAAGCCGTCGAACGGCGCGGCTACCGTGGTTATGTCCCCAGCGCCAGGCATCCGGGCGAGACGCTCGTTCTGTTGCACGCGCAGGAGCTTTTAAAGATCCGCCGCCGCCTCTTTGAAAGCGACGCCGCCGGGTGGGAGCACTCCCGCTTATTGCTGGATGAAATCGTCGGCCTCGTCGGGCGCGATCTCGCCTGTCACATGTTTTTCGCGGAGGAACGGGCGTTCTGGCAGGGGCGCAACCAGGCGGCGCGGGTCCAAAAATCACGCCAGGATGCGCTCGGGCTGGGCTGGGCGAATCACGATCATCATACCTTCCGGGCTTCACGCCGGCATTTCATCGACTTGATGCGGGCTCTCGATACGCTGGGTTTTGAACGGCGCGAACGTTATTACGCCGGCGCGCAAGCGGGATGGGGCGCGCAGATCCTGGAACAGTCGGTCGAGGGGATCGTCGCTTTCTGCGATGTCGACCTCGAGCCGCACGAGACCGAGATCGATTTCTCGCGCGAGCCGCTGCCGCCGTCCGCCACGCTCGGCACCATTGGCCTTTGGGTCGGGTTGCACGGTGAAAGTTTTTTGGATGCCGGCATGCATCACCTCGAATGCCGTTTCGATTACGAGCTGCTCCGGGATCATCTATCAGCACTTGAAGTGAAAACGATGAATCCCTTCTCGAACTTCCCGTTCCTGAAACAGGCCTTCACGGAGGGCGAACACTGGCCGGTCCGCGCCGAGCGCGCGGAACGCCTGCGCAACGCCGGTCTCATCGACGAACTTCAATGCCATCGCTTCCTCACCGAGGGCGCCATCGGAAGTCACCTGGAAAATCTGCAGCGCAAGGGGGGATTCAAGGGATTTAACCAGAAATCGGTCAGCGTCATCATCACCGCGACGGATCCCCGCCTCCAGGTGGCCGACGGCTGATTCGGCTACTGTCCCGGCATCGTCCGGTAGAACGCGCTGGGAAGGTTCGCCATGTCCGTATACTCCATGATGCCGTATGCGGGCGCGGTCACAGCTTGCAAGGTCGTCCAAACCACCGGCGCCGTCAGATTCAACGTTCGCTGCACTACATAGGATTGGCCCGGCACTCCTGCAAATCGCACGCGCTGGCCTCCCGGCACCGGCAGGATCAACACCTGGTTCTGTGACGGCAACGTTCCGGAGTAAACGAATACCTGCACGTTCGCTGTCGCAGTGCCCCCGCGATTGTCGGCAATCCTATACGCGAAAGTGTCATTACCCGTAAAACCACCGGGAGGCGTGTAAAGAACATTGCCGCCCGACAGGATCGCTTGACCGCCCTGTGCCGTAGGCGACGCAATGGATACGAGCGCGAAAGGATCGCCGTCGGGATCGCTGTCGCTATTTAACAATTTGCGAACGGGCAAGGCCACCGAGGTGTTCAAGGGAGTCGCCACCCCGTGATCCAACGCGATGGGCGGGCGGTTCACGGTCAGGACCGCGACGCCACTCGTGATGGATCCGCCCGCATTGGAAATCACCACGTCATAACCCGTCTGGTTCTCCAATTGGGCTGGCACAAGCAGGACATCATTGGTTTGACCCGCCAGCGCCAGGCCATTCCCCCGCCACTGGTACTCCGCCGCGGCGCACGTTTTTACAACGACATGAAAGGAGGCAATCTCATCGAGCAGGTTGGTACGGCTTTGGGGCTCGGACAGGACCATGGGCGGCAGGACGGTTGCCGTGATTTCCGGGGCGACAAGAAAGTTCGGATCGTCGATGAAACGGTTCAAAACCTGCATCGCCAGAACATTGGTGCCCGCCACCAGCGAATTCTTGAAAGCGGTGATATCGATGATCTCGGGCGCGACGATTGCCGCCGTCGTGCGAGCGGTTAATGCGCGCGAGTTCCAGGAGGGAACGGCCGGGGCAGCCGGGACATTGCGCCGGGCGATTTCGATCCCGTTGAGCCACGCCACAAAGCCGTCATCATATTTGACCCGCAGTCGCAGCTGATCGAGGCACGACACATCGGAAACGACGAACCGCTGGCGAAGGAACGCCGAGGAATTTACATTCTGCATCAGGCCTGACACGTCCGTCCTGACGAAATCGATCACGTTCGTGCAGGAATAAATCGTCATCCCGTTGTCGCTGCCGTCCGCACCATCATCGCCCTCATTTCCCGGCCCCACCGGTGTCAGCGCCAGATCCACAGGATCCCCCGCAGTCACACCGGAAACGCTGAATGAATGACGGAAACCATTCTGGTCTGCCGTGGCCGCCCAATCCACTTCAGTTCCGCTGTGAAGAATCTTGCCCGTCACACCGTTGCCAAATGGATTGACCTTGCGTGTGAACCAATCGATCCGAAGCGTGCCGGTCACCGCGCTCAACCATCGTCGAATCATCCAGTGCTCCTCGCTGACAAAAGTGTTCGTGCCGTTCGGCATCACAAAGGTCATCCCGATGGTATCCCAGGGCGCCGGATCCGGATTCCAGTTCCACGCGCCACCATCCCAAAAATCCGTCGCACCCCAGCCCGCGCCATCCCGTGGAAATGGCGTAAAATCAGTCGCCTGATAACCGGGCGTGACGTCCGCAGTCTTGTTGTAATAACCGTAATTCCAACCCCGGTAACCTTGCCGACCCGCCGTGTCCCAGTCCGTTTGCGAGTCCGCCATCGGAACACAAATCGCTCCGGGGTTATAGGCATGGGCGTAGATCCGCGCATTGAACAAAGCACCGTCGCCCACATCGCCCCTATCACCGCCTGGTCCCACAGGGGTCTGCACGAATTCAATGAGGTCGCCCCGGCGCGCATTCACTGAAAGCGTCCGCCGAACCCCCACCAGATCATCCGCTCTCACACTGCCGGCATCCACCTGCACTCCGTTCTGAAGCACCAGCAGGGTGGTGCCGTCGCCGCCCACGTTCGACTTCGAAAAATGCCAGTCGATGGTCAGCGCCCCCGCCGCCTTGCTAACCCAGCGACGAACGGTCCAATGCTCCATGCCGCTATTGACGCCATTGGGTCGCGTCTCCAGACGACCCAGCGCATCCCACGGCGGATCGCCCGGTCCCAGAGCCCAGCCGCCGCCGAATGTCCAATTGGGATCTGTCCGGTTGAAATCCGTGACCGGGTTGTAAACCGCATCCGCGTCCGCACTGCGATCGTAGAAGCCATAATACCAGTTGTCCTGCCCCTGGATCCCGCTGAATTCCAATTCTGAATCGGCAATCAGCGTCGACGAGCTGGCCGCCGGTTGGATCGTCGCGGTCCACGCCGTTACATCGCAGCCGTCGTCTCCATTCGGATCCAGCGAGAAATCAATTTTGGAACCCGCCGCGACCGTCGTCAGCACGGAATAACCAATGCTGTTCAGCGAAACGTCCCGGGAAAAAATCTGGGTGCCATCGACAAGGATGCGCGCGCGGGTTCCACCCCCACAGGCTTGAAAGAGCGAAAGCGTCCCCGCGATTCGAATCGGCCCGGCGTACGAGCTGGTGTAGCGACGAATGGGCCAATGCTCGGGACTGCTGTTGGGCCGCATGTTGGTCTGTTCGATCATCGTCCACGGCGGATCGCCCGGCCCGACATTCCACGCCCCGTTGAACGTCACGCTGGCGGGGGTATTGATGAAATCGGTGATCGGATTATAAACGGCATCCCCGTCGCCGCTCTTGTTGTAGTAACCGTAACTCCAGCCTCGCGCGCCCTGGATCCCGCAAAAATCTTCGAGGGAATCCGCCAAGGTGTTTTGGAGCACCTTCACGTTGAAATTGTAAGTGTCGCACGAATCATTGGCGACATTGGGTCCCACGGCGAAGTCCACCGTGCTGCCGATTTGGACCTCCGCGTTTATCGCAAAGGGAATATTTGTCGCCAGCACATTGGCGATCCCCAGAAGCTCCACGCCATCGACCCAGATCCGCAGGTCCACTCCGTCGCCACACGCGCCGTTGTGCGAAATCGCCCCCACCAGGTGGACGGGCCCGTTCAGTTCGCTGATCCAGCGGCGGATCACATAGTGCACAGGTGTGCCGTTCGGCCCGCTCGGCCGGCCGCCTGTGGCCGTCAATTCATCCCAGGGCGGATTGCCATTGAACCAATGCCATTGCGTGCCATCCCAAAAATTGTTCGCGCCCGGGATGTTGTTTCCGGGCTGGCGCGGGAAGGCGGCAAAGTCCCAGCTTTGATAAGTCGCATCCGGATCGCCACCCTTGGTCCAATAGCCGTAATACCAGTTGCTCGCGCCCTGGGTTCCGGAAAATTCCGCGACGGAATCCGCAACAACGCCTCCCGGCAGAATGGGGGCCTTGGGCGAATCGAAGCCGATTCCGGCGGTCACGTTGGTCCAGGCGGAGTCATTGAACACCGGCGCGATCCAGGTCGAGCCGAGGCCGCCGTTGGTCGGCACAAAAAATCTCCCCGCGGCGCTGTCCGGCAACAAGGTCACCGGGTCCGCCGCGTGCGCCGCTGCGAGCAAAGACACCAGCGCTGCGCCGGCTCTGAGGATCTTTTTCATGGTCAAAAACACGACTGGCTGTCAGGGCGCTCCCTCGATCGATTGGGGCCTGATTAAGAACATCGGTGCAAAAACGGCGGCACTTCATGCGAAACCGTGTTGTGGATCAGACCCCAGGATGTCTGACCTGTAACTCACATCACCCCTGTATTTCAAGGGGAATTACCATTTGCCTCCATGTTTCCGCAGATTTACGAAACCTCGCCCCATGGCGTCGTGCGAAAGTGTCTCAAATCTCGACACTAAAAATCGTTACTTGGTCTGAGAGGACTCGATATTCCGGGGACTATCGTTTTTTTGCTCCACCCAAGCATACAGCACTGGCAGTAATATCAGTGTTAGAAATGTCGAACTTAGGATGCCGCCAATAACGACGGTTGCCAGCGGGCGCTGCACTTCGGCGCCGCACCTGTAGCGATTGCCATTGGGACGAAACCCAGGCTCACGACCGCTGCTGTCATCAGCACGGGACGTAATCGTGTGAGCGACCCTTCGCGGACGGCATCCAGCACGCTTTTGCCTTCCTCGCGCAGTTGGTTGAAGTAGGTGCTGCAAGAGCTTCAGGCTTGGGCTGAATGACCAATTGCCGCTCGTAACCGCCGCTCTCGTTGATCTCGGCGATGCCTGGCACGGCGCGCAGCAACGGCTTGATGGTGTATTCCTGAATTTCACTGAGGGCGAGCAACTGCTCCAATTCCGTCAACGGTTTGTTTTTCGCATCAGCGCGGTAACTGACGCTGTAGTAAAAGAAATGCGGACCACAATCCCGCCGCGAGCAAGGCTAGCGCACCAAGCAGGACGACCGCCCGATAGCGCAAAGAGATTTCAATGATGCGACCAATCATGGCCTTGCGTTAGTTCCCGGCGGGGCTGCGCAACAAAAACAGGCCGATGAGCGACAGGACGATGCCGACGAGTCGCGGCCAGGACGCAGCCTCCTTGAAGAAAAGGATGCCAACGACAGCCATCAGCGCCGCACCGCCCGCGAGCACCATTGGCACGGCAGATAGCGGCCCGCCTTTTTGGAACAGCAGGAAGAAAAGAATCGTTCCTGCGCCAACACAGATGCCCGTGAGCACCGAATACCACACCCCCGGCGCGCTAGATGTTTGGTTCCACTTTCCCGTCATCCATAAGTATCCGAGATAAACCAGAATCGTGAGCGCGGCGGTGCCTTCAACCGCAAGGCCACCCAATCCGTCGCTGATGCGATTCGACGCCATCTTGGTGAACACCTGATGTAGGCCGTAGAGAACCGCCGCGCCAACCGCGTAGAAAAACCAGGAAGTCATCATTTGTTTGTCTTTCATTGGGTGATTTTATCTCGTAGGGGCATTGGTAATGGAATTCGGAGCTCAGACAGGAAGGCCATGCGTCAGGAGCATCGCAGGCGACGAATTCGCAGGCAAGAACCCCGCGATCGCGCAACCTGGGAACAATTTGTGCAGTCACTCCCCGGTTCATTTATGCAGGGAGTGGTAGAGCGCTTCGAAACACTCGCCGCCACGCGCAAGCAGGTCGTCATCGCTCAGGCCGGACTTCGCCCAGCCCTTTAGCATCCGGTCAATACCCACGCACTCAGTCGTTTGAAATTTTCCGTCTTCCAGATCAGTGTCATGCACCATCTCAGCAATCCTTAAAACTGACTTGTCCGTCAGGCCGAATCGCTTCACCAGCGTCTCGAATGTGCAGTCTTCGCCGTGATGAGAAAACTCGACCTCGAACATGTCATAGGGAAGTGCGTCGGGATGGCGGGCCGGGTCGGTCGCAAAAATGAATCGTGCTTGTGGATCGATGAATCGCTTGATGAGCCATGCGGAGCCGACACGGTCAATCTGCGGACGCGGACGCGTCAGCCAGGTTCGGCCCTTGAATTTCTTCGGTGACAGTATCGCCGATGCCTTGCCGCGCGCCACACGCAGGCTTGCGGCTCGTTGCAGGAGCATTTGGACGTCCTGAGCGCGCGGGCAGTCGAAGAAATCCACGCGGCGGATATCCTCAAACTGTGCAGTTAACTTCTCCAGTTCAGCGACAAAGGAGTCCCCGGCCTTGCGCTTGTTTTCAGCAAGAAGCTTGGTCAGCACTGGCCGGAGCGCATCATAATCGCGGGAACGCGCTTCATCAAAGAGGCGCACCAAGTCGGCATGGCCTAGCCCCTCGATGTCCGTCACGCGAATAAGTGTGGCCTCACCGCCCGCGTCTCGCACCTGTTGGGCCAGCCACTGAAAACGTTCGTGGTGATCCGCGGTGTCCGGCAGGAGGGAGGCCGATGTCTTGAAAGGCAACGCGCCGGTTTTCTTAAGTTGCCGCCAAAGGCTGACCCGTGCGCCGCTAGTTTTCGTCGGCAGGCCGTAAAGCAATAACAGCCATTTTTCTGAATTCAACACGCTGGCCAAGCTAGTTGTTGTAACAGATATTTCAACTTGAAACGTCTGTGCCAGTCAATATCCTTGGCTTCCATGAGACCAAAGAGCGCCGCACTCGATAACGGCCTCGAAGTGACCGCGTTGCATAACCACTTTTTCCACGCGCAGCCGCAAGTCTACTTCATGCACATTGGCGGCGAGGGCACGGTCGGGAAACTCGCGGGCGGCGTGAAGGCGATTCTGGCCAAGATTAAGGAAATCCGCGCCGGGAATCCTGAACCGGCGAAATCCTTCGGCGGCGGAATCCCGGAAAAGAATGCAATCAGCGCGGGGCCACTCGCCGAAGCGTTCACTGCCAAGCCGCAAGAAAAGGACGGAATGGTGAAATTCGTCTTCGGTCGCGTGGCCCGGATGGATTGCGGCTGCGAAGTCGGCAAGGAAATGGGAGTAAACACCTGGGCCAGCTTCGGCGGCACCGACGCCAATGCTGTGGTGGACGGTGATTTCGTCAGCCGCGAAAACGAATTACAACCGGTGCTCAGGAGTCTGCGCGGCGCGGGCATTAACATCGTGGCGATTCATCAGCATATGATTGGGGAGACGCCGCGCTACGTGTTCCTTCACTATTGGGGACGAGGCAAAGCGATAGACTTGGCAAAATGCTCCTTTTGAAATTTCCATTCTCACTCGGATGAATCTCGTCACTCCCGCAATGCGGAGGCCGCTGACCGTATTGGTCGCGGTCGTCGCGGTTGCGCTTTACGCCTTGTTCGCGTTGCGCCAGATGCCTCGGGACATTTTTCCGGGCCTGAACATTCCGACCATTTACGTGGCGCAGCCGTATGGCGGCATGGATGCGGCTCAAATGGAGGGCTACCTCACTTACTACTACGAGTATCACTTCCTCTACATCACGGGCATCGAACACGTCGAATCGAAGTCCATTCAAGGCATCGGACTCATCAAGCTGCAACTACATCCCGGCACGGACATGGCGCAGGCGCTCGCGGAAACCATCGCCCAAGTGAATCGTGCCCGCGCGTTCATGCCACCCGGCACCGTGCCGCCGTTCGTGATGCGTTTTGACGCGGGCAGCGTGCCGGTGGGCAATCTCGTTTTTTCCAGCGACAGCCACACCGTCCCTGAGTTGCAGGATTCCGCGCTCAACCGCGTGCGCCCGCTCTTTGCCACGTTGCCGGGCGTGTCCGCGCCTCCGCCGTTTGGCGGAAGCGCTCGCACGATTGTCATTCGAGCCAATCCCGACAAGCTGCGGTCGTTCAACATGTCGCCTGACGAAGTGGTGAGAGCGATTGCCAGCGCCAACATAATCACTCCCTCTGGCAATGTGCGCATCGGCGACATGATGCCGACCGTGCCGGTCAACGCCGTCGTCAAGAACATCAAGGAACTGGAGGGCGTGCCTATCCGAACCGGAAGTTATCCCGCAGTGTTCGTGCGCGACATCGGAACGGTGGAAGACGCGGCGGACATTGCCACGGGCTACGCGCTCGTGAATGGACGGCGGACGGTTTACATCCCGGTCACCAAACGCGCCGACGCCTC
>JBEEGQ010000358.1:0-3448 GCA_041166945.1 Verrucomicrobiota bacterium
GACACCCCACGGTCATGGATCGTGCCGGTGCAGCTCCACGTCGCTCTGCTCGAGGACGGGCGCCTGCCGGTTAACAACCGGCGAAACAGCCGACCGCCAGTCGGCGTTACGGGGGGACTATTTCTTCGCGAGCGCTTTTGCGACCGCTTTCTCGAGCTCTTCACCGCGCAAACCCGTTGCGATGATATTGCCGGAGGGGTCGATCAGATAAGTCGCAGGGATGCTTTTCACCCCATATTTCGCGCCGAGTTTGTTCTCCCAGCCTTTGCCGTCGAAATATTGGCGCCACGGCATCTTTTTGGCTTCGATGAAGTCCTTGAGCTTTTTCTCTTCTGAATCGAGGCTGATGCCGACGACATCGAAACCATCCGCGTGGTATTTTTCATACGTCGCGAGCACGTTGGGCAATTCCCGAACGCACGGTCCGCACCAGGTGGCCCAGAAATCAACGAGCACCACTTTTCCCTTGTAGCCTGCGATCGACAGCGGCTTGCCTTCCAAATCCTTTTCCGCGAAGTCCGGAAATTTGCTGCCGGGCATGAGCGTGCTCTGGATTTTTTTCCCTTCCTCGGCGGCTTCAATCCGGGCGATCATCTCGTCGGCGCCCTTGCCTTGTTTGGTTTCCGGATAATCGGTCTTCAGCTGGCGGATCAATGCCATGCCCTTGTCAGTCTGGTCCATGACGTTGAGATAAAGAATGGCTTTCATCAGGACGATTTGCGCCACGTCATCAGTTTTTTCACCCTTGTGCCTGGCCAGTAGCACATCGAATTCCTTCAATTCATCGGCCAGATCCGCTTCAGTCTTTTTGCCATCCTTCAATTTGGCGCTGACTTTCTCCACCAACCCCTGCAATTCCTTGGCCGCAACGGATTGTTCTGTCTTCGGTTTTGCGTCCTTGGACTCGGGAGTGGCGGGGCCGACGTCGGCGGCGAGGAGCGCGACGGCGGGAGTGAGGAACGCCGCCAATAGCAGAGTTTGCAGGCTTTTCATGATGATGGATTTGATTGTTTTGTTCGTTCTCTGAAAGTACATCACCCCAGCACGCTCATCGCAAGCACGGATAACGGGCGAAACGGCGACTTGGCTTGAATTCCGCCGCGCGCCGCCAGTAGGGTGTCGCGTGCGCGTCATCCATGTCTTCCTGGCCCTCTGCTGCGTTTGCGGCGGTTGCACGACCACACCGAAAGTCGTCAAGGTGCTGCCTCATTTTCTCGATCGCGAGGGCCGCATCGCACTCGATCCGAGCCTGTTTGAACGCGACGCATACCAGGCCCATCTCAGGGCCCATCCGTCCGAGCGCAATGGCGTTCAGTTCGATGTGCAATGGCGCGCGCCGGCGACCGGCCGGCTCAAGCTGCTCGTCGAGATGCGTGGGTCCCTCAGCAATCGCGTCACGAGCGCGCGGCTGGAACTGCCGCTCGCATCCGGCGGGATTCACAGTCATTGGAGCAAAACCTCGCTGACGAGCAGCGATTACTCGCGTCTCGGAGAAATGACCGCTTGGCGGGTGACCCTTCGGAATGGCGACGAAATATTGGCAACGCAGAAATCATTCCTTTGGTGACCCTGGATCGAAGAGCAGCGCCGGCTGCTTTTTGCGGTGAATCCGCATCGTCGCAACGGTTGGATTTCGGATTTGCTCTCGCGGCCGAACGGGCACAAACTCGTCGCGTCAGTTCATGTCCACGCGCGAATCCAAGCCTATCGAGATCCTGCTCGTCGAAGACAACTCGGGCGACGCCCGGCTTGCGCGTGAAGCGTTGCGCGACGCGAAGGTGCGCAATAATCTCACCTGGATTTCGGACGGCACCGAAGCGCTGGCCTTCCTGCGGCGCGAGGGTAAGTACGAGCGGGCTCCACGGCCGGATCTCATCCTTCTCGACCTGAATCTCCCGCGCAAGGACGGCCGCGAAGTCCTGACCGAGATCAAGGCGGACGAAAAATTTCGGCGCATCCCCGTGGTCATTCTCACGACCTCGCAGGCGGAGGAGGACGTATTGCGCGCCTACCATCTCAACGCCAATTGTTACATTACAAAACCGGTGGACCTCGACCAGTTCATGAAGGTGGTCAAAACCATCGAAGATTTTTGGCTCACGATCGTGAAGCTTCCCAGCGAATAGATCCCGAGTGTCTCGTCCCAAGTTCTTCATCACCGGCCGGTTTTAAGCCTTTCCCCTCCCGTGCCGCCTCGGGCTTTTGGCAAGCCCCCTGTGCAAATAACAATTGCCTCCACCCCGGCTTTCCGAGGTCGAAAGCGACCCAAGCGGCTCTTTTTACGCTTAAAACGGGATGGTTCTCTAGGTTTGTCCCTTTCAAAGGACGGATATGGGATGGCGACAGCGCGATGGGGCTGCAAAGCGCCACAAGGTCGGATCGGAACCTGCTTAAGAAGCTTCGGTTAAACCCGGGGCCAGCGCCCCGACGTGGTTGAACTGCATATGGCTAAAAATGTAAACGGCAGGCAAATGGATCGCCCATCAACGATTTAATCCAATCCGAAATGAAACCCCATCTTCTCGTGGTCCATCCCGATACAGCCGTCCGGCAGGCGCTGGGGGATTTGCTTTTCCAAGCCGGTTACGAACTCGTCTTTGCCGCCAACAACACCGAGGCGGTCGGCCGTTTTGATTCCAGTCGCACGCGGCTCCTGATCCTGGACATGGATCCGCCGTTTCAAAACATGTGGGAGACGTTTGGGCCATTGCTGAGCGTGAACCCGGGCGTCTCGATTTTGATCATCACCAATCCTTTTGCCAACGTGGCGGCCTCGTCCTCGTTGATGGCGGAAGTTTCAGCCTTGATGGCGCGGCCCGTCGATCACGAGCTGCTGTTGAAAACGATTCGGGAGCTGTTGGAGAACAGCTCACCGCCGCAGGTTTCCGGCGTCGAGCGGGGAGTGGACCCGGTGCAGTTTGTTCCAGACAACTTGCTGCCCACGAATTTCGGGCCCGCTTTTTCGAGTCCGCTCACTGCCGCCGGCGCCGTATCCCCATGAATACAACCCCAGCCGAACCCAGCGCTCACGCCAAGGGACGAATCCTTTTCGTCGAGGAGGATCCCGTTCTCCGCGAGAGGCTGCAGCATGCCCTGGGGGAAGCAGGCTATGTGATTGTTGAAGCGGCCGATTTCGACGGAGACTACAACGAAGGTGCCGCGCCCGACCTCTTGTTATTGGATCTCGATCTGCAAAGCAGCTCGGCCTGGGATCGATACGCTGAGTGGAAGGCGCGCTTTCCAAAGCTGTGCACTGTGGCGTTCACGAGCGTGCCCAATCGGTTTGGAGTGGCCCGTGACGTGGGGATAAATGCATTGATGGAAAAGCCGGTCGAGCCCTCCCTCTTATTGCTGGTCACCGCCAGCGTGATCGAAGAATGCAACCGCTCCGGCGCTCAACGGGCGGCTGACAGTCGTCCGGACTTTCGCTATCTCACCCGGGCCGATG
>JBEEGQ010000359.1:0-5173 GCA_041166945.1 Verrucomicrobiota bacterium
CCTCCATTTCAGAAATGGAGGAGAGGGAAGTGGAGAGGAGGCATTTCTGTTCAGCGGTAACCGGCCGGGAATTGGCAACACCGACACAGCCGCTCTTGGTAGCAGGGCGATTTTATCGCGCAGCCAAACTGCAAACACAGATTTGCAACGAAAGCGGAGCCGCAAAGAAAGTTGCTGAATTCAGTCCCCATTCGGCTAGGGTGCGCGCGAGCTTATGGATATTCAGATTGCCGTGCTGTGCGACGCCGCCACCGACAACAACGGGAAGTTGAATCTTCTCGGCACGTTCGACACCATTTTCACCAGCCAATTGCCGGCGATCCATCCCCAGTGTTCCATCGCATTGCGCATGACGTTCAACAAGGTCGAGGAAGGTCATCATAAGGCGAAACTTAATTTCGTGGATGAAGATGGCAAACCGGTGATGCCTCCGATCGAGATGCCGGTGGATGTGCAGGTCCCCGAGGAAACCATTTTTCTTTCCCGCAATTTCATCGTGAACATCCAGAAGTTGAAGTTCGAAAAAGAGGGCCTCTATTCCATCGACATCGCCGTGGACGGCCGTCAGGAGGGGAGCATCCCGCTGCTCGTGCGGGTGATGCCCAAGCAAACCCCGCCGGCGGCGGGTTCGTGACGTCATGAGCTTCGCGGCGCTCGCCGAGCAACAGGGCGCGGTCCGGCTGCTCCAGCGCGGGCTGGAGACGGGACGACTGGCCCATGCCTACCTTTTCAATGGGTCGGACATCGATGAACTCGAGACGGTCGCGCGCACCCTTGCCAAAACGTTGTGTTGCGAAAAGCCGCCGCGCCTGGGCACGGGGGGAATGCCGCTGGATTGCTGCGACGCCTGCACGAGCTGTCGAAAGATCGAGGAGGAGACCCACCCGGATGTGCTCGTGATTCGCCCCGAGATGAAGTCGAGGCAGATCGGGATTGGGCAAATTGTGCAGCGCGAAGATTCGCCGCCCCGTCCGCTCCTTGCCGCCGTTTATGTCAAGCCCACCCAGGCGCGGTATAAGATAGGGATGATCGTTTCCGCGGACCGGATGACGATTCAGGCCGGCAATTCGTTCCTGAAAAGCCTGGAGGAACCGCCCGCGGACACAGTGTTTATTCTGCTGACGACCGATATCGAACGGCTGATCGAGACGATCCTTTCCCGGTGCCAGCGGATCAATTTTTCTGGAGAAAGCCAGCGGCATCGCCAGCCGGCGATGATCGAGTGGTTGCGGGAATTCAGCGCGGCGGCCGCGCAACCCCAAAAAAGTCTGCTGGGCCGGTACCGGTTGCTTTCGGTCCTGCTGGCCAAACTCACCGCTGCACGCGAATCGATCGAGGAAGCGCTCACCAAACGGTCGGCCCTCGAGAGGTATGACGACATCGATTCAGGTTTGAAGAAAAAGTGGGAGGACGAACTCAGCGCTTCGGTCGAGGCGGAATACCGGCGATACCGGGGGGATTTGCTCGCGGGCTTGCAGTGGTGGATGCGGGACGTCTGGCTTCAGGCGCTTGAATTGACCGATGGCTTGCTGAGCTATCCGGAATTGGCGGCGGAATCGCACGCCGTAGCCACTCGAGTCAGCGCCCGTCAAGCAACCGAAAACCTCCAACTCCTCGAAGAGACCCAGCGGTTGTTAACCTCGAATGTCCAGGAATCGCTCGCGCTGGAAGTCGGCTTGTTGAAACTGCGCCTCTGATTTTGCCCATGACGAGGCGCCTGCCGAATCCCTCCTCCCCCGTCACGCGGGCGGGCGCCCGGCAAAGAATGGGCGGCATCCTTTTTGGATTATGGCTCGCCATCGTCCCGGTGAAGTTCGGCAATCCCGTCATCTTCGCGGCGATGCTCGGGACGCCGCAGGATTTTTCCGAGATGTTGTTTGCGGCATGGCCCGTGGCATGGGGCGGGATTGCGCTCTGCGTCGTTGCGCTTGCAGCTGGTTTAATCTCGAAATGGAGCGCCCGGCCGCCGATCTGGATCGGCGGTGCGCTGCTGGGATGGTTCGCGTGGACAATCCTGAGCAGCTTTCGCGGGGAAGCGGCGGCCTTGCCGCTAATTCACCTGACGCTGTTTCAATTCACGGGTTGCATCGTCTGTTTCGCGGCCGGTCTGTTTGGCCTGAGTGAATTGCGCGATTGGCGCCCGGTCTGGATTGGAGTAGCCCTCGGGCTCGCGGTGATCGTGGGCACGGCGTTGGACCAACATTTTGGGGGATTGGAGGCTACCCGCCAGTGGTTTTTGGAGCAACCCGCAGCACTTCGCACCGGACTCGACACCCCCGAATTCCGCCAAAAGATGCTCAGCGATCGCGTCTTTGGAACTTTTCTTTATCCCAATGCGCTGGCGGGCGGACTGTTGTTGCTGCTGCCCGTGGCGCTGACTGGGATTTGGCAATGGCGCCCGTCCAGCCTGCTGCGCTGGGGACTTGGCGGGGTGCTGGCCGTCGGGAGCCTGGCGGCGTTGTATTGGTCCCGCTCCAAGTCGGGTTGGTTAATCGGGTTGGTTATGGCCGCGCTGGCTCTGTGGCGCGTGCCAGGAAAACTCAAGTTCACATTGCTCATCGGATTGATGGGACTGGGGATCGCGGTTTTTGTGGGAAGCCATCGAAGTTATTTCGAGAAGGGCGCATCGAGTCTTTCCGCGCGTCTGGACTATTGGCGGGCCGCGGCGGAGATGATCGGGCGTCGGCCGCTATTGGGTTATGGTCCGGGCACCTTTCAACTTCAGTATGCGGCAATTAAACCGCCGGAAGCCGAAATGGCCAAGCTCGCGCACAACGATTACTTACAGCAGGGCTGCGATTCGGGTTTGCCGGCCTTACTGGCGTATTCCGCCTTTATTTTAGGGTCCATCGGACTCCTTTATCGTGGTAGTCGGCGTTCTTCGCTTCGCTTTTCCTTATGGCTGGGCGCTTTCGCCTTCGCCACCCAAGGCCTTACCGAATTCGGCCTCTACATCCCGGGCCTCGCCTGGCCCTTTTTTCTTTTCCTCGGATGGCTTTGGGGAAGTTCCGACGCGCAGGATACGGCAGGTCGAGCCAGTTTGGGTCCGATTCAAATCGACAAGGTGTCTCCTGCTTCCTAGCCTCGATATCCAGAAGTCATGAAGATCCTGTTTTTAAACGGACCGAACCTCAATCTCCTGGGCGCCCGGGAGCCGGAAAAATATGGGCATCAAACATTGGATGAAATTGAAAAAGCCGTGCGCCGCCGCGCCGATGAGCTCGGCGCGTTCGTCGAATTTCGACAATCCAACAACGAAGGGGAGCTGGTGAGCTGGATCCAGGAGGCCAAGGGGACCGTGGACTCCATCGTCATAAATGCTGCGGCGTATACGCATACTTCCGTAGCATTAAGGGACGCAATTGCGGCGGTCGACCTGCCGACCATCGAGGTACACCTGTCGAATATCCACGCGCGAGAGGAATTTCGACACACGTCATTGTTGGCGGCGGTCTGCCGGGGACAGATCTGCGGCTTCGGCAGTTTATCGTATATTCTCGGTTTAGAGGCAGCCGTTAACATTAACGTTGGAAAATAGACCTGCGTTTTTGCTATTTTTCTGAGTGCCTCGGTTAAAGCCCAAGGGGGGCGGGTGTTTGTTTACCTCTTGACCTGCGGGGACGCCGAACCTAGCCTCGCCTCGTTCTGATTGTCGAGCAGTGCCGTTAGTCCGTCACTGCTCTTTTGCTTAATGAACTCAGTTTCATCATCCGTCTTCGGCCAAACATGGAGGGCATTTTGGATCTAAAAGACATCAAAGCCATCATCGACCTGATGAAGAAGAATTCGATCTCGGAGTTCGAACTCGAACGTCAGGATTACAAGATTCGGCTCAAAAGAGGCACGGTTGGACCGGTCGTTATCGCTGAAGATGGTCAATCGCCGACGGTCCTGTCTGTTTCACCGACGCCATTGGCCCTCCCTGCTTCCATTGCCCCGACGTCGTCGGGGACCGCCCAGATAAAATCGCCGATGATCGGCACGCTCTATCGTGCGCCATCTCCCGACGCGGGCAATTACGTAGAGATTGGTACGGAGGTGGGACCGGATACGGTGGTTTGTTTGATTGAGGCGATGAAAGTGATGAACGAGATTAAGGCGGAAACGCGGGGCGTCATCACGGAGATTCTGAGCGAAAACGCCAAGGCGGTGGAGTTTGGACAACCGCTTTTCAAGATTCGCCCCCTATGAAATTTGTTTCGTGTGTCCGGTTTACCGTTTTGAGTTGTTTCTTCGGAAGCTGAGTTTCGGACGCCGAAATCCCCCGCATCATGTTCGAGAAAATCCTCGTCGCCAACCGTGGCGAAATCGCCGTTCGCATCATCCGCGCCTGCAAGGAGCTCAATATCCGAACGGTCGCGGTCTATTCTGAAGCCGATGCGAGTTCGATGCACGCCCAGATGGCCGACGAAGCCATCTGCATCGGTAAAGGTCCCTCCAGCGAGTCGTATTTGAAAATCGACCGCATTATCTCCGCGGCCGAGATAACCGACGTTGATGCCATTCACCCCGGCTATGGGTTTCTGAGTGAGAACGCCCATTTCGCGGATGTCTGCGAGTCGTGCAACATCCGCTTCATCGGACCCAGCAGCCGGGCGATGAACGCGCTCGAGGACAAAGCAGTCTCCCGGGCTCTTGCCAAGAAGGCGGGCGTTCCCATCCCTCCAGGCTCCGAAGGGAATGTCGAAAACGAACAGGACGCGCTGACGACCGCCCGCAAGATCGGCTACCCGGTGATGATCAAGGCGATTGCGGGAGGCGGTGGAAGGGGGATGCGGGTCGCTCACAACGACATTTCGCTGGTGAAAGGCTATCATACGGCCCGCACCGAAGCGGAGAAGGCCTTTGGGAACTCGAAGGTTTACATCGAGAAATTCATCGAAAACCCGCATCACATTGAAATTCAGATCCTGGGAGATGCCCGGGGCAATGTTGTGCATCTCGGGGAGCGCGATTGTTCCATCCAGCGCCGCAACCAGAAATTGATCGAGGAAACGCCCTCGCCGCTCATCGAGAACAAGTTCAAAAAGCTTCGCGAAAAACTGGGCAAGGCGGCCATTCGAATTGCCGAACTCGCCCATTACACCAACGCCGGCACCGTCGAGTTCATCGTCGACGACAAGGGAGATTTTTATTTCCTCGAGATGAACAAACGCATCCAGGTGGAACATCC
>JBEEGQ010000360.1:0-2646 GCA_041166945.1 Verrucomicrobiota bacterium
GACCCGGACAACACGAACCTCGTGTTGCTGACGCGGGGAGCCTTCGGCGCGGATCTGACGCCCGGGATCTATCGCTGCCCGAGCGATCGCGTCTTGAGCGATATCCAACTGGCCGCCGGCTGGCAGTCGCGTGTTCGCAGTTATTCGATGAACGCCATGGCCGGCAACGCGGGCGAATACTCCAGCCAGGGCACCAACATCAATAATCCCGGCTACCGCCAGTTTTTTAAGCTGGGCGAAATCTCGCAACCCGCCCGAATCTTTCTCTTCATCGAGGAACACCCCGACAGCGTCAATGACGGTTATTTCCTGAACAAACCGCCGAGCATGGAATGGACGGATCTCCCCGCCTCCTATCATAACGGCTCCGCCAACCTCTCCTACGCCGACGGACACAGCGAGCCGTACAAGTGGAGACTCGCAACGACCCGTCCGCCCGCGCGGCCCGACGCAGCGCACCTGCCCTTCCCGTTGCCCACACCAGCCCAGCGGGAGGATTTCGGGTGGCTGATGTCGCGCACCAGCCTCGAAGCCAATTACCGGTACCCGTGACCTGTCAAAAATATTTCCGGGCGAACTCCGGTTCGTCGGGCCCCGCAAGGATGTAAGCCTTGCCTCCGCTCGTCCAACTCACGGTCACCAGCTTGTTGACCTTGCCGGCTGTCGGAATGGCGGGAGGCGGATCCTTGAGGCCGGACTCGTTCATCACGAAAAGAAAGAGCATCTCGTTGTCACCTCGATTGAAGCAGACCATCGCCACAGGCTTGCTGCGCCAGTGCAAAAGACCGCCCCCGGTCAACTGAAGCTGGGCGAGCCGCGCGGGAATCACATAGTCCGCGGGAGCGCCGCGTTTCGACAAATATTGGCGCACGGGCCCCATGTCATTCGTGCGGATGTCCATCCGGTATTCGCGCAGCACGGTGCGAATCATCCGCGATTGATAATCGGTGAACCGATCGGGAGCCGCCGTTCGAAACCACATCGCGCCCAACCCGATGAACACGGCGACCGCCGCGGCGGCGGCCCATGTCGCGGGCTGGCGCCACCAGGATTTCGGGCCCGCGACGATGCGCATGTTGCGGAGCTTTTCCTTGCGCGCGGCGGGCACCTCGATTTCGCTGAACCTGGATCGGACCGCCGCGTGATACGCGCAGTGTTCCTCAAACCAGCGGCGCAATTCCTCGTCGTGCCGCGCCAGTTCCAGCGCTTCGGCGATGGCCGGATCGTCCTCGCGCGCCGCTTCGGGACGATAAAGCACCAGGATCTCCTTGGCCTCGGAGGGGGTCACAACGTCTCCTCCTTCGGCGGCGCCGACAGGACCGCGCGGCGCCACACGAGTTCCTTCAACTGGGCAAGGCCCCGCGCCAGCCGGGATTTAACGGTGCCCAACGGGATTGCCAGAATGGTGGCGATCTCCTTGTAGGAACAATCCTCCAGGTAGAACAGCGCGACGGCGGGTTGAAACTGGGCGTCCACCCGGGCCAGCAACTCGACGATTTCACGCGCGGTGAGACGGTTGATCCACTCGGGTTCCAGCGCGGGCAATTCCGCGTCCGCCTCGGCAAGCTCGAGATGTGGAAACCGGATATGCCGCCGCTGTTTCTCCAGGAAAAGGCGATGCAATGTCGTGAAAAGCCAGGATTTCACTTTCGCCTTGTCCTTCAATTGATGGCCCTTGGCTGCCCAGATCAGAAACGTTTCCTGCACAAGGTCGCCGGCGTCCGCTTGTGTGTGGCTTAAGCTCAATGCAAATCGATACAGAGGATCGTAATAACGGTCCACGAGGCTTTCAAAGCCCGGTTCGCCCGGCTCACGACCCGGGCTGCCTTCGTATGATGTTCGACCCGACACAAATGTTCCCGGACTTGTCGCGCGGCTTCCCGCGACCGCACAGCTCCATCGTGTGCGGAAAATTCACAAAGGCCAGAATGAAAAGGCGCGCGAAACTTTTTTTCGTTTCCCCGGAACCTTTCCGCCCTCCCGTGCATCGGAGAGGATGTGAAAGCGTGCCAGCCTTCGAGAATGGAGCGGCTCCATCCGTCGGTCCCCATTCCTTTGAAATCGTGGATCGAGGTCTCATTCGCCCTTGGCATTCATAACCTCCCGCCCTCCCGCATCATCCATCCGCACGCGCCCGGCTACACCCGGGGCCCCGCCAACCAGAAAGCTACTCGATCCATGAACCCACCTCTCTCCACGCTCCCCTCTCTGTGTCCCCATCGACGCCTCCGCAATGCGCGCGGCTTGCGCACTCAAAATTCGACACATTCGCGATGGCTGTGGCTCCTGGCTTTGCTGATCCTCCTCCCGGTTCCGAGCGCCATGAATGCCGCGACTGTTTGGACCGGTCCGGCTCTTGTCTTCACCAAGGCGAACAGCGCCGATCCGACGCAAGCCGCAAACCAGGATCGGATCACCTCCAATGTCTGGCTCACGCGCGGCAGTGCTCAGGGCCTTTACAACATCGCCCAGGAAACGGCGTTCACTCATTCGGTCAGCCCTCTCGATACGGAATGGGCAACCGGTACCACGGCCAGTTACTCCACGCTGTCCTATACCGATTGGGAATCGTGGGCACGGAGCGTGGGGAATCCGCCGAACACTCCCGGCATCGACGCGGTTCTCCATCTGAAAACCGACGACATT
>JBEEGQ010000361.1:0-30170 GCA_041166945.1 Verrucomicrobiota bacterium
GAAGCTGCCGTCCGAGGTCCTGGCCGAGATCGTTCCTGGAGGCCGCGCGAGTCACGAGGATGCCCGCTGCGGTCGAGGTGATTAGCGCCGGGATCTGGGACACGAGGCCGTCGCCGATGGAGAGCAGCGTAAAGCGTTGCAGGGATTCCGAAACCGTCATGCCCTTTTGAACGATGCCGATGGCGAAACCGCCGAGGACATTGATGAGCGTGATGAGAATGGCGGCGATCGCATCTCCGCGCACGAATTTGCTGGCGCCATCCATTGCCCCGTAGAAATCGGCCTCCTGTTCGACCTTGCGACGGCGCGCGCGGGCATCGCCTTCGTTGATGACCCCGGCGTTGAGTTCGGCGTCGATGGCCATCTGTTTGCCGGGCAAAGCATCGAGGGTGAACCGCGCGGCGACTTCCGCGATGCGTCCGGCGCCCTTCGTGATAACGACAAAATTGATGAGGACCAGGATGAGAAAAACGACGAAGCCGACGACATAATTGCCGCGCACGACAAAATTGCCAAACGCCTCGATGATATGACCGGCGTAACCATCGAGCAAAATGAGGCGCGTAGAGGCGACATTGAGCGCCAGGCGGAAGAGGGTGATGAACAGCAGCAGGGTGGGAAAACCCGTGAAATCCGACGGTTCCCGGATGTAAAGGATCACCAGGACCACCAACAGGGAGAGGGCGATGCTCATGGCCAGGAGCGCATCCAGGAGGAATGGCGGCACCGGCAGGATCAGGAGCAGGATGGTCCCGAACAATCCAAAGACGAGCCAAAGATCCCCCTGTCGGAGGAGTTTGGCGATGTTGGATTTGGAGCCGGCCATGTCAGGCGTTGAGTTGATTGTTCTCGGTGTAATAACGGTAGCGATTGACGCGATAGACCCAGGCGAGGATCTCGGCGACAGCGGCGTAGAGTTGCGCGGGGATTTCGCCGCCGACGCGTCCATGCTTGAACATCAGGCGCGCGAGCGGCTTGTTTTCAAGGATTGGCACCTGGTGTTTCCTGGCGATTTCGCGGATGCGCAAGGCATTCAGCCGCGATCCCTTGGCGACGATCCGGGGCGCCTTCATCGTGCGACGATCGTATCGCAACGCGATCGCGATATGCGTCGGGTTGGTGACGATCACGTCGGCCTGGGGGACATCGAGAAACATTTTCCGCTGGGTGAGCCGCTGGCGAAGACGGCGTTGGCGTGATTTGACATGGGGATCGCCCTCGGTGTTTTTGGATTCATCCTTCACTTCCTCGCGGGACATCATCAGGTCGCGATGGTTGCGCCAGAATTGATAGGTGTAATCGAGGGCCGCGATGACCGCCAGGGCGAGGCAGACGCGCAGGACGATGCTGAAGGCGGTTTCAGCCAGGAACGCCGCGGCGCGATGGGCGCTGATGGCCGTGTGAAAAATCGGGTCATTGAGGACGGAGACAACTTTGCTGAACGTCAGGAGGATGATGGCGGCCAGCTTCAACAGGGCGACCCCGGTGGGGGCGGCCGAGCGCATTGAGAAAATTCGTTTCAACCCGGCGATCGGATTCAGTTTTCCCCAATTGGCCGTGAGCGCCTCCGTGGAGGTTTGGAAGCGGCTTTGGATGCCGCCGGCGAGCAGTCCGCCCAGCATGGCCGCGATCAAAACCGGCGCGACACACCGCGCCAGCACGAGCGAGCCGTCGATGCAAAATCCCTGCATCGCGCTGGAGGTGAGCGAGTATTCGTGGAGATGCCCGAGTGTGCCGGAAAAGGTGAGGACGAGCTGCCGCCACGTTTCGCCCCCGCAAAACAGCAGCGCGAGCATCGAGGCCATCAGCACGAAAATCGTCTGCACCTCGGCGCTGCGCGGAAACTGTCCCTTCCGGACAGCCTCCTCGAGTTTCCTCAACGTCGGTTGCTCTGTTTTTTCGCCGGCAAATTCCTTCATGAAATCAGTGGGAGCCGCCGGCCGCGCCCAGAAGCTGGGCCACGCGGAGGACATCCTCCGGGAGACGGCGAAGATAATTCACGATGTGTTGCGCCATCAGGTTCAGCGTGAGGCCAAAAACCATCAGGCCCGCCAGGATCCGGAAGGCGAGGCTTTCGACGAAGATGTTCATCTGGGGCACGGCGCGGCCGACGACGGAAAAGACGACATTGATCAGGAAGGAGACGGCAATGACGGGGGCGGCCATCAGGAGGCCGACCAGAAAAATCTGTCCGGTCCTGCCGGCAATATCGGTGAAGAGCGCCGGGCTCAGCCGGCCCGCGCCGAGGGGAAGCACGACGAAACTTTTCTGCAACGCGACGAGGAGATGATGATGGAGGTTCAGGGTCAGGAACACCAGGGCGCCGAGGTTAAACAGGATGAGGCCGGGCGCCTCGCTGCGCGTGTTGCTGAAGGGATTGAATGTGGCCGCCATGTTCAATCCCATTTCCATCGCGATCAGGCTTCCCGCAAATTCCAGCACATAGAAAAAAAGCCTGCTGACAAAGCCCAGCATCAGGCCGAACCCGGCCTCGATGGCAATCCATCCGATCATCCCGATAAAGCCTGCGGGCAGGGTGGCCAGCGGGGGGAGGAGCGGCGCGACCAGGAACGAGATCAGGGCCGCCAATGCCAACCGCATCGCCACCGGGAAGTTCTGCATCGAGAACAGTGGGAAGATCGCGAGCATGGCGCTGATGCGAACGAACACCAGGAGCCAGTTGGTTGGGTCGATTCCAAACATGATTCATCACTTCGGCGCTCGCATTTCGCGTCCCGGATCAGTTCACCATTTCTGGAATTTTCGAGATCATGAAGGTGGTGAACTCGATGGCGCTGCGGAGCATCCATGGCAACAGCAGGATCAACAGCAGCACGATGCCGATGGCCTTCGGCACAAATGAAAGCGTTTGTTCGTGGATGCTGGTGACCGCCTGAAACAGGCTGACCGCCAGGCCGATGACCATCGCCGCCAGCAGAATCGGAGCGGCCAGGCTGACCGCCTGGAAAATCGTGGCCTTCAAAAGTTCGGTGGCGTATTCGGGATTCATGGCGTCAGAATCCAAAACTGCGCACCAGCGAATGGACCACCAGCCCCCAGCCGTCCACGAGAACGAACAGGAGAATCTTCAGCGGCAATGAAATGGTGGTCGGCGGCATCATCATCATTCCCATGCTCATCAGGACAGTGGCGACAACGAGATCGATCAGGATGAACGGTATGAAGAGGAGGAACCCCATCTGAAAGGCGGTGCGCAATTCGCTGATGATGAATCCTGGAATGACCACCTTGAGCGGCAGTTGATCGGGAGCGGTGGGACCCAATCGCGCCATCGCCACGAAAAGTTCCACATCCTTCGGACGGGCCTGTTTCAACATGAACGCCCGGACATGGCCCGAGGCCCGTTCCAGCGCCTGGTCTCCGCCCAGTTGGTGGGCCTGGTAAGGCTTGAGCGCATCGGCGTCGATCCGTTCCCACACCGGTGCCATGATGAAGAACGTCATGAACAGCGAGAGCCCGATGATGATCTGGTTCGCGGGTGTTCCCTGGAGTGAAAGCGCCGTGCGCACAAACGAAAGCACAATGACGATCCGCGTGAAGCAGGTCATCAGGAGCAGGATCGAGGGAGCCAGCGTCAACAGCGTGATGGCGAACAGCACTTTGATCCCGGTATCTACATCCTGGGGTTGTGTCCCCGTGTTGACGCCGAAATTGACGTTGAACGGGACCAGGGCGGGATTGCTGTTTGTGACGAGGGAAAAGGATTTGGTCTGGCCGGAAGCGCCTGTGAGCCCGAGCGCGAACAGGATCGCGATGAGAAGCCAGGGATTGAACGCCCGCTTCCAGCAACCGAAGCCGGCGCCGTTCGACCTCGCCGGCGCCGCCGAAAGGTCGTCGATGAGCGAAGGCGCGCTCATGACTTCGCCGCCAATACCTGTTGAAGAGCCCGCGCAAAGCTGGCGGGAGCGGCGGGAGCCGGGATTTCGCCGGCTTCGCCGTCCGGCAGATGGGTGAGCAACGTCACTCCGGCGGGCGACGAGGCGATCAGCAGGCGTTGCTGTTCGTAAGCCACCACATAGAGCGCGTGCCGGTTGCCCAGGGCTTTGATTTCAAGAAGATTTAATCTGGGCGAACGTCCGCGCGCGATGGTCAATCGCTGCCAATGCTTGAAAAGCCAGACACCCGCAAGAAACAACGCGAGCACCAGGATTAGCCCGCCAAAGACGCGCGCCAACGAAAATCCCACGCCTGGGATCGGCCCGGCCGCGGGCGTCAGGGAGTTCGTATCCGCCGCGCCCACCGAGGCGGCGCTCAGAAGGCCGCTCAGCACCGTGGCTGCAAGTTTGGCGCAGGGGCGGTTCACGGTTGTTTGCCGATGATCTGAGTGATGCGGATTCCGAGACGATCCTCGATGACGACCACTTCCCCACGGGCGACCAGCTTGTGATTGACGTAAACGTCGACGGGAGCATCCGCGGTTTTGTCGAGCTGCACGATCGAGCCGGGCTCGAGCTGGAGCACCTGCCGCATCGGCAGGTCGCAGGTCCCCAACTCGACGGACAACTCGACGGGAATATCGAGAACGACTTCGAGATTGGGCGGGGAATCAGCGGTGGAATTCATTTTCGATGTTTCGATCAGGACTTCACAGGCTCGAGAAGTTCAACAGCCCAGGCGTTGCCGCGCTTGCCGAGCCGGGCGACGAATTTCGGGATGCGTGCCAGCCTCACCTCGACCTGGGCCGAGCATCGCGCATCGACTGGAAGGACGTCACCGACCTTGAGATGGGCCAGATCGCGGGCCTGGATGGACAGGCCATGCCACTCGGCGCTCAACGGCACCCGCAATTCATCGAGCTCGGCATTCCATTGCAAAGGCCGGGGGACGGACAGGATTTCCGCGGGGACCCTGCCGGCCAGCGCGGGATCCAGTTGTCCGACCAGCGGCTGGAGCATCGGCTGCGGAAAAGCCAGTTGCAGCTGCTCCACGGCGTCGCCGAGACGGACCTCGAGCGAAAGGGTCATCATGTTTGTCTCCTGCAAAGCCGTCTGCAGGAACCGCGGACTGTTCTCATGACCCACGAGGGAGGGCGCCGAATCGGCCAGGTGCCCCACGTGACGGCACCATTCCTTGAGGATGATTTGCGCGGCCTGCTCGAGGACGGCGACTTCGATCTCGGTCAACTCCCGCGGGGGCGTGACGGGAATGCCTGTGCCGCCCAGCATGCGATCCACAATCGCGAGTCCGAGACGGGGCGGAATATCCAGCAGCCCGATGCCGGTGAGCGGTTCAATCTTGAACAACACCAGGTGGGCCGGAAGAGCGAGGCTGTCTGTGAATTTGCGGAAGGTCACCGTCTGCAACTTGGACGTGGGCAGGCTTAATTCGAGCCGCAGGTAGATCGAGAGGCGCGTGGCCAGCGAACGCATGAAGTCATCATGGCGCACCCGTAATTTGCGCAGCTCCGGTGCCGTAAACATGGACGGCTGTCGAAAGTCGACGGCGTGAATCCGCCGCGGCCCCGCGGCAGGGGTCGCGGCCTCCGGAATGTTCGCGCCCGGAAACGAAACCACCTTTGGCACGGGCGCCTCGACAGGCGCCTCGTCCAGCCCATCGGGCACGGCAGCGGATGATTCGTCAGCGGGCATGATTACTGGATGGCAAATTCCGTGATGTAAATTTCCTGCACAAAGCCGTTGCCCAGCGCGGTGTTGAACTGCGACAGCAATTCGGCGCGAATCAGGTTGCGGGATTCGGGCTTTTCTAGATCGGCGATTGTTTTGCTGCTGAGGATGCTCGAGGCGATATCGCGAAGCTGGTCGTTGTTGTCCTCGACCCGGCCTTTGAAATCCCCCCCATTTCCCGCCAGGGTCAGGCTTGTCAGCAACAGCCGCGTGCCGAGGCTGCCGCTGACGTTGACCACAATCTTGCTCAGGGACACCTTGGTTTTTCCCTTGCCGGAGCCGGGTTCTCGCGCGTTCACCTTGACGGATCCGCCATGATGTTCGCCGGAAGCGGGGGCCGATTCGCCCGCATCGCCTGACGCGCCGCCGAGCGATTTTTGCAGCTTGGGCAGCAGCACAAAAGTTGTCAGGACGTATGCCAACACGGGCATGAGGAGGATCGTCAGTATCAGCGGCAGCCACGCCTTGAAGCCGCCGGAGGCCGGCGCAGCCGCCGTGACGGCGTCGTTTTTGTCTTCGGGGTGAGTGGCCATGGATGCAGTTTTTTAGCGTTTGAGATTTACCAGTTCCTGGAGCATTTCGTCGCTGGTCGTGATCACACGGGCACTGGACTGGAAGGCGCGCTGGGCCGTGATCATCTTTGTGAATTCGTTGGCCAGATCGACGTTGGACAGCTCGAGCGCGCCGGATTCGATGCGGCCCAGGCCGTTGCTGCCGGGGGAGGCCGGCGTGGGTGCGGCGGCGCCGCCGAGGGGCCCCGCGGCTCCGATGCCGGAATACAAATTCAATCCCTCCTTGGTCAGGGCCTGCGGGTCGCTGAACCGTTGGAGCAAAATCTGGCCGCGAGTGTATTCGCTGCCGTCGGAGAGCCGCACCTTGATCACTCCTTCGCGATCAATCGTGAACGAACTGAATGTGGCCGCCGGATCCGCCCCCGCCGGACGACCCGTCGCATCGATCTTGATGTCCCCGCGCGCGCTGAGGGTGCCGTCGGAAAAACCTTGAACGTGCAGGCCGATGTCATTCGTCAGGTAGCCGTTGGAATCCAGCCGGAACGCTCCTGCCCGTGTGGCGAACTGAGCCCCGTTCACGGGATCGCGCACGATAAAAAAGCCGTCGCCGGATACGCCCAAATCGGTTTGCACGCCGGTGCCGACAAGGCCGCCCTGGGTGTAAATATTTCGAATGGCCGATGTGGTGACGCCAGAGCCGATTTGAATCGCCGCGACGCCGCTGCTGGTGCCATTCGCTCCCGTCGAGCCCCGCAAGGTCTGGCTGAACGCATCCCCAAAATCCACACGCGCTGACTTGAAGCCGGTCGTGTTGACGTTGGCGATGTTATTGCCGATGACATCCATCTCCTGCTGGAAATTTTGGATGCCACTGACCCCGGAATAAAGTGAACGTATCATTTTGAGTTTGGATTGATGGTTGGGAGTCGAGAGAGCTATTCGGGAGTGATGGTCGCCGGCGGAATTACCGGGGGCGTGACGGTCATCGGCGGCGTTCCATTCCCGCCGGGAGGCGTAACGGGATCGGTCGCGGCGGCGGGCGAAATGGCGACCACTTCATCGAGATAGTGAGGCTGTCCGTTCACGACGATTTTGGGAGTGCCACCGTCGAGCTGGATGGAGGTGACCACGCCCTGCGTCAGGGCACCGTGGGCGTCCCTGAGTTCCACCGAACGCCCCAGCATCGCGCTGGCCTGCATAAAAGCCTGGTCAATGCGAAGCGCCGCGATGTCGCTCTGCATCGTCTTGGCCTGCTCCAGCTGGCTGAACTGCGCCATCTGCGCGATGAACTCCGTATCCTTCTGCGGGTTCAACGGGTCCTGGCTCGTCAGTTGCGCCACGATTAATTTTAAAAAATCGTCCTGCCCCAATGTTCGGGTTGGCAGTCGGCTGGTTTCAAATCCCAGGTGGGTGGTGTCGGCGTTGATCGGTGCGATTTCCATAAAATATTTCAGGCCCACGATTCCCAGGAACGGCCGGCGGCGTTGGACGCGGGTGCGGGTGCGGTTCGCGACTTGGACGGGGGCGACCGCAAGGAGACGAACGGTTCGCCGAATGTTCCCAACTCGGGAGGGTGCGGTTCACGATCCGGCTGCGGAAAACCGTCGGAGTTTTCGCCTCCCATCAACGAGAGGGCGCCATTGTCGCGCAGGTCGCCGAGGTGGATGCCTTGATCAGCGAGGGTTTGCCGCAGTTCATTCCATTGCGCGCTCAGCGCCCCGAAATTGCCGCGCTCCAGTTGCGCCTGCACATCCACGGTGCCGTTCGTGCCCAGAAGCTGGAGGTGAATGGCGGTTTGCGAATCCGGCCGCAGCACGACCATCATCGACTCGGATCGCGACTGCCTCAGCTCGATGGCATGACTCGGAATGGCGACGCGCAATTCCTGCAGCACATGGTCTGCCGCCATCCCGGCGGGCTGTTCGGAAACTGCGGGGATGTCCTTGGTGGCATCGGCGGCGAAGGGAGCGACAAAACCAATTCCGGCGGCGCTCGACTGCCACGCTTGCTCCCGAGAAGAATCCATCCACGACTCCCCGGGCACCGCAGGAACAGGCCACGTGGATTCAGCGCCCGAGACGACCGGCGTTGCCACCGTCGGCAACTCTTGCCGCGTGCTGGGCTTGTTTCTGCCGATTTCCGGCGCGTTTTTCATCCAAGGCGACGGTTGAGCACGGGTCATGCCACGGCGATCGGACGGAGCCTCCTCAATCGGTTCGGATACGATGGTGAAATCGGTCCTACCGAAATCGTTCACGGCTTCCACACTTCGAATTTCCAATTCATCCAAAACCAAACCGTGCGGCGGCAGCGAGCTCGAGGCCATCTCCGGCGGTGGAGTTGGCGTCGGAGCGGTATCGATCATCTCGCGCGCTCGGGCCGCGATCCGCACGCGGAGATCCTCCGGACTTGAAATATCGAGGGCGCCGGCCGGTGGCCGAACCTCGTTCGACGAGGCCGCGGCTTGTTCGATCGGCGATGGAAGCACGCGTAATTCGACGGGGGTAGGAGCTGCTTCGTCCGTCGATTCAAACGAGAAGGAGCCGCCTTCCGCCGCGCTCTCCTCGTATTCCTGCAGATGCAGTTGAGGATTGAACTGCGGCAGCACGAGCATCGGTACCACGAAGACATTCTCCCGATCTTCGGTGAGAGGCGCGGCTGGACAAAAATCCGGTGACACGACCGCGCTGGCGCACGGCTGGGGCAGAACCACGATCGCGGATGATTTGGAGGCGTCCCTCGAAACGGCGGCGCGACCGCCGGATTTTTGGGAGCGAACACCCGATTTTTTGGCGCCGGTCCGCAATGTCGCCGCCGCGGGGTCGGGTAACTGCGCTGGCTTTATGTCCGAATTGGAAACGTGCATGGGATCGACGGTGGATGTTTCAGCGCCGGCAAGGGCGATTTGCATTTCCTCGTTAAACGAAGGAACGCCAGCCTTGGCGGACGGTGCGTGGGAGATGACATCCCCTGATGGAATCGTTGATCCTTCAGAAGATGAGCCATCGAGACAGGTTCCTGCGGTGAGAGGCACTGAGAAGTTGCTCATTGTTTTTCCGATGGAGTTCTGCGGATGGATTTGCGGAGGCGTTCCGAGAGTGCCGCGGCGCGTTTGGCTTCGGGTTCGCCCAGGCGGGCGAGGTTCTCCAACAACGGGGCGGCTTCGGACTCCTTCATGATCACCAGCAGCTTGGCAATGTCTTCATCCTCCAATTGTCGGATGATGGTGGTGGCGCCCTCGGGGGACATGGTCGCGTAAATTTTTGCCAGCTTCCTGAGGTTGGCGGCCTCGTCGTCGCGAACTCTCAAGACGTTTCGATCAAACTCCTGCTGGAGGCGGAAGACCGTCTGGGTGACCTGGTTAATTTCAGCACGCTCGGACTGCAAGCGGGTCGCCAATTCATTCAACTGCTGTTCCCGCGCGGCAACGGCCAGTTTTTCCTTGTTCAATTCCGCGATAAGCCGGTCGACCTCGGGATTGGTAAACTCCCACGAGGGGCCGCGTCCCCCGGAGGGTTCGCTCGAGACGGCGGCACGCGGGTGATTCAGGCTCTTCGACGAGGCCATCAGGACAGCGGTGACGCCGATGTAACAGGCCGCGCCGAGCAGGGCCGTCATCCAGCCGGATTGGAGGAATTTGATCATCTCAATGGGAGTTCGCGAAGCGCTTCAACGTCGACATGCCGCGCAACAGGTTTTGGCGGCCGGCGAGTTCATCCAGGATTTTTTGTTCCTGTCGCCGTTGCCGGTGTTGGTGATGGCGCTGTTGGGTTTGGAAATGTTTTTCCAGGACGGCGGCGGCCTGCCGCGCGGCGACGAGGCGGATGAATTGTTGCTCCATGTGTTGCTGCGCGAGATGCAGCAGGTTTTCGCTGTGCAGGCGCCTTCGCTCCACCGTCTGGCTGTAGGCCTGCAATTTGACCAGGTCCTCCGCGGTGCCTGGACCCGCGAACTGGGCCTGAAGTTGTTCCCACACGGCATCCTGTTCCTGTCGAACGGACGCCAGTTCGTCGGCCGCCTGGTTGGCGGTGCGCAAGGCCGCGCCGTATTCCTGCAAGGCGGCTTGTTCCTGCTGCTCCCGCAATGTGCGCACGGCTTGGAGGGCGTATTTAAAAGGTTTCATCGTGCGGCCTTTGGATCCGGAACGACCGTGGCCGCGGTCATGGCAGCCTCCAACAACGTCCAGCTATCCGGTGCGCCGTGCCCCGCATCCACAGATTGCCGGAGGAATTTCTGAAGCCGTTCCTGGCACCGGATGGCGTGATCGATGGCCGCATTGCTGCCTGCCGGGTAGGCGCCGATGGTGATCAAATCCTGGTTCTTGCGGTAGGTGGCCATCGCCTCGCGCGCGCGGCCGGCGAGTTCCAGTTGCGAGGCGCTCGAGAGATCGCGTTCCAGCCGGCTGACGCTGGCGAGGACATCGATCGCGGGATAATGATTCTGCATCGCCAGCTCCCGGGTGAGAACCACGTGCCCATCCAGAATGGCGCGAACGGCGTCCGCGATCGGATCCTCCATGTCGTCGGCCTCGACCAGGATTGTAAACAGTCCGGTGATGGAACCTTGTTCGCCGGTGCCGGCGCGTTCCAGCAACTGGGGCAGCAGCGAAAAAACGGACGGCGTGTAGCCCCGGGTCGCCGGCGGCTCCCCGGCCGCCAGCCCAATCTCCCGCTGCGCCATGGCAAAGCGGGTGACGGAATCCATCATCAACAGCACATTCTGTCCGGCATCACGAAAATGTTCCGCGATCGCCATCGCCAGGAATGCCCCCTTGAGCCGCGCCAACGCGGGCTCGTTCGAGGTGGCCACCACGACCACCGATTTGGCCAAACCTTCCTTTCCCAAATCTTTCTCGAGAAATTCGCGCACTTCGCGTCCCCGCTCACCGATGAGCGCGATGACATTGACGTCGGCTTCAGCGCGGCGCGCCATCATTCCCAGCAACGTCGATTTTCCGACGCCGCTGCCCGCAAAAATTCCAAGCCGCTGCCCGCGTCCGCACGGCGTGAAAGTGTCGATGGCTTTGATGCCTGTTTGTAAAACTTCCCGGATGCGCTGCCGTTTGAGCGGATGTGGGGGCAGCAGATTCAGGCTCACCCTCTGCTCGGTATCCAAGGCCCCCAGTCCGTCCATGGGATTGCCGAGGCCGTCGATGACACGGCCTTTCATCGCGTCGCCGACGGGAACCTGCAGCGGGCCGCCAAGCGCGGTTACTTCACTGCCGGGATGGATGCCGTGAATCTCACCCAGCGGCATCAGGAGAAGGTTATGATTCCGGAATCCGACCACCTCGGCCAGGGTGACGCCGTCATGCCGGGCGGATTCGATGCGACAGACTTCGCCGACCGCGGCCAGGGGGCCTTCGGATTCGATGATAAGACCGGTGAGTTGCACCACGCGGCCGCGGGTTTCGATCACTCGCGTCTGGCGCGCCCGCTGGATCAGCCGGTTCAGATGCGTCGGGGCGCTGGACGAGATTTCCGGGACATCGATCATGCCAGCAGCGATTTCTCGAGCAACGCCATCTTGGTGTCGCGTTGAACGTCGATGATGCCGAAGCGCGTTTTGACGAGACATCCGCCGCGTTCGACCCCGGCGGTGCGATGAAAATGGGTGCGCACAGGTCCGGGCCGTCCGGAGAGGAAACCGGGATCAAATTGTTCCAGCAGGGCGCAGTCATCCGGATGCAGGTGGATGTGGCATTCGGTGGTTTCCTCGACCTGCGCGAGTGCCTCGTGGATGGAGGCCTCGACCATTTCGGCGGAGATGGGAAGGCCGCTGACGAGCTTGCGCGCGACTTCGAGGGCCAGTGCGGCGAGGGCGTGTTCACTGTCGCGCACGACCTGGGGGATGGTTCGGCGCAACGATTCGAGGACACCCTGTTGGAGCTGCAACATCTCGGCGCGCTGTTGCAGCAATTGCTCGCTCAACGCCTTTTCGCCCTGTTGCCGGCCGAGTTCGCCCGCCGCTTTTTCGCGATCCTCCATCTGCCGTGCGAGCGCCTCCTCGGAAGAGGAAGACCCGGAAAACCGAACGCCCCGCAATGGCTGCGGGAACGGGATGGAATGGCCTGCGCGCGTCATGCGGCCGCCGCCTCCCGCAACGCCTCCAGGTCGAGCTCGCCATCATTCTCGAGACGGCGCACGACCTCGACGATGCGCATCTGGGCGGCGTCGATCTCCTTCAGCTTCACCGAGCCCATCATGCTGATCTCGTCATTGACGGTTTCCGCGGCGCGTTTGGAGATGCCGCCCAGCAGCTTGGCTTTGAAGGCGTCGTCGGATTTTTTCAATGCGAGCGCCAGGTCGCGCATGTCGACTTCGCGCAGCACCTTTTGGAGGGAGGCGTTATCGAGCGTGCCCAGATCGGCGAACGTAAACATCTTGTGGCGAATGGCCTGACCCAGCTCGGCATTGCGTTCCTCGAGGGAAGCGAGGATCGATTTGCTGACATTTTTGTTCAGCGCATTGAGGAGGTCCGCCGCGGACTTTACGCCGCCGCTCTGGTTCAGGCCGCGGATGGTTTTGCCGCTGAGCCGCCGCTGAAGGACGTCGGCGACAATCTCCGGCACCTCGACTGGCGTGGGTCCGAGCGTGGCGAGGCGTTCGATGATTTGGTCGCGCAGCTCGGGCCGGAGCATGGAAAAAAGCTCGGACGCCTTGTCGGGGCGCACGTAGCTGGTGACCATGGCGATCGTTTGCGCA
Organism: Verrucomicrobiota bacterium; assembly: GCA_041166945.1. GTDB lineage: Bacteria > Verrucomicrobiota > Verrucomicrobiia > Limisphaerales > JADJPG01 > DASTLJ01. Next base: position 12,862 of record JBEEGQ010000361.1, read on the forward strand.
TGTTCATCCTTGATGAGGTTGAACAGCAGTCGCGGGTCCAGCTCGACCACCCGTTGCAGAAGGCAGGAGGGGGCGCGACCGGGAGTGACGCGCTGGATGATGTCGAGGGCCTTGCCGGGACCGACGGCCTTTTCGAGAGCCGCCTGCGCGAACTCGACGCCGCCCCGCACCGAGGTGCCCGCGGTGAGGGCCACCTCGGACATCTCGCGCATGATCTCCCCGCGCAACTCGTGCGTGATCATCGGCAGGCGGGCCATCTCGGCCGAGACCTGCTCGAGTTCATGCGGCTCCAGCGTTTTTAAAATCTGTCCGGCGCTTTCGGGTCCCAGGATGATCAAAAGCGCCGCCAGCTTTTGCACCTTCGTCATCTTCGAAATGTCCGGCGGCGCGGAGGCAGTGAGTTCGGCGATGGAAGACATGGCGGTTAGCGGGGGATGGAATTGCTCCGGGCCAGCCAGGATTGAATGGCCTGCGTGACGTTATCCGGATTTTCGCGCACGATTTTGTTGAACACATCCACGGAGACCACTCCCGGGACGTCCACATCGCGTTGCTGCCATTCCGTCACGTCCGCCTTCTGACCGTGGCTTCGGCTGGTGCCCGTGACAGGGACAGGCTGGCTTTCGATCGGGATGCCATCGGACACCGGCGCGGCGCTCGTGCGCCGGAGTGCGCGCCAGAAAATAACGAACACCACGAGGGCCAGAACCGGGTAGACGAGGTTTTGGACCTGGTTCCACCAAAACTGCCGTTTCTCCTGCTTGCCAATATCCTGGGCGACTTCGGCCAAGGGCTCGCTGAATGGCATTTCTTCGAGAGTGATTTCATCGCGTCGCGTGGGGTCACCGGCCTGGATGCCGACGGCGCTCTGGACGATGTGGCGGAGTTTTTCAAGTTCCTCGGGAGTGCGCGGCATCATTTTGCGCTCTGTTCCCAAGCCTTCGTGGCGGGCGGCGACAAACACCGCTGCGCTCACGCGCTTTAAGCCGCCGGAGAGCTGGGTCATGTTGCTGGTCGTGCGGTTGATTTCGTATTGGTTGTTGGTGACCTTCTTTTTGTTGCGGCTGTTGCTGCCCGATGCGCCGGACGCGACGTTGGTTTCCCCGATATTCGCCGTCACTCCCGGCGCCCCGCCGCCGGATGCCGCGCCCGTGGTGTCGGTGCTTTCGTCGTTGATGGTTGAAATGCGCAGGACCTGGCCGTCCGGATCGTACCTCTCCTCGGTGCGGGTGAGCGAATCGAGGTTGATCTCGGCCGACACACGGACCACGGCCTGGCCGGGGCCGAGGACAGCCTCGAGCATCCCTTCCGCCTTTCGGGCGAGGTATTGTTCCAGACTCCGGCGCGCGGAAAGCTGACTCGCGGTCAAGCCCACGAGCGAGTCCGAATCGCTGTTCTCGGAAAGCACATTGCCGCGGTTGTCCACCAGGATCACCTGCCCCGCCTGCAATCCCTCGACCGAATTGGCCACCAGGAACCGAATGGAATTGACGGCCGACGGCGCGAGCTGCCCGTTGCCCTTGACCTTCACAAAGACCGACGCCGTCGCGCGCTTGTGGTTGTCGACAAGCAACCGGTTCTCGGGCATCACGATCATCACCCGCGCCGCCTCGATTTCGTCCAGCTGTGAGATGGTCCGCGCCAGTTCGCCCTGGATGGCCCGCAGATAATTCGCGCGCTGCACAAAATCCGAGATGCCGAAATTGGGTTTGTCGAAAATTTCGAACCCGACGCCGTCCCCGCGCGGGACGCCCTTGGCGGCGAGTTGAAGCCGGGCGACATGGACCTTGTCGCGCGGCACATAAATCGCCGCGCCGCCCTGGCCTATCTTGTGGGGCACCTTGGTTTCATCGAGGAAGGCGATGACCTTTGCGGCCTCGGTATCGTCGAGTTTTCCGTAGAGGAGCGCGTAATCGACGCGGCCTGACCAGATGGCCAGGCTGCAGAGGACTCCGAGGACCACGATGAAGGCGAGGCCAACGCTGATGCGCTGGTTGAGCCCGAGCTGCCTCCAGGCCGCGAGCAGCTGCTGTCCAAGTTGCGAAAGGCTTTTATTCATGGATTACGTCAAAGCTGCATTCGCATCAGTTCCTGGTAGGATTCCAAAAGTTTGTTGCGCACCTCGACCATCAGCTGGAAGGAGACGCTGGCTTCCTCCATCGCGATCATGGCCTGGTGAAGGGAGACGCTGTTGCCATTCATCAACCCCGAAACGGCCGCGCCCGCCGTGGCCTGTTTCTGGTTCACCTCACCCACGAGCTTGCCGAACAAACCGTCGAACGTGGGGGCGGCGCCGTCGGTCCGCCCGATCGGCTGCGACCCGACCGGCGAGGGCAGCGCTTCGAGTTCCTTGAACGGAATCGTGGCCGCAGGTGCTTCGGCTCCGACACGCGGCAACGGCATCGGCTGGAGGGCCGGTGCATAAGCGCGGATGACGGAGAGCGGATTCATGAAATGTCAGAAGGCGAAAATCGGCTAGACGCGCTTGCCGATGGCCAGGCTTTGCAGCGCCAGGCTCCGGGCATTTTTCATCACCGCAAGATTGGCCTCGAAGGCGCGCGATGCGGCGATCAGATCCACCATCTCCTGCTGCATGTTGATGTTCGGCATGGCGACCATTCCGTCGCTGTTGGCATCGGGATGGCCCGGTTCATAAACAAGATTGGGGGCGCGCTCATCCTTTTCGATGCGGCTGGCGATCACCTGTTGAGGGGATCCGATCGAATCCCCGGCGGCCTGCCGCAGAACGGTTTCAAACACCACGTGCTCGCGCTGATACGGTTTGCCGTCCAGCCCGCGGGTGGTGTTGACGTTGGCGATGTTTTGCGAAATCACCTCCATGCGAACCCGCTCGGCATTGAGCGCGGCGGTGGTGAGATTGACCCCGGGAAGAATGTTGATCATAAATGAGCGCTCAGCTGGACCGGCCGGTGATCGCGAGGCGCAGCTTGAGGAGATTGCCCGTGACGAGTTGCGTTTCCATGGCGTGCGCCAGAAAGTTCTTGTTCATCTCCGCCAGTTCCGTCTCCAGCTCCACCGTGTTGCCATCGCGATTGCCGGCGGTGGCGGCTGAATCGACGGACAACCGGGGTTGGGCGCCGGCGATCTGATCCGAATTGCCGCTGGCGATCGCCGATTGAAGTTCTGTGGAGAAGGCGGGCGCCACATCGATCCGCTTGTAGCCAGGGGTCTCGATGTTGGCCAGGTTGCTGGCAATCGCTTCATGACGCAGCACCGTGGCGTCCAACATTTTCTTGGCCGCCACGTAATTAGGCTGATTGAACAGGGCGTCTATCATAACAGAGCGTGACCCGCGGCGCTGTTGAGCACCAACCATGCCGCGTGCAAAAAGCGCCCTCTTTCAGGCAAATCCGTGTCGCGCCGCGTCGTTAGAGGCAAAACCTTCCCGTTCAACAACCCAAAGAGTCCTGGGGGGTTACCTGAGGCAAGGGCCTTTGGCCTGGCCCTGGGCCGTTTGTGGGGCGAGGTTGAAACGCCACGATTGTTGGCCCGTTAAATCGGGCGTCCCTGGTGTGGGATTGGGGGGGCGGGCTTTCAGCCCTTTATGCTCTTTCGGACCTTTTTCCTGGGGCGGTGCCCCGGGCTGAGATAGGAAGGGCTTTCGGCCCGCCTCGGGGCGACGGCCATGATGCGACTTCGCGCCAACGGCGCACCGCCATACCAGCTTGGGGCAAACGCCCCAGGAACATCGCCGAAAAAATAATGGAGGGCTGAAAGCCCGAGCCACCTCGTTCTGTCGCACATTCGGTGACTATTTATCAGTGGGATGAACGCTCCTATTTCATCCTTGGAAAAATTGTGGCAATACCAACGACGGACAATGTCGGGTCACTTCGCCAAATGACACGCCACCCAATGGCCGGGGGTGATCTCCCGCAACGCCGGAACTTCGATTTCGCATTGAGGCACAGCGATGGGACAGCGTGGGTGGAATGGGCAACCGCCGGGCGGATGGATGGGGGAAGGCACATCACCGGACAGCAGGATACGCGCGCGTTTTGTGTCGGGATCGACCTGTGGGACCGCGGAAATCAGCGCCTGCGTGTAGGGATGCTTTGGAGTGTGGCACACCGCCGCCGCTTTCCCGGATTCCACGATGCGTCCCAGATACATCACCAGCACCCGGTGGCTGATGTGTTCCACCACCGCGAGATCATGCGCAACGAACAGAAATGCCAGGCCGCGGTCACGCTGCAAATCCTGCAGAAGATTGATGATCTGCGCTTGAACCGAAACATCCAGAGCGCTGACAGGTTCGTCGCAGACAATTAATTCCGGCTCGACTGCGAGCGCGCGGGCGATGCCGATACGCTGGCGCTGGCCGCCGCTGAATTCGTGCGGGTAACGTTGCGCATGCGAGGCGTCCAGGCCGACATCGGCGAGCAGCGATTCGACCCCGTTTCGTCGCGCGGCGCCGTTGGGCGCGAGTCGATGGATGTCGAGGGCCTCGCCGATGATGTGCTCGACCGTCATCCGCGGGTCGAGGGATCCGTAGGGATCCTGAAAAATCATCTGGAACTTTTTACGCTGCGAACGCAGGGCGGTTCCGTCCAGTTTCGTGATGTCCTGGCCCTCGAAGAAGATTTCGCCTTCGGTCGGCTCGAGCAGCCGGATGGCGGCGCGGCCGAGGGTTGTTTTGCCGCAGCCACTCTCGCCCACCAGGCCGAGCGTCTCACCGCGCGCGAGGCTCAAGCTTACCCCATCGACGGCACGGACGAATTCCCGCGCCCGCCGAAAGAGGCCGTGTCGCACCGGGAAGTGAACTTTGAGATTACGGATATCCAGCAACGCGCCCGCAGAGCGCGCGGACGATGGAGTTGTCGCGCCGGGTTCGTCGAAGTTCATGGCTCGGGGAAGGGACACCGCACCCACCGCCGCGGCTCGACCTCCACCAATTGCGGCGGTTGCTGAGCACATTCGGGTTGCGCCTTCCTGCAACGGGGATGAAACCGGCAGCCGGCCGGGAAGGCCCCCAGCCTGGGAACATTGCCGGGAATGGTGATAAGCCGTTGGGCATGGGACCCCAGTTTCGGGACCGAATCCATCAGGGCTCGCGTGTAGGGATGGAGCGGGCGCCGCAGCAATTCGCGCGCGGGGGCCATCTCCACAATCTGTCCGGCATACATGACAGCGACCCGATCGGCGATGTCACCGACGATGCCCAGATTGTGGGTGATGAGCAGGATGGCCATGCCGAGCCGTTGTTTGAGATCGCGAAGCAACTCGATGATCTGCGCCTGGATGGTCACGTCGAGAGCGGTGGTCGGTTCATCAGCCACGAGAAGTTTTGGTTGCGAGGCGAGCGCCATGGCGATCATCACCCGCTGCTGCATGCCGCCGGACATCTCATGCGGATAGCTGCGCGCGCGGGTCTCCGGCGCGGGGATGCCGACGAGTTTCAGCAGGCGAACCACCTCGGCGTTCGTGGCGGCGGCCGGACGATGAAGTTTCAGCGACTCGAGGATTTGATGGCCGGCGCGAAAGACCGGGTTCAATGACGCAGCGGGGTCCTGGAAGACATAACTGACGACGCCGCCGCGAATGGCGCGCAATTCCGGCGGCGACATGGTGAGCACATCGCGACCTTCCAGAAAAATCCCACCCCCGACATACCGCGCAGGAGGAGTCGGCACGAGCCGGGCGATGGAGAGGGCAGTGACACTTTTTCCCGAGCCGCTCTCCCCAACGAGGCAAACCGTTTCGCCGCGTTCCATCACGAGCGAGACGCCGTCCAATGCGCGCAGCACGCCGGCATCGCGCCGGAACTCGAGCTGCAGGTTGCGAATATCGAGGAGCGGCACGGATCAGGTGATGAATGACGAATGACGAATGACGGCAGGTTGACGAAGCACGAGGGTTGAAACTGCCCGGCTTGGCGGCCTTGTCAAGCTGTTGCGGGGTTTCGAAATGTGCAATCCCAGGACTGGATAATTCTTGCCAGGCTCCTCCTCTCCCGCCCTTCGGGCACCCTCTCCTCCATTTCTGAAATGGAGGAGAGGGAGGGGGAGAGGAGGCTTTTTATCCCTTCGCGCCCTACAAAGAACACTTGTCCCGCTGCGCGGTGGATGGTGTGATTTCTCCCAATGCCACTTGAAGCATTGGAATTACCCTTTGATCTGCCGTTGGCGGCTCCCGCGCGCGTGGTCCGTCGCGCAACGGGGTCGCTGCGGGATGAACTTGCGGAGTTTCGCGAATTCGGGGAGGCCACCAGGCAGCTTGTCACGCGGGTGGAAACCGGCGGATCGGAGGCACTGGAAATCCCGACATTTGTGAACGAGTTCTGGACGGCGCGCCAGCGACAGGCCAGCAGTCTCCAGGAAATTTCCTACCGCGCCTGTTTCAAGCCGCAGCTCCCGCGCTTTTTTATCGAACGTCTCACGGCGCGCGATGAAATCGTCTATGACCCATTCATGGGGCGTGGCACGACGCCCATCGAGGCCGCGCTGCTGCATCGGTCGCCCGCCGGCTGCGACGTGAATCCCTTGAGCGCGATTCTCACCGCGCCGCGTCTGCGTCCGCCGACGCTGGATGAAATCGCGCTGCGCGTCGGGAAACTGCCGCTCGACAATCCGGCGGATGAGCCCGAGGACCTGCTGGCGTTTTATCATCCGGAAGTTTTGCGCGCGATCTCATCGCTCAAACGTTATTTTGTGGAACGCCAAAAGGAGGGGTTGCTGGACGGGGTGGATGAGTGGCTCCGGATGGTGGCCATCAACCGGCTCACGGGCCATTCGAACGGATTTTTTTCCGTTTATACGCTGCCGCCAAACCAGGCGACGTCGCCGAAGGCGCAGCGTAAGATTAACGAAAAACGGGGGCAGACGCCGCCGCTTCGCGATATTCGGACCATTCTGCTGAAAAAATCGCGGCAACTTCTGGGCGATTGCACGCCTGAAATCCGGCGCAGGCTTTCGAGCGTCGCCGGCAAAGCTCAATGGATCACTGCCAGTTGCGAGTCCACGCCGTCACTCCGAACAGATTCCGTGAGCCTGGTGGTGACCTCCCCGCCGTTTCTCGATGTGGTGCAATACGACGCCGACAACTGGCTGCGCTGCTGGTTTGTCGGTCTCGACGTAAAGTCGGTGGCCATCACGATGCTTCGCAAACTGGAGGACTGGCGCGAGGCGATGAGCGCGGTGTTCCGGGAATTGCACCGCGTTGTGAAGCCGGGCGGCCACGTGGCATTTGAAGTCGGCGAGGTCCGAGGGGGCTCGGTTAAACTCGAAGAGACGGTCGTGCCGTGCGGCGTGGCGGCTGGGTTCGAGCCGGTCCTGATCCTAATCAACGCCCAGGAATTTACGAAAACAGCCAACTGCTGGGGGGTCGACAACATGGCGAAAGGGACGAACACCAATCGGATTGTCCTATTCAAGAAGGCGGGCGGCGCATGAGATGGAGGAGGAAAGCGGCTCAGGAGGAAGCGCCGAGCCGCCGACCGGCGCTGCAACCGGTCCGGTGACGGATTTGTCATGGGTGCCTTTCAATTTGTCATTGCCTCGTGCATTTGCGCTGATCAATCTCCGTCCGCTTTCACGCCTTGAATGAAACCTCTCAGCCAATGTTGCCAGGCGATTCTAGCGTCCGCTTTGCTGGCGGGCTGCGCGAGGTTTGAGTCCAGGCCGCTCGATCCCGCGCGCACTGCGGCGTTGCTGGAAGCCCGTTCGATCGAGGATCCCGGGCTTCGCGAATTCATCGAGACCAGCCTGCATCATGAATTTTCGGAATGGCCGCCGCCCCGGTGGGATTTTCAGGCGCTGACCCTGGCGGCTTTTTATTATCATCCCAGCCTCGATGTCGCGCGGGCGCAATGGGGCGTCGCAAAAGCGGGCGTTCATACCGCGGGCGGACGGCCCAACCCCGTCCTCAGCGTGACTCCCGGGGTGAGTGCCAATCCACCGCATGGCGTTTCGCCGTGGTTTCCCTCCGCGACCATCGACGTGCCGATCGAAACAGCGGGCAAACGACTAAAACGCATCACGCATGCCCGTCATCTCTCCGAGGCCGCCCGGCTCAACATCCTGGCGACGGCGTGGCAGGTACGCAGCGAGCTGCGAACCGTGGTGCTGGAAAGCAACGCACTGCAACGGCGTGTCGAGCTGCTTCAACGACAGCTCGAGCTGCAGAGTCAGGTGGTGACTTTGCTCGAACAACGCCTGGCTGGCGGCGCCATTTCCGCCACCGAGGTCGCCCCGGCGCGGATCGCCCGGTTGAGATTTTCCGCCGAGGAGTCCGACGCGCGACGACAACTGACCGAGGCTCGCGTCCGCGTCGCTGCGTCGCTCGGTCTGCCGGCGTCGGCCGTGCGCGCTCTGGTGATCGACGCAGATTCACTGTTCCCGTCCAACGCAGCGGATCCATTTCCGGGGGCGGCAGCGCGGGAACTGGCGTTGACGAGCCGGCCGGATGTTCTCGCGGTCATTGCGGAATATGCGGCGGCGGAATCGGCATTGCATTTGGAAATCGCCAAACAATATCCGGATGTGCATTTGAACCCGGGCTATCAATTTGATCAGGGCGAACATAAATGGAGCCTGGGGCTGTCGATGGAACTGCCGGTTCTCAATCGGAACCAGGGCCCGATCGCGGAGGCCGAGGCCCGGCGCGTCGAGGTGGCCGCAAGGTTTCTTGCCCTTCAGGCGAGGGTCATCGCGGAGATCGACAAGGCGGTGGAGGGACACGCGGCCGTTCAAGAGCAATTCAGGAACAGCGAGGCGATCCTGCAAGCGCAGAAACGCCAGGCGGCCTCGCTTGAATCGGCATTCCAGGCCGGCGGGGCGGATCGGCTGGAGGCCGCTTCGGCCCGGCTCGAGGCGGCTTTGGCCGAGATGCCTGTGCTGGATGCGCGATCGCGGGCGGCGCTGGCGCTCGGCCATCTCGAGGACGCATTGCAGGTTCCTTTCAGCGCCCTCAAGTCACTCGAACAAAATCCCCGTTCGCAAACCATGAAGGACAAGCCGTGATCAAATCCATTTTCGGAATTCTCGCGGGCCTTATCATCGGCGCCGCGGTCACATGGACGTTTCTCCGACACCACGATGGCGGCCATGAACCCGAGGCGAAAAAGGAGGAGCACAAGGAGGAATCGCACGTGCTTCATACCAATGATCAAACCTATGTGAAGCTCGACAAAAAGGAACAGGAGCAGGCGGGCCTGAAAATCGCCCCGCTGGAGGCCGCCACGCTGTCGCCTGAAATCAAAGCATTCGGCCGCGTCATGGATCCCGCTCCACTCGCCGCGACGCTGGCGGAGGTGGCTTCGGCCCGCGTGGCCCTCGACGCGTCGACGAAGGAGTTGAACCGCCTGAAAATTTTGCACGCGCAGGATCAAAATGTTTCAACCCGCGTCCTTGAAGCCGCCGAAGCCACAGCCCGCCGGGATCAACTGTTGCTCCAGACCGCCGAGGTGAAAATGGTGACGGCCTGGGGCAAACCGATCGCCGCCCAGGCGGATCTGCCCGCATTTGTTCATGCGTTGGCCACACTCGATATGGCCCTGGTGCGTGTGGATGTTCCCCTCGGCGACGCCCTCAAGGCACCGCCGTCCAAGGTGCGCATCGCGTCGATGTCCTCGCCTGACAATCCGGTCGAGGCCCAGTTTTTGGGAGCGGCGTCCACGGCCGATCCGCAGACCCAGGGGCAGGGATTTCTGTTGCTCGTGAAGAATTCCGCATTCACCCCTGGAGCAACGGTTGTGGCATGGCTGGATGCGGGCGGCGCGGAGGAGAAAGGGGTGACAGTGCCCCGTGCGGCCGTCGTTCGGCATGAAGCGGAGGCGTTTATTTATTTGCAGACGGCCGATGAGTTGTTCGAACGAAAGAAAATCGAGCTGCATCATCCGACTGCGAAGGGCTGGTTCATCGATGAAGAATTGAAGCCGGGGCAAAATATCGTGGTCGTGGGTGCCCAGCAATTGCTCTCGGAGGAATTGAAGGGGCAGGGAGGTGAGGAATGAGGACAATTTCCATCGAATGGAACGGTGAGTGTTGGTCGGGCCTCGAATCCGGCATTTTAAATAGGGCGCGCCTGCTCTGGCCATGCTGAACGCCATCGTCACCTTCAGCCTTCGGTTCAAAGGCATCGTGGTCGCGCTCTCGTGCGTGCTTCTGGGCTACGGCATCTACGTGGCTGGCAATTCGAAGCTCGATGTTTTTCCCAACTTCGTCCAGCCGCAGGTGGTCATCCAGACCGAGTGCCCCGGTCTCTCGCCGGAGCAGGTCGAGGCGCTGGTCACCCGGCCCGTGGAAAACTCGGTGAACGGCCTCGGCAACCAGGAATCGATCCGATCGGAATCGATCCAGGGATTGTCGATCATCACGGTGGTGTTCAAGGAAGGGACCGATGTCTTTCTCGCGCGCCAGATGCTGGCAGAAAAACTGGGCGAGACAGCCGGCCAGCTTCCGGTGGGAGTGAAGGCGCCGAAGATGACGCCGCTGACTTCGTCGACGATGGATCTGCTGAAGATCGGTCTTGTATCGGACAAACTGACGCCAATGGAGCTGCGGACGTTTGCGGACTGGACGTTGAAACCCCGCCTGCTGGCGGTGCCGGGCGTCGCCAAATGCAGCAGCTTTGGCGGCGAGGTGCGGCAGTTGCAAATCCAGGTTCGGCCCGATCGATTGATCGCGTATGACCTCTCGCTGCCGGATGTGTTGAACACCGCGCGCCTGGCCAGCGGCGTTCGCGGCGCCGGATTCATCGAAACCGAGAACCAGCGCATCACGCTTCAGACCGAAGGCCAATCCCTCTCGGCGCAGGCGCTGGCCAACATCGTCATCATGGCCTCACTCACCAATGGCACGCCTGTGCGACTCAAGGATGTCGCCACCGTGAAGGAGGGCGCGGAACCGAAATTTGGAGACACCCTTGTCCAGGAACGGCCCGGCGTGCTGCTGACGATGTCGAGCCAATACGGCGCGAACACGCTGGAGGTCACGCACGACCTCGAGCAGGCGCTCAAGGACATGGCGCCGGTTTTTGCGAAGGAGGGCATCCAGTGTTATGACCGGTTGCATCGGCCGGCGACGTTCATCGAAGTGGCGCTCAAGAATATCCGCCATTCGCTGCTGCTGGGTGGCGTGCTGGTGGCGGTGGTCCTGTTCCTTTTCCTTGGCCATTTTCGCACGGCGTTCATCTCGATCACCGCCATTCCGCTTTCGCTGCTCAGCGCCATCATCCTGCTCGACAAGTTTGGCGTCACGCTCAACACCATCACCCTCGGCGGACTGGCGATCGCCATCGGTGAAGTCGTCGATGACGCCATCATTGACGTGGAGAACATATTCCGGCGTCTGCGTGAAAACCAGGCGCTGGGACGGCCGCGTTCGGCATTCCGGGTGGTGCTGGACGCCTCCCTCGAGGTCCGCACGGCGGTGGTGTATGCGACGTTCATCGTCGCGCTGGTCTTCCTGCCGGTGCTGACGTTGACCGGTCTGCAGGGCAGCTTTTTCGCGCCGCTGGCGTTGAGCTATATCCTCGCCATCATGGCATCGTTGGGGGTGGCGCTGACGGTGACGCCCGCCCTGTCGTTGCTGTTCTTTGCGCGCGGCGTGCGAAACAGCGACGAGCCGCGGCTCCAGTCGGCGCTCAAGAAAGTTTATCGGCGCGGACTGGGCTTCGTCGCGGAATGGCCGCGGGCGATGATCGCGCTGGTGGTTTTGTTGTGCGTGGCGGCGATTTTGCAGCTTCCGTTCTTCGGCAAGGAATTTCTGCCCGAGTTTCGCGAAGGCCACTTTGTGCTGCAGGTCAACGCGGCGCCTGGAACTTCGCTGCCCGAAATGCTGCGCATCGGGAAAAGCATATCCGGGGCGCTTCTGAGGGATCCCCATATCGCGACGGTCGAGCAACAGGTGGGTCGCGCTGAGCAGGGCGAGGATCCCTGGGGGCCGCATCGGTGCGAGTTTCATGTGGATTTGAAAGCGATGCCCGCCGACGAGGAGGAAAAGATGGCGGGCGAGATCCGGAAAATTCTGGAGGGTTTTCCCGGGATCCAGTTTGAAGTGCTCACATTCCTGGGAGATCGCATCGGCGAAACCCTCACGGGCGAAACAGCGCCGGTCGTCATCAACATTTTCGGAGATGACCTGGATGCGCTCGATGCGAAATCGCGTGAAGTGGTGAAGGTGCTGGGACACGTGGAAGGCGCGAAGGATGTGCAATTGAAGTCGCCTCCAGGCGCGCCGCGAATGGCGATCAAATTGCGTTCCGAGCGACTCGCCCAGTTTGGATTTCGCCCCGTGGAAATCCTCGAAGCCATTCAGACCGCCTACCAGGGGACCGTGGTGGCGCAGACCTACCAGGGAAATCGCGTTTCAGACGTGGCCGTGATCCTGGAGGACTCCCATCGGCGCGATCCTGAAACGCTGGGCGCGCTTCAACTGCGCAGTTCCCAGGGACTGCGCCTGCCGCTCAACGAGCTGGCGGATGTTTATCGCACGAGCGGCCGCCATTCGATCCTGCATGAAGGGACGCGCCGGCGGCAGACGATCACCTGCACGCCCGAAGGACGGGACGTCGCCAGCTTCGTTGTGGATGCGCGGGAACAAATCGGTGCGAAAATCAAATTCCCCGGCGGAGTTTACGCGGTATTCAGCGGAGCGGCGCAGGCCCAGGCGCAGGCGACGCGGCAGTTATTGTTGCACGCCGCGATCGCGGGGGTGGGGATCCTGCTCCTCCTGACCGTCGTATTCCGGAACTGGCGCCACCTCTTGCTCGTGCTCGTGAATGTCCCTTTTGCGCTGGTCGGCGGAGTCATGGCGGTGTGGCTGACCACGTTGCTTGGGGAAAAAGGCGAGGGCGGCCTGACCATCGGTTCGCTGGTCGGATTCGTCACCCTGTTCGGGATCACGACGCGCAATTCGATCATGATGATCTCGCATTTCGAGCATCTGGTTCAGGAGGAGGGCATGACATGGGGACTCGAGGCTGCCATGCGGGGCGCCGCGGAACGGCTCATCCCGATATTGATGACCGCGATCGTGACGGCGCTGGGACTGCTTCCGCTCGCGTTGGGCGCGGGCGATGCGGGCCGCGAGATCGAAGGGCCGATGGCCATCGTGATTCTCGGGGGATTGATCACTTCCACGTTGCTGAATCTCCTGGTCCTCCCGACCCTCGCGTTGCGATACGGAAGATTCGAGAAGAGAAATGCCGCGGAATAGGTGACGCCGGGGTTTGGTTACGATTCTCGGAACAGAGAATTCGACTCCGACACAAAGTCTTGTATTACGGGAGAGGGATGAAATCCGATTCTCTCTGTCTTTCAGTTGGCCAAAGGCTGTCAGCATCAACGGCGCGTCATCGCTCAACCCAACCCGATGGGTTGGGGATTTGGGCCGACTCAACATTCGGCCTGAAAGTTAGCCGTATCCCGCCCCTACAGGGCGGCTGAAATGCGGTGGCAACGTCGACCCAGGGCGTTGCCTTGGGCTGAGGGATGGCGGGCCCGTCGGGCCTGAGATTGGCGCGGAGGTTCATTTCCACATGTGCCCCAGCCCAATGGACTCGGTGCAGTTGTGCCTGGCCCAAAGGGTCATCATCCCTCAGCCCTGCCCAACGGGCTGGGTAACCAGCAACAAAAAAAATCCGGCGGCCTGTAAGGTCGCGATATGCCGCCCCTACAGGGCGGCTGAAATGCGGTGGCAACGTCGACCCAAGGCGCCGCAATCTTGGGCTTGGCCAGATGAGTGGCGGTCGATAAAGTTTTGTGGGTCATCGGTGAGTTTGAGTTGGTATGTTTTCACATCGGCGTGGCCTGTGCCTCACTGCGCAGGCTGGGACGATCAGCGATATGAAATTCCAGAAGTTTAGCCTTGGGGCGGTAGCTTGCGCGGCCTGGCTGTTTCTCGCCGGGTGCAATCCCCCGGCCCCGTCGGCTCGCTACATCGGCACGACTAAAGACGCGGACTGGCCCTACCGTTATCGGCTTGCTCAGACCCGAGGGGAGTGGTCAGGCACCATCGAGCACCTCAACACCAATGGATGGGTGTTTTGGGACGCGATGGACATAACCGAGCAGAACAAGAGCACCATCAAATTCAAGGCTCGGATAGGCGATTCCGCGTCGTTTCGTCTCGGGTGGTACCTCACGTTAGGCAACATTTCGCCTCAGGGTTTTTCTGGCATGCTAACCGGAGACATCTTTGACAGTCGGGCAATAGAGCTTTTCTTTACCCCCGCGCGTTAGGGTCCATGGCGATGACTTACCGGGATTGTTCCTTCTCCAGTTTTTCGAGGACTTCCGGATCGCGAACGTCCACCCAGCGTCCTTCGATTTCCATGCCCGCGATGGGCAAGCCGGCTGCGACCATGGCGTTGAGGGCATCGGTCAATTCGTATTCACCGCGAGGCGATTTTTGCAATCGGCTCGTGAATTCGAACAGGACGGGGCGGAAGACATAAATACCTGCGTTGTACCAGGCGACCTGGCCGGGTTTCAGCCAGCCCTCGCGCCGAAGTTCCTCGACCTGTTCGGCGGTCGGTTTTTCAACCAGGCGAGTGAGGCAGAAACGATCGTCGAAAAAGTTCAGTCCGCCCTGGGTGACGTCCTGACTTCCAATGACCGTGACGAGTCCGGAGAAATCCGCCTCGCTGAATCGCCGCAACATTTGTGGATACGTCTGTGGCTTGACCAGGATATCGCCGTAAGTGAGCAGGAAATTGTCGGTCCCGACGAATTCCCGCGCCATCTCGGGGGCCTTGCCGGTCCCGTTTTGAACAACCTGCCGTCCGTAGGAGATGCGGACGCCGAATTTCCGGCCGTCGCCAAAAAAGGCTTCGATCGTTTCGGCCTTGTAGCCGGTGACGATGAAAATCTCATCGATCCCGGCGGTGACAATCCCGGTGATGATGTGTTCGAGGATGGGCTGTCCCTGCACCCGGAGCATGGGTTTGGGGAGGTCACTGGTGAGTTCCCGCATACGGGTGCCTTTGCCAGCGGCGAGGATGACGGCTTTCACAAGTTTTGTAGGCGCAACGGGACGGAGACTTAGCAGAAACCTCGATGGACAACAAACGAACTTCCCGCGAAACCACTTCGCGCGAATCGCCCGCGACGCCGCGTTAGTTTGTCTGGAGCACCCTGAAGAAGCGTTTCCCGCCGTCCGCCGCGGCTGGACCGGTCCATGTGGTGGTGGGCCCGATGGCGATGATCGGTCCGCTGACATCGTTCCAGTCGGGGGTTTCCAGATTGATGGACGACTCGATCCGGTAAGTTTTGCCTGCGACGGTTTTGAACATGGCGGTGATGGCGCCCCGAATGATGTCGATTCGCGAAAAGTGGACGGGTCCCGGGTTGGTGCCTTTGAGGATGGTAAAATGATCATCGATGGCGCCGGTCTCGCGCAGGAACATTCCATCGAGGCGGCTGCCATCCACATCGAGGACCAGCGAACCCGTGCGCAACAGCGCGCTGTACATCGCGGGATGATGTCCGTTTTGGAACGTCGCGAAACCGCCGCTGCCTGCGACGACGTAAACCGCGCCCTGGTTGGCGTCCGGCCCGCTGCTGGCCTTCATGTACGCGCCGGCGCCCTCGACCTGGCCGCTGCCGGAATTTTTAATCATGTAAGGCTGCAAGGTGCCGGATTTCCCGTAATGACCATCGAGCAGGTAGGAACGCTCGTAATTGTGGCTGTGGCCACCGAGGACGAGATCGACCCCGTAGGATTCCAGGATGGGCAGGAAGACCTCGCGCATCTTCTTCAGATGTCCATCCGTGTCAGCGTCTTGATCGGAGTCATGGGAGCCTTTCGTGTAAGGAGGGCTGTGCCAGAAAGCGATGAGCCATTCATTGGTGTTGGAACTTAAATCTTCGTGCAGCCACGCCGCCATCGCGCCCGTGGGCAATAAAGAACTCAGCTCAGAGTCCAGGCAGACGAAATGGATGTTCCCGTAATTGAACGAATAATAGTGAAGGTTGCCGGACGCGACGCCTCCCGCCTCGGCCGCTTTTGGCGCCTGGAAAATATCGTAATACGCGATGTGCCCGACGGCGTTGGAGCCGTAGGTTTCGTGGTTGCCGATGGTGGACCAGGCGACGGTCTTTTGCAGCATTTCGGGAAAACGCTCGAACACCGCGCGCTGATACTCGTCATCCAGGCCATAGGAATAGGCATTATCACCGAGCATCAGCCAGACATCCGTGTGCCGCGTGCCGGCAAAATTGTAATAGGCATCGCGGACGGCGGGCGCGGTGTCGCCACCCTGGCCTGCGGTGCCGAAGTCGCCCAGCGCCCATATCCGCGTCGGCTTGGCGCCCGCGGGGAAGGTGACAAAAAAATAAGTCGGGCCGGACGCGAGGTTGGTATCTGTGGCGCCGACCGAATAGAAATACTTCGTGTTGGGCGCCAGATTTGTCAGGGCCACGTACTGGTTGTTGGTGATCGTGGCGCTCTGCACCTGCCAGGAGAGTGCGTCGGCAGTGAGGCCAAATTTCACGATCCCGTTCGTCATCGCACTCGTGCGCCAGCAGACAAGGATGTTGGTCATGGTCGCGCGCTGCAAATAGGGCCCCCGCAGCAGCACTGTCGGCGGCGGCGGACGAGGAGGCGGGTTGGTGGTCGTGTAAACAATCTGCAATGCATCGATTCCCGAGTCCGCGCCACTGGCGGTGGGCGACGCCGTGCTTCCCGCAATGCGCGACGCGGAATCGCTGCTCGAATTCTGCCCCGACAGCGGGCTGGCGCTGGACCCGCTGAAATTGCGGACGTCCAACAACAAATTGCCCGCGCCCGGATCGTAGAGAAACGCCGTCGTCAGCGGGATCACGATGTCAAAATTCTTCGGCCCACCCGCGGGGCCGGAAAACTGGCTCGACAACGGCAGCGCGCCGCTAAAAACGACCAGGTCATCCGCACCCGTGTTGTTCGCATACGTGAGACTCAAGGCGCCGGGGGCCCGGGGCGTGGTCGACAAATTCACCTGGATGTTGCCGACGGTTGTGTTGAACGCGCTGCCGAGGGAGGCGTCCGGGCGAAAGCGCAATTCGGTGATCCAAAAAGCGAAATTGGGCGGAAAATTGGCCGCGCCGTAAACCTCCTGCAGGCGCAAATTCGCGGCCCGCAATGTCCCGGCGCCATACCCGCCCGCAATCGGCGCAACGCTCGGCGGAAGGATTAAAGTGTTGCCCAGGGGTGCGGTCGTGTTGGTGAGAACGAGCAGTTCGAGGGCAAAACTCAGGTCCGAACTCGAGCCGCTCAATTGATGCACTTCCACCGCCACCACGTTGTCGCCCTCCACAAGCAGATGCGGATCGAGGTCGATCGAGTAGAACGCAAATTCGTCATCACCCG
>JBEEGQ010000362.1:0-38062 GCA_041166945.1 Verrucomicrobiota bacterium
TTCGATCCCAACGACGTCTTCGAGATGCATAGTTGCCGGACGGATCCGCGAAGCCGGGCTTGCTTTCAAACGTGCGCCTCCGTTGACTGGAAGCGGTTCGGCAATATGGAATTCAAATGCGACGTCTGTGGAATTCAAGCGACGGAAGGGCAGCTGTTCGCAATGGAATCCATTCCCTTTCGCGGCGGCCGCAGCTATTGCCAAAACTGCCACGCGCGTCTTCAGCGCCGGTTTTTTCAGGCCGGTTTGGTGCTCGATATCGTGCTGGGCCTGGGCGGTGTTTTTCTGCTGCTACGCGATCCGGGTTCGCGTGCCGGTCATTGCATCCTCAACCTGTTCTTGATCCAGCTGTTTTTGGTGCTCGCAACGCTTCCGCATGAACTGGCGCATGCGGTTGCCGGACGATGGTGCGGCCTTCGAGTCGAGAAGATTATCCTTGGGTTTGGCGCGCCGATTTTTGCCGGCAAGGCTCTCGGATTCAATTTGGAGATCAAACAGATCCCCTACGGCGGTTTTACCCGCGCATTGGAGTTCGCCGGTCGGGAACGGTTGTTGAGACTTTTCGTTTTTCACGTCGCCGGCCCGGTGGCGAGCGTCGTGATGGCGGCAGTCGCCTGGAGGCTCGGCGGAGGTACGCACGGCGCGGCGCTCGACCTGACGGTTTCGGCCAGCCCATGGACGTTGTTTTCGATCGCCAATTCGACGCTGGCGGTGCATCACCTTTTTCCGGGGACCCGCTCGACTTCATTCGGGCGAATGCCCTCCGATGGGCTGGCATTGCTCCAGATCCTGTTTCAGCGGCGCGTGCCCTCGGTGCTGCAGGAACAGGAGACCGCGCCGGTGAAGGAGGTCACCACGGCGCGAAAGGTGGCGAAGCGATTCAGCGTGCTGACGTTTGCCACAGGGGCGCTGGTGACATTTGCGTGCGCGGCGTTTGTGGCACGGGCCGCGGCGGGGTCCGGCGCGAGCAAGGTGCTTTGGCTGGCGGCGGGCTTGTTCGCGGCGCTCGCGGCGACGTTCGCTTGGGGAGCGATCTGGTTTCAGCGCCGGCCCTGGGTGCCGTCCCCTTCCCATGGGCTGGCGGCGTTGACCCGCCATCATGAAGTGCGCACCGCATTTCGCGCCGAGATCAACGCGCGCAGTTTCTGGCCGCCCGATTCGAATTACGAAAAGTCCTTTCATCGCGTGCAACAGGCCGACGCCACCGGCGATTTTGTCGAGGCCACGGCGTTTCTCGAGGAAGCCATACGGTGGGCGCCCGACAACGTCGCGCTTCTCGGCTGGCGGGCGATGATGCTGGGATCGAGCGGACGCCACGATGAAGCGCTGGCGCAATTCGCGGCGCTCCTGGCGATCGGCGATCTGGGACTTTCGATCCGTGCCACCTTTTTGGCGGAACAAATCAAGGCGATGCTGCGCGCGGGCCGCCGGCAAATGGCGTGCATCCTCTGCGCGGAATACCTGGATGAGCCAGGGTTGCTGCCCGAGAAACTTTTTCTGCTGGATACCGTCGCGGCCATGCCCTTTCAAGAAAGGCTGCCTCACCTGCTCCAGGACGCCGACCAATGGAGTTTGCAGGCGCTCGCACTGCAGCCCGAGAACCTGAGCCTGAAGACCACACGCGGCGCGGTGCTGGCTGAACAGGGCCGATTTGATGAAGCTGTCCCGCTGCTTCGAGAGGTCCATTCCCGCAGTGAAATCGAGGCCGACAAGGGTGTGGCCGCCTATTTCCTCGCCTTGCGCGCCATCCAATTGGGCGATCGCAGAACCGCTGCGCGGCTGATGCGTCAAGCACGACTGCTCCAGTCCGACGGCTGGATGCGGCGGCGCCTGGATGCCACGCCCCTCCCCTGACGGCCCCGCCCCGCGCGGGAGCATTCCCAGGATTCTCCCGTCCAATATCCGCATGAATGAAACGATTCGCCCGCGAACGCCGGCGCCAGTTGCCCGGTGCGCTTTCCCGCCTTTCCGTTCCCTTGAACTCCGAATGAAAACCACGCTTCTGCTCACGGCATTCCTTGTCATCGTCGTTGCTCCCGCCGCGCTCGCGCGCGTGAAGCTCGTCGCCCTTCCCGAACGGGCCCGCGTGGTGGTTTCGCTCACGCATCCGGACGCCACGTTGATCGAGGAGGAACGAATTATCGCGCTGCAAAAAGGAGTCAACAAGGTCGACTTCTCGTGGCGCGGGGTGAACATCGATGGCACCTCGATCCAGATTCGGGCCTTGACCAATCCGGACAAGGTCATCGTGTTGAACACGAGTTATCCTCCGAACGAAAATGCGCTGATTTGGGAAATCAACAGCCCCGCCGCACAGGAGGAGCGCGTTCGAATCAGCTACCTGCTCACCGGCCTCACCCGCGACATCGTTTACAAGGCGATTGCCGAGCCGGATGAAAAATCGCTGGCGTTGCGCAATTATCTCCGGCTCCGCAACGAGTCCGGCGAGGACCTGACCGAAGCCGAACTGGGAATCGGCTACGGGGCCGCATTCAAAAAATCGATAGCCCATGAGGAGGTCCTGGAGATGTTATCCGAACGGATCGATTCCCTTCCGATCCGAAAATTACTGACATGGGACGCGGCGACCCTGCCGTGGGATCCCGAGTACGAAAAGAAGACAGTGGGAATCCCGCTCTCCTATGTCATCACCAACAGCGCCAGCTCGAAGCTGGGGAGACATACATTGCTGCCGGGAAAGGTGCGCATTTTCATCAAGACCCGGGAGCAGCCGGTCCGGGACGGCGAGGCGCCCGGCGATGGCGTGGCGTTCACGGGCGAGGACTGGGCGCAGCTCACGCCGGTCGATCGGGAGATGAAACTTTACATCGGGCAAAGCCGCGACGTGAAAGTCACTCAACGCCGCACGAAGGACGAGCGGCTGAACATCCGGCGCAACAACAGCCAGCAGGAGGTCGTGTGGGACAAGGACGAAGTGTACAAGATCGAGATCGAAAATTTTAAGAAGACGATTGTGGATTTGGTCGTTGTCGAGCATGTGCCCGGCTACTGGAAAATGGTCGAGAACTCCCACACGAAGGAGTTTCGCAAAAAGGATGCGTTCACCTTCGAGTATCATCTCGCGCTCCCCGCCGAATCGACCGGGACCAAAAAAACCACCGTCACGTTCGAGCTGAACCGCCTGAACGTGCAGGGCAACAATGAGCTTTCCACCTACTGATCCTGCCGAGCCGTCCGTTACCCGCCATTTCATGAGACCTTTCAAGACTGTTCGTGACAACGCCGCCGCATGGGTGCTGCTGGGCCTGTTCGTGGCCCTGCCGGCCGGCGCGCGCATCAACGTCGTCACGCTTCCGGGCCGGGACTCGGTGCAGCTGACGATTTACAATTCAGCCGACATCACGCTGGTGAAGGAGACCAGGGCGCTCACGTTTCGAAAGGGATTGAACAAGCTGGAATTCTCGTGGGCCAACACGCTGATTGATCCCACCAGTGTCGAATTCAAGCCGCTGACTCATGCCGATGCGGTGGATCTGCTGGATGTCAGTTTTCCGCCGCGCGTCAGCAACACGCTTGAATGGCGGATCCAATCCGATTTCGCAGGCGAAGTCATTGTCGAGATCCGGTATTTCACGAGCGGCATCGGGTGGGACGCGGGCTATGTTGCCGAAGCCGCCCGGGACGAGAAGGCGATGACGCTCGCGGGCTCGGTAAGGGTCACCAACCATAGCGGTGAGGATTATGAGAATGCGCAGATTCGCCTGGTCGTTGGGGTCATTCGATTGGTTGAGGACATCCTTGCCCTTGCCCAACAGGGGCAGGTAGCCGCCCAGGCCGGGATGCCTGCCGCCACACCCGCCCCGGTTCTGATGCGGGCAGCCAAGGAAGAGAGCCGCACCCGCATGCTGGGAGTCGATGCCCTGATGGCTGACAAGCAAAAGGAGATCATCAAGGAAGGTGTCAGCGAATATTTTCTCTACACTGTGGAAGGCCGTGACACGATCCCCAATGGCTGGGCAAAGAGGCTGCCGTCGTTCAAGACCCCCGAGGTGCCGATTACCAGTTACTACAAGTTTGAGCGCGAGCGCTGGAATGACCAGGTGATGCGCTACTATCGCTTCACCAATTCCGAACCCAGCAAGCTGGGCAGGGAGCCGCTGCCGGATGGCGATGTCAAAGCCTTCCGTTTCATCACCGATGACAGCCTGTATGCCTTCGTCGGCCGCAGCGCCGTCAAATATATCCCCGTCAACGAGTCGGTTGAAATGGAGCTGGGCGCCGATCGCGAAGTCATTGTCAAACCGACCTTGATGAACTGGAACAAGACCGACCTCTCCTTTGACAACAATGGGAATGTCAAAGGCTGGACCACCCGTGAGACTTGGGAATTTGAGGTGCAAAATTCCAAGGACATCGACGTGATGCTCGATATCCGCCGCAATTTTTCCGGCGATTGGTCGCTGGTCACCGATGCGGTCTACGACAAGGTGGATGCCAACAAGGTGAAGTTTGTGTTCCCGCTCAAATCCCGGGAGCAACGCAAGTTCGCCTACGAATTGACCGTCAAGCATGGCACCAACGCCACCCGTTAATCGTGCCATGACATCGTTCCTTCCACGTCCGTTCCTAGTCCCGATGACTTTGCTCGTGCTGGTTCTCGGCCTGCAAGGTGCCCAAGGGCGCATCAATGTGGTCACTCTGCCCGGCCGCGATACGGTGCAGTTGACCATTTACAATTCGGTGGACCTAACGCTGGTGAAGGAGACGCGCGTGCTGACCTTTCGCAAGGGGTTGAACCGGCTGGAATTTTCCTGGGCCAACACGCTGATCGATCCCACCAGCGTGGAGTTCAAGGCCCTCAACCATGCCGATGCCGTCGAGGTGCTGGATGTGTCGTTTCCACCGCGCGCTGGCAACACGCTGGAATGGCGCATCCAATCGGAGTTTGCCGGCGAGGTCACCGTCGAGATTCGTTACTTCACCAGCGGCATCAAATGGGCCGCCGACTACGTGGCCGAAGCGGCGCGAACTGAAAAGAACATGACGCTCTCCGGCCAGGTGCGCGTCACCAACAACAGCGGTGAAGATTACGAGAACGCACAAGTCCGGCTCCTCGTCGGCACCGTGCGTCTCGTCGAGGAGATTGCCAAACTGGCTCGCGAATCCGAACGGCTTGATCGGGATCATCCCGCGAACCGGCCGATGACCGAGATGCTGGCGACGAATGCGGTGCTGAGAGCGCGCTTCACCGCGACGGCCGGCGCCTTCTCCGATGAATGGGAAAAACGCGCGGAAATTGTGAAGGAGAGCCTGGGGGAATATTTTCTTTTTACCGTCGAAGGGCGGGACACGATTGCCAATGGATGGAGCAAGAGCCTGCCTTCATTTCGCACTCCCGGGATTCCGCTCACCAGCTACTATAAATTTGAAAAGGAGCGATGGCAGAACTCGGTCATCCGTTTTTATCGCTTTACCAATTCCGAACCGTCGAACCTTGGCAGAGAGCCGTTGCCCGATGGCGACGTCAAGGCATTCCGCTTGTCGTCGGCGGACAGCCTCCTTTCCTTCGTGGGCCGAACCGCCGTGAAATACATCCCCATCCAGGAATCGGTGGAATTGGATTTGGGACCTGACCTCGAGGTCATGGTGACGCCGGTGTTGATGAATTGGACCAAGGTCGACCTGAACTTCGATGGCAATGGAAACATGAACGGCTGGACGACGGTGGAGGAGTGGGAGTTCGATGTGCAAAATGGGAAGGACATCGACGTCATGGTCGACATACGGCGGAATTTCTCCGGGGATTGGTCCCTTGTCAGCGTCGCTCCGTACGAAAAAGTGGATGCGTCGAAGGTTAAATTCATCGTGCCACTCAACTCGCGTGCCCGTCAGAAATTTGCCTACGAACTCAAAGTGAAACATGGAATCAACGCCATCCGGTAATCGCGCCCGCCAAAGCGGGTGTCACAAATTGCGAATGCCAGCCATGGACAGTCCGTGCCCTTCAACATTCGCGCGCGATTCTTCCATCGGATGGGTCTGTGGAGTTCTGATGCTGATGCTGGCGATGGTCGCCGGTTGCGTGGCGCCTCGAGAAACGCCGGCGCAACGCGAGGCGAAAGCCCGCGCGTTGTTCGACAGCACCACCAAGAATTATCATCTTCCTTCCGCCGATGCCCGCGGCGCGGAACGCGATCGGCTTCTGGCGGCAGCCGCGCGCGGCTACGAACAGCTCCTGCGCGAATATCCGGGGCACTCACATCTTTGTGCGACGGCACTTTGCAGCCTGGGAAATGTGCGCATCTCGCAGAGCCGCCTTGACGATGCCGTGAAACTCTATTCCGACGTTGCGAAGAAATATCCGGACGAAGACTGGGAAGTATTGACCGCATGGAAATCCGCAGGGGATGCGCTCGCCGATGCGGGGCGGGTCTCCGAATCGCAGCTATTTTTCGAGAAGATCATCCTCCGTTTCGACAAGCCGGGATCTCCCGCCGTTGTAAAAACCATCGTGCGCGGCGCAACGGCGCGCCTGGCCGCCTCCAGAGCTCCCGGCCCGCAGCGATAAGCCCGGCCGCCAATTTCAGCATTTTCTCGCACCCGGCGAGAGAGCATTCGATTCGGATTCTGGCCGGGGTTAATTCGTTGAAGAAATCCTGCGCTCCGTGGTTTGATGCGCCGACGAACCATGAAGATACCCATGAAATTCTGTTTTCGATCCGATTGCCGGCCGCTTTTGATTTTAGCAGCATTGATTTCCGCCGTGGCCGGTCCTCTCCGGGCCGCGGAGCCACCGCCTGCGATTCCACAGGGCTACGAGTTGCAGTATGAACAAAAGTTCGATTCCTCCAACGCGCTCGCTGGCCTCGTCTTTTCGGATCCCAAGGCGTGGCGTTTTGCCAGGGATGGCGCGAACGGTTCTCTCGAACTTCACGGCAAAAGCAGCTATAATCCCAAGGATCGCTCGCCCTTCAACATCGCGCTCGTCGCCGACAAGATGTTCGCTGATTTTGTTTTGGAACTGGACTTGCAATCCACCGTCAAGCCTTACGCGCACCAGGATATGTGTGTTTATTTTGGTTTCGAGGCGACGAACCGGTTTTACTATGTGCACATCGCTGTGAAGCCGGACCCCATCAAGGCCGAATCGCATGCGCACGATATTTTCATCGTCAACGATGCGCCGCGACTCGCCATCGCGAAGGAGGTCAGCACGGGTGTCACATGGGGTGAGAACCAATGGCACAAGGTCCGAATCGAACGCCGCGTCACGGAGGGCAGCATCAAGGTTTATTTCGATGACATGAACAAACCCATTATGCAGGGCGAAGATAAAACCTTTGGCCCAGGGCTGATCGGTTTCGGTTCCTTCGATGACAAAGGAAAGATCGACAATGTGCGGATTTGGGCTCCCGGTGTGACGTCCAGGAAGACCACGGTTTTTTCCAGGATAAACTGACGGGCGCAGGGAAAGTCGTCACCGCCGACACGCGGCACCACTCGTCGCAGCGCATGGGTTTAGCGCCAAAGGCGCGAAGTCATGCCCCGGATTGAGGCGCCCTGCCCTTCTCGGTGTCCCGAAATGGGACGATTTAACCGGAAACGGAGTGTCAATAAAGGAGAAGGAAGACTGGCTTGATTTTGGCTTGCTGGAACCCGGCGGTGTCGCGGACGGATGGGTTCTAAAAAGCATGAATCGTTTATCGAGAAGCAAAGGGAAACGCTCCCGGCGGTTCTCATGGCGCAGGCAACGCTGGTGGATTGCACTCGGACTCTATTCGATTTGTCTCGTCTCGGTCCTCGGTATGTTCGCGCAGCGCCGCTGGAATCCGAATACCGTTCCCGCGGACCCCGTCGTGACTCGTCCCAACAATGTCTCGTTCCTGCCTTGGACACCGGCCGGACTCCCCGTTGACGACGTCTCCGCGCGTTGGTCCACCGAAAGCGTCGTAAAGGGCTGGGCCGTTCGAAGCGCTCCGGCCTATTTGACGGTCAGAGGTGGCCGCGAGAGGACGGACGCCAACGCAGTTTCGAAGCGAACACTGTTGCCCGAGCGCCAGCCGCAGTTCCCATGGCACGTCGGGCCGGGATTGGAGGATGTTAAATTGTTCGCGGTGGAGCCTCCCGACTTGAAGGGCGTGACCGGCCATTAACGGGTGGTTCGGTCATGCATCCCTGATGACCGAAGATTTGTGGCGGACATTGCGCCTGTTCCGCGCTTGAATATATGTCGGCGCATGAGTTCACCCCCAAAATCCCCGGCAGGAGCGCGCGAGCGGGAAATCTTTATCGGCGCCCTGGACCAGGCGGATGACGCCGCTCTCGGTTCCTTTTTGGATCGCGAGTGCGCGGGGGACGTCGAACTGCGCCGGCGTGTCGAACAATTGCTTCGCGGGCAGAAGGAGGTTGGGGCTTTTTTGGAAACGCCGGCGCTGGCCGACGCGCGCGAATATTCCTCCGCCGCCTCCCCGGTTGCGGAAGGGGTGGAACGAACCGCAGTTCTTATCGAGAAGGCGGGCGACCTCATCGGACCTTATAAATTGCTCCAGCAAATCGGCGAAGGCGGATGCGGCGTGGTTTACATGGCCGAACAGGAGACGCCAGTCCGCCGGCGCGTGGCGTTGAAAGTCATCAAGCTGGGCATGGACACCCGCGGCGTCATCGCTCGTTTTGAAGCGGAACGCCAGGCGCTCGCGATGATGGATCATCCGAATATTGCGCGGGTGCTCGATGCGGGCGCCACCGCCACCGGCCGGCCTTACTTTGTCATGGAACTGGTCCGCGGCACGCGCCTCACGGATTATTGCGACGAAAACAAGCTGACCACACCAGCGCGCCTGGGATTGTTTATCCAGGTCTGCCAGGCCATCCAGCACGCTCACCAAAAGGGGATCATCCACCGGGACATCAAGCCGTCCAACATTCTTGTCACTCTCCATGACGGGATTCCCGTCCCCAAGGTGATCGATTTCGGCATCGCGAAGGCGACCGAGCAGCGGCTTACCGAAAAAACGTTGTTCACCGAATTCCAGTCCTTCCTGGGCACCCCCGCGTACATGAGTCCCGAGCAGGCTGAGATGAGCGGATTGGACATCGATACCCGCAGCGATATTTATTCATTGGGAGTGCTGTTCTATGAACTGCTGGTGGGCCGGACCCCGTTCGATGCTGAATCCTTGTTGCGCGGGGGACTGGACGAGTGCCGGCGAACGATCCGTGAAGAGGAACCGCTTCGTCCATCGACGCGGCTGGCGACGATGGTCGAGGGTGAACGCACGAGGACGGCGCTGCATCGCCACACCGAGGCGCCCCGCTTGATCCATCTCCTGAGCGGGGACCTGGATTGGATTGCGATGAAGTGCCTCGAAAAAGATCGCACGCGCCGGTATGCCGCAGCCAACGACCTGGCGATGGACATTCAGAATTACCTGGATGATGAACCGGTGCTGGCGCGCCCGCCCAGCAATGTCTATCGCCTGCAAAAACTCCTGCGCCGGCATCGCCGTGCCTTTGCAGCGGCCGCGGCGATTTTCCTGACCTTGACCGTGGGGGCGGCGCTGAGCACCTGGCAGGCGATACGCGCAACCCGCGCCGAGCGAACCGCGCAAACATCGCAGCGCCAGGAAAAACAACTTCGACGGCAGGCCGAGCGAGAACAATTCCTCGCGCGCCTCAGCGAATACGTGGCGGATATCAACCTCGCGCAGCAATCGATCGCCGCCGGCAATTACGCCCGCGCCGTCGGCTTGCTCGACAAACATCGCCGGGGGCCCGGAGAGATTGACCTGCGTGGATTTGAATGGCGTTACCTGTGGCAGGTCAGCCGCGGCGATGCCCATGCGTCCCTGCCCGACCAGGACGGCGCCGTTCAGTCCCTCGCGGTCTCTCCGGACGGGAAACTTCTCGCCGTGGGAGTGCGGATCGGCCGCGGCGAAAAACTAAACATTTGGAATCTCAGCACGCGCAGCCTGATTACTAATTTCAACAAAGGCTCCGAGTCGGTCGCATTTTTTCCCAATGGCGAACGGTTGATCAGCGCCAGTCCCCGAACGGTGCACATCTGGAACACCAAAACATGGCGGGAGGAAAAAACTTTGAACGACAATGCCGCTCCCGCCGTGCTTTCACGCGATGGCCTGCATCTGGCCACGATGACCTGGGATGGCGTGCGCGTCTGGGAAACGCCGACGTGGAATCCCGTCCGCCTGTTTGACGATGCCTGGGGCCAGGTGGCGTTCTCGCCGGATGGCGCAACTCTGGCCAGCGAATCCAGGTCGGGCATCGTCCTGAGAAACTGGATGCAGGGCACCGAGTTGGTGCTGAACGATTCGACCAATCTCTTCGCGCGTCCCGCCCCCTGGTCCTCGACGAATCAACCCTCGCGGCCGGGCCCGCGGTTCCGGGACGATCGAATGCTGGCCTTTTCACCCGATGGCCGCTGGGTGGTTGCGGCCCGCAACACTCTCTCGGAGCGCGGCGTTTTTGTGCTGAGCGTTTGGGATGCGCAAACCGGCCGCGAGACAGCTCGGATGCCCGCGGATGCGGAGCACATCGAGCACGCCGGCACCATCACGAGCCTCGCCTTCTCACCGGACGGCCGAACGCTGGCCTCGGCGAGTCTCGATCGATCCATCCGCCTCTGGGACTTTACCAGGCGGCAGTCCTTGATCGCCTTGCAAGGGCATCTCAGTGAAATCTGGGCGCTCGCCTTCACACCCGATGGCGAGACACTTGTCAGCGGCGCCAGGGACGGTGACGTGAAACTTTGGTCGGCACATCCCCAGCGGAAGGAAGACATCATCACCGGCCTGCGCCATCCGCTGGCGTTTTCAACGGACGGACGGCGGCTCGCGGCCCAGACGCGCGATGGTTCGGCGGTGGCCATCATCGATGTGACCAGCGGCGAACGGGAGCAACAATTTGATTTGGAAACCCGGCGCGGACGGCAGGCTTCCTTTGGACCTTTCCCGAGCAATCCCGGCGTGGTCATGAGCGAAGACCTACGCGTGCTGGTCTCGGGACAGGACGATGGCACCATCAAACTTTTGGACACTTCCACCCGCGAGGTCAGCCTTCTCAAGGTTTCGGAAGGATCCGCGGAGCTTCTCGCCCTTTCGCCGGATGGCCATGTCGCGATCACCCGGAGCCGGGACCGCGTCCTCCGCCGGTGGGATGTGCTCAGTGGAAGCAATGTTGTATGGCGCGCGGATGCGTCGAAGGTTCTGTTTTCTCCGGACGGCCGCACGGTGGCCACTTTTGGACGCGGCAACACCATTCAACTTTGGGACACGGCTCTCCTCACATCGCGGGTGAAATTGGAGACCATGGAGGAGACAGTCGGCAATCCTGGTTTTGGCGGAGGCGCCGCTGCGTTTTCTGCCAATGGCCAAATCCTTGCCACGGTCAGCCAGGAGGACACCATTCAGCTGTGGGATATCCCAGGAGGAAACCTTTTAGGCACCTGCGCCGGCCATAAACAGTCCGTGCGCTCCGTGGCCGTGTCGCCGGATGGCAAGACTCTCGCCAGTTCGAGCGACGACAGCACCCTCAAATTCTGGAACGTTGCCACGCAACAGGAACTGCTGACGATTCGGCAATTGGGGGCAACCCTGAGCGGCTTGTTGTTTTCGCCGGACGGCCAGGTACTGGTGGGCGGCAGCGGCGCCTTCGCCCAGTCCGGCGGGTTGCGGTTCTTCCGCGCACCACCGTTTCGGGAGACCGACCGCGCTCGGGCCGAATCGAACGTGGATCGATGAACGCCCGTCGTCTGTCCACAGTGTGAGTTCGGTGTCCACCCTTTAGGGTGTCGGGAGACGCTTTGGAAATCCGCGATACGGCAGACTGGAAGTCTGCGCTACAGCGGCGCATCAGTCCCGGCTCGGACGTCTTCCAACAACTTCGGGATGCACCGTCCAATCGGACGGCTGCGCCTTATGGCTTCCGTTTAAGGCCCGGATTTGCTATGGAAATGGGAACTCGGCAGCTTCCCATGCACATCTCCTCATTCCTTCGCCTTTTAGCAGGACTCTTCCAACCACACACGGCGCTGGCGTTGATGGCGTTTATGATGCCGTGGAGGACCGCAGCGCAGGTCTATCCACGCCCCACTTATTCCAGTCCCATCGCCATCTCACTGAATGATCGCCTCATCTGGGTGGTGAACCCGGATGACAACAGCGTGAGCGTCATCCGTCCCGACACCCAGACGCGGCTGGCCAAAATCGGTGTGGGCGCCGAACCGCAGAGCGTGGCGCTTTCCCCTAATGGTCAGTATGCGTATGTGGCCAATGCGGCGGGCAATTCGGTATCCATCATCCGCATCAACGACCCGGCATGGGGCACATTCAATGCTGTGATTGACAGCCAGTTGTTTACCGGCGCCGAGCCGTGGAATGTGGTGACGTCACCGGATGGGCTGCGGGTATTCGTCGCGAACAGCGCACAGGACACCATCACGGTGATCAACGCCGCGACGCGGAGCATCATCACGCACGTGGATTTGCGGAATAGCATCGCGAATGATCCCGATCGATCGCGACATTTTCAACCGCGCGGGCTGGCGGTGACAGCGGACAACACCAGGCTCTACGTGACACGGTTTCTGTCGTTCACGAAGGCGGGCGGCCGGCAGGGAGATGACCTCGGCAAGGAGGGATTGGTCGCGGTGCTGAACATCAACACGGCATCGATCAATATCAACGACTACTATGTTGCGCGCACCATCACGCTGGCGCCCCGCGTCACGGGATTCAAATTTCCCGGGCTGGCGACCGATACGTTCGCCTTTCCAAACCAGCTCCAGAGCATCGTGATCCGGGGAGATCGCGCGTTCCTTCCCAACATCGCCGCGTCCCCGGGCGGGCCGTTGCGTTTCAATATCGACACCCATGCCTTTCTCAACGTCATCGGCGGAGTCAACGGGAACAGTCCGGCCGATTTGACGATAACCAATCTTCACCAGGGTGCTGTGGATCCGGAACCAACGAAGCGCAGGATCTTTTTCGCGAACCCCTGGGCGATGGCTTTTACAACGCAAACCGGTCCGGGCGCGGCTTACGTTGTCTCCGCCGCGAGCGACGTTCTCGTGAAGCTCGACGTCGCCGCCGACGACAGCATCGGTTTTACCGTGGATGCCAACACCACCCGTTACATCGACCTGAATGATCCGGCTACCGCGGCGACCAGCGGCAACAAGGCCGGCAAAAACCCGCAGGGCATCGCCATCACGAGCAGCGGCGGGCTGGCGTATGTGGCGAACTTTGTCTCCCGCAATGTCTCGGTGGTGAATCTGACCAACGACACGGTCGTTGCGGTGGTGTCCACTTCGGACCTGCCCCCTCCGGGATCGGCCATCGAGACCAACCTTGTCGGGGCGGAAATGTTTTACTCGTCGAGAGGCAACTTCGATCCGCTTCCGGGAACCAACTTTCTGCGCGACCGACTTTCCAGCGAAGGCTGGCAGAGCTGCGCCAGCTGCCATTTCAAGGGATTGACCGACGGGGTTGTCTGGCAATTCAACACCGGCCCGCGCCGGAGCATTCCATTGAACGCGACCTTCAATTCTCATCGCCGCACCGAACAACGCGCGCTGAACTATTCGGCGATCTTCGATGAGGTTGAGGATTTCGAGATCAATATCCGCAACGTCTCCGGGCCCGGGCCGTTGGCAGGCGGCGCCCTTGACCCCAATCACGGGCTGCTCATTGGCAATAATGCGGATCTCAATGCGGCACCCTCCCCGGTAAACGCCTTCGCTGTCCCCAATTCGGGCCGTGCCCAGGTGACGGTCACCCTTCCAGGCAGTGCCGACAAAATTCCGGCACTCACGGCATTGCGCGAATGGGTGCGCAACTCCGTGCGCACCCCGAATGCCCCATTGGCCGGGTTTAACAATGGACCATCGGCGGGCAACATTGCCAAAGGCAGGCTCAATTTCATTCGCGCGGGTTGCGCCCAATGTCACGGGGGCTTGAACTGGACCACGAGCCTCAAGGATTTCAGTTCGCCTCCCGCCACCAATGACTTTTTTGTGACCGAACGCTCGGGCACGTTTGCCAACAATCCCGTCAGTGCACAGTATCTCCAGCCTTTCCTCCGCGACATCGGATCGTTCAATCTTGGCGTGGCCGGCCAGGGCAACCTGCTGGGCAACAATATCGGCGCGGACGAAAAAGCCGCAGCAACGGTGGCGGGCAGTGTGTTGCAACCGCCGCAGGATGCGTTGGGACGGGATTACAACAGCGACAACCGTGGCATTGGCTTCAACGTGCCCTCCCTCCGCGGGCTTCTGGCAGCGCCACCGTATATGCATAACGGTGCCGCGGAATCGATCGCTCAAGTGCTGGCTGATGTCCGGCATCGCACCGCCAACGGAACGCTGCCCGACGTTCTCACCGATTCGGTCGAGCGTTCCCGCGTTGTGGATTTCGTCGAGTCCATTGATGACACGACCGTTCCTTTCGTGAAGCTTGCGATCCGCAGACAGGGAAATCAGGTTTTCGTTGGATTCGATTCCATCGCCGGCGTGCATTACGCGCTGGAAGGCAAGGATTCGCTTTCCTCTTCATGGACCGGTCTGCTGCCGGTTGTTGCCACCGGTAACGGGGCGTGGATGGAACTTTCGGTTACCATCGATCGCGCCGCGCGCTTTCTCAGACTTGTGCCAGGCCCATGAACGAGGTGGCCAACCAGGTGGGTTTGCCGGCATCGTTCGGTTCCATGCAATGAATCCATTCCGCGCACCGCTGGCCGCCACGTTGCTGCTGATCTGTTTGATGCCGCTGCGCATCACGGGAGCCGACGAGCGTTTGATTGCGGACTTCGATGCTCCCGATTATGGCGCGTGGAAAGCGACAGGCACTGCATTCACCCGCGGACCGGCACGCGATGGGCAGCTGGAGAAACTGGAAATTGAAAAATATCAGGGGCGTGGCGTGGCGAGCAGCGAAATCGATGGAGATATTCCAGCCGGCACCCTGACCTCGCCCGAATTCAAAGTGGAGGCACCCTATATTGCGTTCCTCATCGCCGGCGGAAACTACGAGCATCATACCTGCATGAATCTGCTGGTGAACGGCCGGATCGTTCGGAGCGCCACCGGTTGGAACAGCGACCGGCTCATGCCGGCGAGCTGGGACGTAACGCAATGGCGCGGGATCATGGCGCAGATTCAACTGGTGGATGAGGCCAGTGGAACATGGGGACACATCAACGTGGATCACATCGTCCAGACCGATCGCCCCGAACAGCTGCCCGCGGTCACCCAGCCATTGTATCGGGAAACCCACCGGCCCCAGTTTCATTTCACGGCCCGGCAATGGACGATGGATCGGTTGAACCCGGGAATGCGGCAGGAGGGTTGGCTCAACGATTTGAACGGGCTGATCTTCCATGGGGGGGAATATCATCTGTTTGCGCAACGCTGGAACAAATGCTGGGTTCATGCCGTCAGCACCAACCTGGTCCACTGGACTGAGCTGGAGCCGGCCTTCTGGGAAGAGCGATTGGACACAGGCGTGCAATCGGGCACTTGCGTCGTCGATTACGCAAACACGTCCGGTTTGAGCGGCTCCACGAATCAACCGGCGCTGGTAGCCTTCTGGTCGCGCAACGACAACCGGAGTCATTGCATTTCGTACAGCCTGGATCACGGGCGGACATGGCAAAATTACAGCAACAATCCCGTCCTCGTTCAGCCCGAACGCGATCCCAAGGTGTTCTGGCACGCCCCCACCGCGCGATGGGTGATGCTTCTTTACGGAGCCCAAAACGGAGCCCGTCTTTACCACATCTTCAGCTCCACCAACTTGCTCGCCTGGCGCGATGAAAAGCATCCCATCGCGAACAGCTACGAATGCCCGGACTTTTTCCAACTGCCGCTCGACGGTGATGCACTCCGTATGAAGTGGGTGCTGATTCGCGGGAACGGCAAATACTCCGTCGGATCTTTCGATGGTTTTGCGTTTGCGGAGGAGACGCCGCAGTTCGAATCCGATTCAGGCCCTCATTTTTACGCCACGCAAACATGGGAACAGCAGCCGGACGGCCGCCGGGTGCAGGCGGCGTGGATGAATGGAGGTTCCTATCCCGGGATGCCGTTCAACCAACAGGTCACCTTTCCGAGGGAACTCAGCCTGCGCAACACCCCCGACGGGCCGCGGCTGTTCCGAAAACCGGTTCGCGAACTCGAAGTATTGCGCGATCGCGAGGAGACCTGGACCAATCGCACTCTCCGCGCGGGCCAGACGCTCGCTCTCGCCCCAGCCGGTGAATTATTCCGGGTTCAAGCCGAGGTGACGATGGACGCCGGTTCCGCTTTCACATTGAACATCCGCGGTGCCAGGCTGCTCTTCACCCGAGCGACCATGTCCTGCGCGACGAAAC
Organism: Verrucomicrobiota bacterium; assembly: GCA_041166945.1. Lineage (GTDB taxonomy): Bacteria > Verrucomicrobiota > Verrucomicrobiia > Limisphaerales > JADJPG01 > DASTLJ01. Next base: position 16,345 of record JBEEGQ010000362.1, read on the forward strand.
CGGTGCCCCTGCCAACGGCCCTTACTAGTTTTGAAGTGTTGGTGGACCGAACCTCCCTGGAGACATTTGCCAACGACGGAGAGGCATCCATGTCGAAGTGTTTTCTGCCAGGTGAAGCTGGTATTTCGATCCAGTCGACCGCGGGGAACCTCGTGATCAAGAGCCTCCGACTGGTCTATCTGAAATCCGCGTGGAAATAGGGAACGCTGCCAGGCCCGCCGGACTCTGGAACTTGCCGCATCACTCCGTCACGCGCCGGTTCAAGGCTTCGATGGAATGCCCTTGTTAATGAATTCCTCGCGGCTGAGCACTCCATCCTTGTTGGCGTCGAAACGATCGAAACGCGCCGGCGCTTCCGCGGGAGTGGGCTGGTTGACGAGGAACTCCGCCCGGGTCAGCTGGCTGTCACGATTTTTGTCTCTCTTTTCGAAAAGCGCCGTGCGGTCGAGTTTTTGTTTCTCTGCCAATTTTGGATCGCTAATTTGGGGCCTGGCTTCGGGAAACGAGGCCAGCAACAACCGCAGGCGTGCCACCACCTCCGGTTGCGTCGCGGCGAGATTCCTGGTCTCCATCGGGTCCATCTCGTAATCGTAAAGTTCGAACTCGGCAGACGCCGGATCCGCGCCCGGGATTTTCCACTCGACGAGACGATGCCGCGCGGTGCGTATGGCGCGACCCAGCCGCTCGCCCCGGGGATAAACATGAAGAACGTGGTCCTTGGTGATCACGTTGGGATCGCGCAGCGTCTTCGCAAAACTGGTGCCTTCGATCCCTTGCGGAACGAGTGGGGCGGGCAACCCGGCCAGTTCTGCCAGCGTCGGATACAGGTCCACCGTCTCCACCATTGCGTTCGTGGCGCGCGTGCCGGGCCGCGTCACGCCCGGAGCGATAACGATGAGAGGGATGCGCGCCGCCTGCTCGTAGTTGCTGTGTTTGCTCCACATCCCGTGATCGCCGAGGTGCCAGCCGTGATCCCCCCAGAGCACGATGATGGTGTTGGTGGCGAGGTTCAGGCGGTCCAGTTCGTTGATCACGCGGCCTATTTGCGCGTCCACGTAGCTCACGGCGGCATGATAGCCGTGGATCAGCGTTCGCGCCTGGTCGTCCGTCAATGGGCCGGTCTCAGGGATGTCGCTGTATTGGCGAAGTTCGCCCCAGGTGGTGGGTGCGTAGCGTGGCGCGCCGGTCGGTGGGTTGCGCAACGCAGGCGGGTTGAACGATGACCGGGGATAAAGATCCCAATACCTCTTCGGCGCGCAGAACGGCAGGTGCGGCTTGAGAAAACCGACGGCGAGAAAAAACGGCTGCCCGGGCCGCGCTTGTGCAGCCCCCAATCGGCGAACGGCTTCGTCCGCTATCCGTCCATCCGGGTAGCCGTTGTCCGCAACATCAGCCGATTCATAAGCCGGGCCGCGGGGGAGTTTGGCAACGTCGGTGTGGTTGGCAAACAGGGCCTCTTCGCGCGTGGGCGACTGGTTCGATCGACTCTCTGACAGGGCGTAGGCGATGGAATTGGCGTGGAAATGCGGGACGCTCCATGACGCGGGATCCTCGTGATTCCCATGGCCGACGTGAAACATTTTGCCCAGCGCCTCCGCGCGATATCCATGGCGCATAAAGAACTGCGAAAGAGTGACAGCGTTCGACGAGCCGCTCCGGAAGTTCGTCCCGAGATCATAAATGCCAAGTGTCGTCGGGCGCACGCCGGTCATGAGGGAGTTGCGTGATGGCGCGCAGACCGCCTGGTTGCAGTAAGCTCGTTCAAATAGCATCCCGCGTTTCGCGAGACGATCGATATTCGGAGAGTGAATCTGCGTGTCGCCATAGCAACCGAGCATCGGCTTGAGATCGTCGACCGCCAGAAACAAAACGTTCGGCTTTTCGGCGCCCGCCCCCAGAAGCGGCCAGACGCAGATGAAGAGGGCCCAATGCTTTTTCAAGAGATCCACCTTTCGATGTTCATCGGCGCGTCCTCGAGTTGGCCCCCACATCGGGCCGGCGTGCGGGTTGTAATTTCATGGTGTCTGCCAGAGTGTCCACCGACGGCTTGCGTGTCAATCGGACGGCGCTGGCAACATTGCGATTTGGAGACGCGGACGTTAGGCTGAAGTTGTGCCAGACATTACGCTGCTTCTGGATTCGGCGGCGCGGGGCGACGCTCGCGCGGCCGAGGAATTACTTCCACTGGTTTACGAGGAACTGCGCCGCATTGCCGCTCACAAAATGGCGGGCGAATCATCCGGCCACACGTTGCAAGCGACGGCACTGGTGCATGAGGCATGGCTTCGACTGGCGGGCGCGAACCAGAAAAGCTGGGAAAATCGGGCTCATTTTTTTGGGGCGGCGGCGGAGGCCATGCGCCGGATCCTTGTGGATTCTGCGCGGCGCAAGCACAGCCTCAAACGCGGCGCAGGGGGTGAACGGGTGGAGCTCGACGAATCCTCCCTCGTCCTGGCGGCACCCGCGGAGGAACTGCTCGCTGTTCATGAAGCGCTGGATCGCCTGGCCGCCGAGGATCCCGCCGCGGCGGAATTGGTGAAATTGCGTTACTTCATCGGGATGAACATGGAGGAGGCCGCATCGGCACTGGGGCTCGCCAAGCGTACCGCGGAAAATCTTTGGACCTACGCGCGTGCCTGGCTCCATCGCGAAATTCGCGGAGGCCAGCTGTGACGCGCCTCAAAATAAGTGCGGCACAAAACGGCTCAAATTTCCCGTGATGCGACAGGTATCTTCGCGGATGCCCAGTCCCGCGGCCTCCTGGTCGATCATCCAGACACCCATCACCGGATGACGGCCGTCGAAATCAGGCAGCTTCGCGAGCGCCTGGTAGACGCAGCCCTCCTCGCCATATTCCCCTTCGTTCTTTTCAACCACGACCCCGTTTTCGACAAGGGTGATGTTGCTGCCTTCGCGGCTCAACCTGGGTTTCTGCGCGAAATTTCCAGCAAGTGGCTCGGGCGTGTCAAAACAGGGCAGCAGGTTGGGATGACCCGGGTTGAGTTCCCACAGCACGGGAAGCAGTCCCTTGTTGCTGAGAAGCATCTTCCACGCGGGCTCGATAAACCGGGCGGGTTCGGAAGGGAGATGCACCGCGAATTCCTCATGCCACAGCCACTCCCACGGATACAACTTGAAGAGCGTTTCGATCTTCTCCTCGTCGAGGTCCGTAAAACAGGATCGGCGCGCGTCCCAACCAATGTCCTCCATCGCCATGCGGCGGGTGTCAAACCCCGCTTGCAGGCAGGTGTCCTGAAGGTATAACACCGTCTGCTCGTCCTCCGGATGATCCTTTACGGCGGCGAAATGAATGCGTTGCGGCGCCAGCTTTTTCCAGGACTCGATCAGCCGCTCGTGAATCGAATTGAACTGGTCGGCGGCGGCGAACCCATCCTTCAGCCAATGCCATTGGGCGACGGAAGCCTCCAGGAGCGCGGTCGGCGTGTCGGCATTATACTCGAAAAGTTTCGGCGGGCCTGAACCGTCGTAGGCAAAATCGAACCGCCCATATAAACTGAAATCGTCGCGCTCCCATGAAGCTTTGATCGCCGGAATGGCGGCCGCGGGAATCGAGAGACGGTTCCACCATTCGTTCCGGATGACCGCTTCTGCGGCGTCGATGCAAAGTTGATGCAGCGTGTTGCCCGCGACTTCGAGATCGTCGACTTCGCGCGCTGTCAGCTGGTAATAGGCCGATTCATCCCAATACGGTCCGTCGGCATGAGTGTGATAGGTGAGTCCGATTTCCTCGAGTTTCCGCTGCCAGTCATGGCGCGGAGAAATGGCAAGACGTTGCATCAGGAGGCCGTGCTATGGGAGGAACTCCCGAAACCGCCGCGTGTCGAACTGGAGCCGGTCGAGGACCTGCCGAAACTGCTGCCGCCGCGGCTGGTGGAGGTTCGCTGGAGCTGCGCCAGCCGGGCGGCATCGGCGCCCGGCCGGGACGCGGTGATGGAGGGCGTTTGCGGCTGGGGCGCCCAGCGGCCCCCATAATAATAACCCTGGCCGGGCATGTAATGGTTGTAGGGCAACGGATACCAGCGCGAGTAGGGCGCGTGATAATAACCCACCCCATGAACGTAATGATTGTTCGTGTAGGTTTGATTCGCGGAGATCGGCGTGGGATCCGAAGAAACTCCGCAGCCAGCGAACGTCGCGCCAGCGACCGTGCCGATCAGCACGAGACGGATGGTCCTGGAATGTTTCACGGCAAATTTGAACGGTGGACGGATGGGGATCAGCCCATGATGGCGGCGCCGATGATGATGCAAACGCCGAGGATGACGGCCGCGCCGACGATGGCAGCGGCGATGTTTTTGTTTTCGACAATTTCCTTGTGAAGATTTCCCGGGGTGCAGAGATCGAAAATCTTATAACCCAAAACGGCCAGCAGGACACCCGCGAGGCCAAACAATCCGGTCAATGCCAGGGCTTCGAGGATCGATTTGGGATGCCAGCTTTCCAGGTTGGCCTCACCGGCGGCAAACAAGGCGGTGGGCGAAAGCAGCAGGGTGGCAACGGCGAGGATTCGGGTGATGCATTTCATGGGAGGATTCAACTCGGCTTGGAGGTTTATTTGACGGCGAAGTTAACGAAGGAGGACGACGCCGACAAGTGGAACGCGAAACTCCATTTGTAACAGGCGCGCGAAGCTGCACCAGTTGTTGCGCCATCCGTTCGATTGTTCGGTGTCCACCCTTCAGGGTGTCCCCGTCTTGGTTCACGCGACCGAACACCCTAAAGGGTGGACACCGAGCGGGGAGAGCGCCGCTGCAATGCAGTGGGACGAGTCCCACCCGAGTCATGGGAAAGCGATGAAGCGCTTATTCCTGGACGAACTTGAGGACGCGCGATTTTTCGGAGCGTTTGCGGGCGTTCTCATCCAGGACTTTCTTGCGAAGCCGCAGATTCCTCGGAGTGGCTTCCACATATTCATCGACGTCGATGTATTCGAGGGCGCGTTCGAGGGAAAGTTTGAGGGGCGAATTGAGCTGGATGCCCTTGCCATCGCCCTGCGAACGCATGTTGGTGAGGCGCTTTTCCTTCACGGGATTCACCGGAATGTCATTCTCGCGCGCATTTTCACCGACGATCATCCCCACGTAGATGGCATCGCCAGGCTCGACCATGAGGCGTCCGCGCTCCTGGACCATGTTGAGCGCATACGAAGTGGCTTCGCCGTTGTCCATGGAGACGAGCGAGCCATTTTTTCGCGCCGCGATCTCGCCGCGATCCTCGCCGTATTCATGAAACAGATGACTCATGACGCCCATGCCGCGGGTGATGTTGACCAGATCGGTTTCGAACCCGATCAAGCCCCGCATGGGCACGAGGGCCTCGACCGACACGGTGTTGGCGACATGATTCATGCTGGTGATCTGGGCCTTCCGCTTGGAAAGATTTTCCATGACCGACCCCAGGCAATCATTGGGCACCTCGACGTACAACTTTTCGATCGGCTCCAGGGAATTCCCGCTGGCATCCTTTTTCCAAAGCACCTCGGGCCGGGAGACCAGCACCTCGTGGCCTTCGCGGCGCATCTGCTCGACGAGGATCGCGATCTGCATCTCGCCGCGTCCTGAGACGGCGAAGATTTTTGGATCGCTGGTTTGCGCGATGCGCAGGGCAACGTTGGTCCGGATCTCCTTTACGAGCCGGTCCCAGATGTGCCGCGCCGTCACCAATTTGCCATCCATGCCCGCGAGGGGGCCGTCATTGACCGCAAACTCCATCTGGATGGTGGGCGGATCGATGGGGATGTAGGGGAGGCCCGCGCGGAGCTCGGAGTCACAAATCGTTTCGCCGATGAAAACATCCTCGAAGCCGGTGAGCCCGACGATATCGCCCGCGTGCGCTTCCTGGACCTCGATCCGCTTCATGCCTTCGAAATGAAAAATCGCGGTGATTTTTGCCTTGGTGATCTTGCCGTCGCCATGGCGGCAGATGGCGGGATCCCCCACCTTCACCTTGCCCTCGACGATTTTGCCGAACGCGATACGGCCGAGGTAATCGGAATAATCCAGATTGGCGACGAGCACCTGGAAACCATCGCCGGCCTTGGCGCGCGGGGGCGGGATGTGTTTCACGATGGCGTCAAAGAGCGGTTCCATGGTGCCGCTGACATGGTCCAGCTCCGCCTTGGCGTAACCGCCCTTTGCCGAGCAATAGATGAACGGAAAATCGAGTTGTTCGTCGGTGGCGTTCAGCGAAATGAACAGCTCAAAAACGAGGTCGAGCACTTTCTTGGGCGTGGCATTGTCGCGATCGATCTTGTTGATCACAACGATGGGCTTGGCGCCCGCCTCGAGTGCCTTTCTCAATACGAAACGGGTCTGGGCCTGCGGACCGTCCGTGGCGTCCACCACCAGAAGCACGCCGTCGATCATGTTCATGATGCGCTCCACCTCGCCTCCAAAATCCGCATGGCCGGGAGTGTCGACGATGTTGATGTGGTAATTCTTGTATTTGAACGCGGCGTTCTTCGCCCGGATCGTGATGCCTTTCTCCTTTTCCAGGTCCATGGAATCCATCAGGCGTTCCTCCTGCGACTCATGCTGGTTGGCGCGGAAGGTGCCGGATTGTTTGAGGAGACAGTCAACGAGGGTCGTTTTGCCATGATCAACGTGGGCGATGATGGCGATGTTGCGAATGTGCTGCATGATGTCGTCAGTCGTAATCGGTCAACCGTAAAAGAACGCGGGACAAATTCAATGTCGCCCCAGCGGGCCGGATAGAGTGAACTTTTGACGGCAAAGGTCAAGCACTCTTGCCGCGCCCGAACGGTTGCGGTGGAGGACAGAATTCTTCAGAGCTGCGAACCGGAGCGGTTTTCCCGGAACGGCTTCGCGTTCGAGGCTTCGTTATCTTTGTTTCTGTAGATGTTTTCACACGGGCCGGGCCGGGCAGGGAATTCAACAGAAGAAAACAAAGGAAGAGAAGAAGGCGCCATCCGCGAGATAGGGGTTTGGCATTGCTTCACACGGTCCGAGCGCCTAAACATTCCATCGACTTCTAATAGAGCGATGGCATCCCGGCGCGCATTTACCTTGATCGAACTTCTGGTGGCGATCGGCATTATCGCAATTCTCGCCGCCATGCTGCTGCCGGCCTTGGGACGGGCGAAGGAATCGGCCCGCCGGGTCGCCTGCGCCAGCAACCTTCGACAACTGGATCTCGCAGTCGCCGCGTATGTCGGCGATCACAATGGCCTTTTTCCACCGCGCCCCCAGTCCGGCTTCTGGCCGTCACGCCTGATCGAATACTACCTGAACCCCGCGGTCCTTATTTGTCCCAGTGAAAGCCGCCTGTTGACGGCCGCGAACACCGAGGATCCCGATGACGCCCCGAGAGGCTACGTGATGAACGTCTTTGGCGACCATTTTTCCGCGGCGCTTTCACCGGAGGATTTTAGAAGGTTCAACAAGGGAACATTCGCCGGTTCGATGAGCGAGGGTGACATTCCCGCCGCAGTCGAAACGATTCTGTTCGGAGAAAAGGAATCCGGCCGGCCGGAATTCTACGTCGATGTCAACAATGTGACGCTCTCCTCGATCCTGGAAGTGACGGCTCAAAACAAGCATCTGCGATCGGCAGACGCGTTGAAAAGCGGAGGGTCGAACCATGCCTATGCCGACGGGAGCGTGCGCTACAGCTTGTATGGGCGGACTCTCTGTCCGTTCAATGAATGGGCCGCGACCGAGGCAGGGCGCACGAATTTCGCGATCTGCATTTATCGCTAAGCACCCTCAGGGCTTTGCGAGGCGAAGAAACTGGGCGGATCGCGGGGGATTGGAAGGGGGGATGGTGACAAAATATTGATTGTTCATCAGCACCACCGGGAGACCGAGATCGACCCATGTGTTGGAAGCGGGGTCGGCTGTCGTTTCAACATGATACCCCGGCTCAACGCCGGGCCACGAGACGCGAACACCCGCGGCCCCGAGTGAAAAAATATTCACACGCAGCGGCGGCGCCGTGCGCAACAAGGGCTCGATCAGCCCTCGATAATAGGCCTCGTCGTGTCCGCCCAGGTATTGACCCACGGTGCGCCCTTCGCGATCGATCAGGAATTTCGTCGGATAACCCACCGGCCCACCGGCCAGGATCGATTGGGCTTGGGGATTGCCCATGGCGATCGGATAATTCACCGCATGGCTGTGGAGGTAGTAATTGACGGGATCGGGACCGGTGTCGCCAGAGATGCCAAAAAAACTGAATCCGCGCGGGTGCAACGCATCCTGGACGCGGACGAGATCAGGAAATTCCTCGACGCAGGCGCCGCAAGTGGTTTCCCAAAAATCGACCATGATCACCTGTCCGGCGTAATTGCTCGATGCCACCAGCTGCCCCTGCAAATTGGTGACGGTCCACGGCTGGGTGATGGGGCCGGCAACGCTGATCTCGAGGCGAATGGAGCCGGCGGCGCCGATGCTGTCGACCGCGATCCAGAGCGTTTCGGTCGGGTAAGCGCGAAAGACAAGGCGGCTCCAGGTCGCTCCAAATTCTCCGTAATACGTGTCGTCATTCGCCACCACCGGAACCAGCGCGGCAAGCGTGTTGCCGGTGTACACGGCAAGGGTGGTGTCCAGAGCAACGCGGTTGGTGACAAAGCTGTTGCTGGTCACGATGCTGAAACTGCCGGCAAATGGAGGGGTCCATCGCCACCACAACGATCGCGCCGCGGGTTCACCGGCATGGGGCGGCTCCCCCGGCTCGGAGGTGGCCCCGACATTCGACACCGTGAAATTGGTGAGGCCTGAGAGAACTCCGGCGTTGAAAAAACTGTCGTTCGGAGCTGCCGCCCCCGCGACGCAGGCGGTGCCAACGAGGGCCACGAGGCCCGCTTGGCGGATACCCCTTGCCCAACCCGCGAAACCGGTGGCACTCATGGACGATTAGTAGCGCCGTAAACGCGCAAAAGCCAGTGGCAATTTCCCGTTGTGGAACGCGTTGTGATGGCTGAACAGAGACGCCTCCTCTCCCCTCCCTCTCCTCCATTTCGGAAATAGTGGAGAGGGTGCCCGAAGGGCGGGAGAGCGTAGGCTCACAAAAACTCCCGGTTGAAATCATTTATCGGCCACGCATACTCCCGCCACTGCATGCGCACCTCAATCCTTTGCCTGCCTTTTATCGCCATAACCCTGGCCACGGACGCCCGTGGCGCGGACAATTATTCCCCTGGGGCCGATTCCAAAATGCAAGCGGGGGTGCCGAAAGGGACGGTGGTGCATTTTGTTTTCGACGCCAGCAAAATATTTCCGGGGACGACCCGTGACTATTGGGTTTACACGCCGAGCCAATACGACCCTGCAAAGCCGGCATGCGTTTACATCTGCCAGGATGGCATTCAGAACAATGCGCCGGTCGTGTTCGACAATCTGATCCACAAGAAAGAGATGCCGGTGACGGTCGGCATCTTTGTCACGCCCGGCCAGGTGAAGGCCCCGGGCGAAGGCGCATTGGATCGGTTCAATCGAAGTTATGAATACGATGGGCTCGGGGACAGTTATGCCCGGTTTCTTCTCGAGGAACTGCTCCCCGACGTCATCACCCGAACGGGTCTGAAGCTTTCAACGAATGCCAACGACCGGGCGATCGGCGGCTCGAGCAGCGGCGCGGTTTGCGCGTTCACCGCGGCCTGGGAACGGCCCGATCAATTTCGACGGGTGTTCAGCAGCATCGGCACTTATGTGGGCCTTCGCGGTGGCAACAATTATCCGACGCTGATTCGCAAACTCGAGCCCAAGCCCATTCGGATTTTTCTCCAGGACGGCACGAATGATCTCAATATTTACGGAGGCGATTGGTGGATGGCCAACCAGGAAATGGAACGGTCCCTCATCTTCTCCGGCTACGCCGTCAATCACGCCTGGGGCGAAGGCGGCCACAATGGGAAACAGGCCGGCGCCATTTTTCCCGACGCGATGCGATGGCTGTGGAAGGACTGGCCGGCGCCCGTCGTCGCCAATGCGGAAAACCAATCCAAGCAACCCGTGGCCACCGGCGTGCTTCTTCCCGGGGAAGACTGGCAAGTGGTGAGTGAAGGTCACAAATTTACCGAAGGCCCGGCAGTCAATGCCAGGGGCGAGATTTTTTTTACGGACATCCCGAATAATCGCATTCACAAAATCGGATTGGATGGCAAGGTGACCATTTTTGCCGAAAAAACCGACGGTGCCAATGGGTTGATGTTTGGGCCCGATGAAAAACTTTACGCGTGCGCCAATGGAGCCAGGCAGATTCGGGCTTACGACGACAAGGGGGAATCGAGCGTCGTCACCGAGGGATTCGAGTCCAATGATTTGTGCTTGAACCAACGCGGCGATCTTTATGTCACCGATCCCCTCGCCAAACAGATTTGGTTCATCCCCAAGGGTGGCGAGAAGCGGGTGGTGGATCGGGGCATCGAGTTTCCCAACGGCGTCGTGTTGTCACCCGATCAAAGTTTGCTCTATGTGGCGGATTCGCGGGGACAGTTTGTCTGGTCCTATCAGGTCAAGGCGGATGGCGACCTGGCTTTCAAGCAGCGCTATTTTCACCTGCACCTCCCCGACGGCGGGTCGAGTGGCGCTGATGGAATGACTGTGGACACCAACGGAACGCTCTACGTTGCGACGGCGCTGGGGGTTCAGTTTTGCGACCAGGCGGGCCGCGTGAACGGGATCATCAGCAAACCACAGAACAAGTGGCTGGCGAACCTGTGCTTTGGGGGGCCGAACCTTGACGAACTTTACGCCGCTTGCGGCGACCGTATTTACAAACGCAAATTGCGGGTCCGCGGAGCCACCTCGTTTCGCCCCTCGATCAAGCCCAGGGCTCCGAGGCTTTGACGCGACCCTGGCTGGCATCCAGCGAGGGTCTCCCAAAAAAGCGGCGTCGCTGCAGGCCTGCCCGCGCTGGTTCCCAACAAGCCGGACCCGCCTGCAGACGACCGCCGCCCTGTTCGCCGCCCTTCCTCGCTTCGTTCCGCTGCCGGAACTCCCTTGACGTACCGCGCACCGGCAGAGCGAGCATGCCCCAGGGAATACAAAAAATGCGGCGAGTGGACGAGACAACGGGGACAAAATCCCCGGGCCCGGGGGTGAATGGCTGGAAGCACGGGATAATGCCTGAAAAGCAGCCATATCAATGACCGACCCAGCCACCCCGCCTGGAATCCCGCAGGAGCATGCCCCTGTTTTTTTTCGTCCAACCTCCAGTGACTTTGCCAGTGACGTCCCTCATCCGTGGATTGCCTCCACACCGTTCCTCGTCCATAAGGAGTTCAACGGCGACGCCCGAAAGCAAAATGCCATGAAAACTTTTGTCCTGCTATGGATCGTTTCCTTCCACGGATTCTGGTTCGCCTCGCCAACGGCCTCAGCGGCCCCTGCCCCGCCGGCTTCGCGCGAGGCACAATGGAAGACTGTCGAGGACGCCATACAAAAGGGATTGCCTCAAACCGCAATCACCAATCTGGAGCCCATCATTAGCGGCGCCCTGCGTGAAAAAGCATGGGGCGAAGCGGTCAAGGCCATCGCTCGCAAAATCGTTCTCGAAGGAAACATCCAGGGCAACAAACCTGAGGAGAAAATCGCGCGCATCGAAATGGAGATCGCGCGGGCGCCCAGGGAAATCGTCCCGTTGCTCGAGACGCTGCGCGCGACGTGGTACTGGCATTATTTTCAACAAAACCGCTGGCGTTTCCTTCAACGTACCGCGACCACTGCACCGCCGGGAAAGGATTTTACGACCTGGGATCTGCCCAGGCTCTTCACCGAAATCGACGCGCGCTTCGCAGCGGCATTGGCCGGCGCCAGTGCCTTGCAAAAAATTCCCGTGGCCACCTTTGACGCGGTGCTTCCCCGGGGTTCCATGCCGGATGAATGGCGTCCGACGCTTTACGATTTCATCGTCCACGAAGCCCTTGCGTTTTACTCGTCTGCCGAGCAGGCCGCCTCAAAGCCGGAGGACGCCTTCGAGATTTCCTCCGACAGTCCCATTTTTGGAAGTGTGGAAAATTTTCTCGAATGGAAACCTGCGACGACCGATGCCGAGGCGCCTAAACTCAAGGCGATACGGCTGCATCAGGATTTGCTCCGTTTCCACCAGAAGGATCGGAATCCGGGCGCCTTACTTCTGGCCGATATCGAGCGGCTTCAATTCGGAGAGAACGCCGCTTTCGGAGAAACGAAGCACGCCCGGTACAAGGCCGCGCTGGCCGGCATTGCTGAAAAATGGGCGGACCACGAGCTGGCGGGGTACGCCAGCGTGTTGCGGGCGCGGGTGATCCAGGGCGAAGGCGATCTGGTCGAAGCCCGCAATCTGGCTCAACGGGTCCGGCAACAATTCCCCGCAAGCCTCGCCGCCCGACAGGCGCGGAATCTCATCGGCGAAATCGAAGCCCGCTCGGCGAGCATTCTCACCGAGCGGATTTGGAACGCGCCCTGGCCCCCGATCCAGGTGCATTACCGCAACGTCACCAACATCTGGTTCCGCGCCGTTCCCTGGGACTGGAGCGCATTTCTCGACAGGAAACGGAGCCGTCCCGAGTATCTCAATGATGCGGAACGAAAAGAGTTGATGCAGAAAACTCCGGCGCTCGAATGGTCGGCGCCATTGCCGGCGACCGCGGACTTTCGCGAGCGCATGGAGGAATTGCCCGCGCCAGGAACGCTCAACCCGGGATTTTATTTTCTCATCTCCAGCCACAACGCCGCTTTCGACGATGTCGATAACCAGGTTCAATACAGCGATTTCTGGGTGAGCGACCTGGCACTCGTCGTGCGGCCGCGAAATGGAAAACTCGAGGGGTTCGTGCTGGAGGCGAACTCCGGCGAACCTGCGACGGGCGCGGAACTCAACGGCTGGTTTCTTTCCAACCAGGGAGACCGCGTCGCCGTGCCAGCGACGAAAACGGATGAAAACGGATTCTTCACATTCGACACCAACGAGCGACGCGGACATCTCATCCGCGTCCGGCACAATGGCCGCGAGCTGGCGTCGGAACAGGAATTCTGGGCGTATGAAACGCCACGACCCGAGGCGCGCGAACAAACCATGTTCTTCACCGATCGCTCGCTGTATCGACCGGGCCAAATCATCCAATACAAAGGCATCACGTTGCGGGTCGACACCGGGAAGGATGATTACGCGGCATTGTCAGCCCGCAAAGTGACCATCGCGTTCCTGGATGCCAACCAGAAGGAATTCGGGCGCGCGGAGCATGTGTGCAATGACTACGGCAGTTTCTCCGGCAGCTTCACTGCCCCCCGCGATCGCCTGATGGGCCAGTACCAAATTCGCGTCGTCAATGGCGGGCCGGGCCAGACTTTTTTCAACGTCGAGGAATACAAGCGGCCTAAGTTCCAGGTGACGCTCGATGCTCCCAAAACTGCGGCGCGATTGAATGAAAAAGTGAGCCTCGCTGGAAAGGCCGAAAGTTACACCGGCGCTTCCATCGATGGCGCGGCCGTCAAATGGCGGGTCGAGCGGGAGGTGCGCTGGCCCTGGTGGGGCTGGCATTCGTGGCGCGGCGCGCCCTCCCAAGGCAGCCAGGAAATCTCCCACGGCATCGCGCGCACTGGTGCGGACGGCGCTTTCACCATCGACTTCATCGCAAAGCCCGATGCGTCGGTTGCCGAGAAGGACGAAGCCACCTTCAGCTTCAGCATCTCCGCCGACGTCACCGACGGGACCGGTGAGACCAGGTCGGCCCAGCGCTCCATTCAGCTGGGGTTTATCGCTCTGTCGGCAACCATTGCCGCGGATGAATGGCAGACAACGGACAAGCCGGTGGAATTAAAAATCAAGACCACCACGCTCGACGGCGAAGCCCAAAAGGCTGCGGGTTCAGTAAAGATCCATCGGCTGAAGGAACCAGCGCAAGTGCAGCGGGCGATGCTGGGCAGCGCCAATTATTACGGGCGCTACAATAACGATCGCGCGAACGCGAAACCGGATTTGTCCGACCCCAATAATTGGGAGCTCGGCGATATCGTTGCGGAAAAGGATTTTTCCACCGACATCGAAGGCATCAGCAAGCTCGAGTTCCCTCTCGGGCCCGGCATGTTTCGCGCGATGCTGGAAACGCGGGATCGCTTTGGCAAAAAAGTCACCGGCCGCCTGCCCTTGCGCGTGCTGAAACCGTCGGAGAACAAGCTGGCACTTCGGATCCCGCATCTGGTGGCCGCGCCTGAATGGAACGCGCAGCCCGGTCGCGACTTCACCGCGCTTTGGGGCACCGGTTACGAGCAGGGGCGGGCATTCATCGAGATCGAGCACCGGAACAGGATGATCCAGCGTTACTGGACGACGGTGGGCACAACACAGGCGCGGATCCAACAGGCGGTGGATGAATCGATGCGCGGCGGATTCACGCTGCACATCACGCAGGTCCGCGAAAACCGTGCCTACCTCGATTCGCGCCGCGTGGATGTCCCCTGGAGCAACAAGGAGCTGGATCTGAAATGGGAACATTTCACGTCGAAACTTTTGCCCGGACAGAAGGAGACATGGACGTTGGAAATTCGATCCGCGAAGTCTGCCGTTACAAATGCGGAACGCGCCGTGGCGGAACTGGCGGCGACGCTTTACGACGAGTCCCTTGACGCCTACCTGCCGCATTCATTGTTGCAACGGTTCAACGTGTTCCGCATGGATCACAGTGGGGCGAGCCCGACGTTTGTGAATGCCGTGAAAGGATTCCGGCATTTGAAAGGAAACTGGCGGCAGGATTCGGTGTCCGCCGAGATCAGCTATCGCCACTTCCCGCCGGATCTCGTTCAAAACTTCACGGGCTACCAATTCGCCTCAAAGCCACGCGGCATGTCGTCCGCTGCTCGAGGCGGACCTGCGGGCGATGCCTATTTCATGAACGGTTCCGTTCCTTCCCCCGCTGTGGCGGCGCTGGGAGTGGCGCAGGAATTTGCAATGGATACGCAGACCCGATCAAAAAGCGCCGCGAATCGCGGCTCGGACAAGGAACTGGGTGAACCATCGCCAGCTCCGGGCCGCCCGCCTCCCGACCTGAGCCAGGTTGCTCCGCGGAAAAACCTGAATGAGACCGCGTTCTTCTTTCCGCAACTCCTCTCGGATTCCAACGGCGTCGTGAAGATGCAATTCACCATGCCGGAGGCGCTCACCCAGTGGCGGTTTTTGGGGTTCGCCCACGACGCACAATGTCGATCCGGCTTTCTCGAAGGCAAATCCGTTACCGCCAAGGATCTCATGGTGCAGCCGAACCCACCCCGGTTTTTGAGGGAAGGCGACACTCTGGAATTTACCGCCAAAGTCTCCAATCAAACAGCCGGCCGGCAGGAGGGCAAAGTCCGGCTCACCTTCGAGGATGCGGCGCACGCGGGCACCATGATGGGTTCGTCCCAGCCCGGCGGGCTGACCGGCCTGGATCGGCTTCTCGGCAACCTGGTTCCCGAAATTCCGTTTGATATCCCATCCAGGGAATCGCGGAGTTTTTCGTGGCGGATCAAAGTGCCCGACGGCGCGCCTTTTCTCACCTACAAGGTCGTCGGATCCACGGGTGGCGTCTCCGATGGCGAGGAGGGCTTTTTACCCGTGCTTTCACGTCGCATTTTCGTCACCGAATCCCTGCCACTGCCCATTCGGGGCAAGGCAGGCGGGCCGGTGACCAAAAAATTCGAGTTCGAAAAACTGCTCAAATCAGGCCGATCGAGCTCGTTGGTGCACCAGAATCTCACGGTGCAGATGGTGTCCAACCCGTCGTGGTATGCCGTGATGGCCCTGCCCTACCTGATGGAATTCCCGCACGAATGCACCGAGCAAACGTTCAACCGGCTGTATGCGAATGCCCTCGCGCGCAGCATCGCCAACGGCGATGCAAAAATACGCCGCGTGTTTGACCAATGGAAGGCAACCCCTGCAGTCGATAGTCCGCTCGAAAAAAATCAGGACCTGAAAGGGGTCATGATCGAAGAGACGCCGTGGGTTCGCCAGGCGAACAACGAAAGCCAGGCGCGCAAAAACGTCGGCATCCTTTTTGATGCCAACCGGCTCGACACCGAAACGGCTCTCACGCTCGCCAAACTCGCGGGCATGCAACTCCCCGACGGAGCGTGGCCCTGGTTTCCCGGCGGGCGCGGCAACGACTACATCACGCTCTACATCACCACCGGCTTCGGCAGACTTCGACATCTCGGGGCCGACATCGACATCCAGTCCGCGCTGAAATCGTTGGGCCGGCTCGATGCATGGATGGATGAGCATTATCGCAAAATCCTGGAATTACCGCATCCTGAGGAATACGTCCCGGGGAGCATCGACGCGCTTTATCTCTACGGGCGCAGCTTTTTTCTCAAAGACAAACCGATCGGCAAGCCCCACCTGGAAGCGATCCAATTCTTCCTGCGCCAGTCGCGCGTGCATTGGCTCAAAGTGACGAACCGCCAGAGTCAGGGACATCTCGCCATCGCCCTCCATCGGTTTGCCGGCGACGACAACAAGGCGATCGCGCTATCGATCATGAAATCCATCCGGGAGCGAAGCGTCACCACTGAGGAGATGGGAATGTTCTGGCGGGAGACCGAGTTGAGCTGGTGGTGGTACCGCGCGCCCATCGAGACCCAGGCATTGATGATCGAGGCGTTCGATGAAGTGATGAGTGACAAGGCCGCCGTCGAGGAGTGCCGCGTCTGGCTCCTGAAACAAAAACAGACGCAGGATTGGAAGACCACCAAGGCCACCGCCGATGCCGTCTACGCGCTGCTGCTTCGCGGACGCGACTTTCTTTCGAGCGACGCGCTTGTGGAGTTGAAACTCGGCGGCGTCGATCTGGCGCCGCGCTCGGGCGGGAACGGCGCGCGCTCGGCGCCACCGTCAAGGGAACCTGCCGCCGGGGTCGAGGCGGGGACCGGCTTTTACGAAAAACGCTTCGCCGCCTCGGACATCAAACCGAAGCTCGGCGAAATCACCGTGACCAAACGCGACGAAGGCGTGGCATGGGGCAGCATTCATTGGCAGTACCTCGAAGACATGAGCAAGGTGACTCCCTTCGAGGGAACGCCACTCAAGCTCAGGAAATCGCTGCATATCCGGAGCAACACCAAAAAAGGACAGGTGCTGACTCCTGTCAAAGGGCCATTGAACGTCGGTGATGAACTCGTTGTGCGCATCGAATTACGAGTGGATCGGGACATGGAATATATTCACCTGAAGGACCAGCGCGGCAGCGGGACGGAGCCGGTGAATGTGATCAGCCGTTTCAAATATCAGGATGGCCTGGGCTACTACGAGACGACGCGCGACACCGCCAGCCATTTCTTCATCGATTACCTGCCGAAGGGTGTTTATGTGTTCGAGTACGCGACGCGCGTCCAGCACCGCGGCGCGTATCAGACGGGAGTGGCGGAAATCCAGTGCATGTACGCCCCCGAGTTCAACAGCCACTCCGAGAGCCTGCCGCTGGTGGTGCGTTGAGCCTAAGCGGGCACAGCGCCCGCGCCGACCGGGGCCCAATGGCGGTAGTCGATGTCGGGGAAAAGATTGTCCATGGCTTCGATCTGCGACAGCCAGGTTTCATCCAGATGGGTTGTGGTGAGTTGCTCGTGCAACGCGATGAAGCGCAGGAGATGATCCTTCACGCGCCGTCGCGCGTAGTCAGGACTGGTCCCGGTGCGGAGGATGAACGGCCAGTCGCTGGACTGCGCCAGGAGCAATTCGCGTCCGGCCTGTTTCAAGGCGCGCCGCTGCAGGGCCGTTGGTTCGGGAAAACGAGTCACCAGATCTGTCATGCGCTCCTGCGCCACGCGCAGATGCGGATAAATCCATTCGTTCGTTTCGTTGAGCCAGACCCGCAGATAACCCTCCTCGCCCCAGCTCGACGCCGCAGGTTGCGCCACCTGTTGGGTGGGCAGATGCTGGAGATATTCGTACGGAGTGGTCAGCCGGAACGTCTGCTGATCGTAATGCGCCTTGCGAACAAAATAATCCAGAAACTCAGGCCCCTCATACCACCAATGCCCAAACAGTTCGGCATCATACGGACACAGCAGATGCGCCGGACGATCGAGGAGCCCGCCCAAATGCTGAAACTGACGGATGCGCGCGTCCAAAAAATGCTGCGCATGACGCGCCGCGGTCTCCATCGCGGTGCGGCGATCATAAACCCGCTTGTCCGCTCCCCCGGTGATGGCGTGATACTTAATCCCCGTGAACGTGCGCGCACCGGGAACAGGCAGCACGCTCTTGACGTAGTCGTAATCGAGGTCAAACCCGATGTCGCGGTAGAAATCCCTGTAATTCGGATCGCCGGGATATCCTTCATGCTGGCTCCAAACCTGTCGTGCCGACTCGAGGTCGCGCCCGAATGCCGCAAGCCCGGTGGGTGTGATCACCGGCGCAAAGACACTGTAGCGCGGACGCGGACGGGCATAGAGCAGGCCGTGCGTATCCAGAATGAACCAAGTGAGGCCCGCTTCGCGCAACGCCGCTTCGATGGATTCGGTATAGGCGCATTCCGGAAGCCAGATGCCTCGGGCATCGCGGCCGAAACAACTCCGGTAATGATCCCGCGCGACCAGCACCTGCGCGCGCAACGAGGGAGGATGATCGGCCAGGAGCGGCAGGACGGCATGAGTCGCCGCCGTCGTGATGATTTCGAGCAGGCCGGCTTCCTGAAATTTGCGGAATGCGCCGACAAGATTGCGCCCGTGGTGAAACCATGTTTCGCGCAAGCCGACAAACCGCTGATGATACATCTCTGCCAGCGGCTGAAAATGCCGGTCCCAGTGAGTGCGGTGAACCTCGCGCTCGGCCAGCTCCAGCAGTCCGTCCATATGCCGCTGGGTCCGATCCTGAAGCAGCGGATCCAGCAACATCGCGCAAAGCGTCGGCGACAGCGTCAGCGTAAGGCGGGTCTGCATCCCGTCGCGCATCCAGCCGTCCATGACCTGTATGAGCGGGAGATACGTCTCGACCACCGCCTCGAAGAGCCAGTTCTCCTCGAGAAAACGGTCATGCTCCGGGTGCCGCACAAACGGCAGGTGCGCGTGGAGGACGAGGGACAGAAAACCGTGAGTCATGAGAACAGTGGCTTCACCGTGGCGCGGCAGAGCACGAAGATTTTCTGCCGCCCGTCACGTAATGGAAGTTGGAGAGCAGCTTTGGGTGACCGCCGTCCTGGTCGATCGTCGTCACGAAACATTTGCAGCCAGCGGCGGCTTCAGCGCTGGATCCTGTGGATGCCGCCCGACGTCGCCCTGGTATGCGGTGGCCCGCGCAAACGTCAGGCCCGCGCTTCGGGAGTCCGTGCCATCGGCCGAAGTGGCGATGGCGGGAAGATCATAGTTGCCGTCTGGGAGCGCGAAACGATAGCTGAACGATCCATCCGGCCTCAATCGAATCTGCCGGCCGCCGATCGTGACACTCGCCGTCGGCTCGGTGGCGCCATAGATAATCAACTCGGCGTTGACGTTGAACCAAAATCCTTTCTGGCGTTCCATGCCGCCGAGCGGACTGGAGAAGCTGGAGACGGCTCCGCTCCATGAGGACGGCAATGAAAACTGCGATAGCGCCATCGACGAGAGCTCGTGCATCAACTGGCGTCGCAGCAGCTCCGTCACTTCCAGGGATCCAATCCAGACGCGGCGCACGGAATCGATTGAAACGAGCTGCGCGAGGGTGCGTTCCTGCTCGGGCGTCCAACGGCCGGCGGCAAGACTTCCCGGTTCGGGCAAACCGATGCCGCCTGCCGCCCGGAGTTGTTGCACCGCCTCGGCGAGCGGCACATTGGCTCGCAGCGCCGACTTGATCACTCCGAGCAATTCCTCCGACCTCAAATCCACCGGCAGCGTCGCAAACCAGACGGCCGTGTCATCCGACAAATTGTCCGGGGGCGTCATGGTGGTGCCGCTGGTGGCCACCGAGATCCATTGTTCGCCGGGCCGGTAATAGCCGAGCTCCGCGATGTAACTGGCGCCGCCATCCGCTACATTGGCAAACCAATTGCGCGATTCCGGATGGACATGCACCTCGCGGTGCGGCTGTCCGCCGACCAGATTCTTGTAGATGCGCAGGACGAGGTGCCGATCGACCGATCGGGCGTTGTAACGGCGGAGTTGTTCGGTCGAAAAATCCCAGTGGGCGTATAACCATCGCGGGTCGCGCGCGGTGAGAAGCAGTCGCTGCGTTCCGTAATCCTCCGGCAATTCGCCTGGCTCCAATCCTGGCGGGGCCGGGCTGGCGGCGCCGAGCGCGAAACGCACTCCCGGTCCGCTTTGCGGCGGGGCAGGCGTCTCGTCCCCCTCCAGCAAAATCGGCGGAATCGCGGCTTTGCGCGCAGTTTTCGCGGCTTTGGCGGCGGGTTTGGACTCCGGCGCATTGGGTTCTCGCGAGGTCTTGCCTGCTTTGGACGCGGATTTATTCTGACGATCTGATGTCATAGTTTGCCGGCGGGGCCAGCCGGTAAGGTGAAAGCGCACCCACTGAAAGTCGACTCTACAGAAGCGCTGCCCGCCGGTGCAATGGCGAAAATGAACAGCATACGATCCATCGTCATCGCAACTCGAATCCACCCCTGCAAATCGCTGCACATCTGTTCTCTTCACGATCCAAAAGGCTCGCGAAGAATCGCTTTCCGGGACACGCATTCGCTTCCGGCAAGCAGGTATCGAAGCGGCAGATGAGCCGCCTTCGTAATGCCGATGCGCGGGGTGGCCGCTATAGGGCCCCACCGCCGGAGCGCGGCTGAACGGGACGCATTTTTGGCGATGAACAAAAGGGAACGCGCGTCGCAAATATTCACCGCGTCGAGTTCGCGATCGATTTGCAGCGCGGCACAAAGCTTGGCGGGACCGTTTGTCAGTTCGCGGGATTGAAGCACCGGCCGGCGCGCCTGCATTTGTTCCAGTCCAAAAACGGGCGCGAGGGCGCGAATCAACACCGCTTCGCCGACCCCTCGAGGACGGCATACGGCATTCACGCAATGATGCATGCCGTAAATTAGGTAGACGTAAGCGCGGCCCGGCAGGCCGAACATCGCCCGATTCCGGGATGTTTCACCGCCAAACGCGTGACAGGCGGGGTCATCCGCCAGATAGGCCTCGGTCTCGACGATCATTCCGCCGCAGACGCCGGCGTCCGTGCGTCGCAACAGGTAGTGGCCGAGGAGCGCCGAAGCGACGACGTCGGCGCCCGCCTCGTAGAACGATGGCGGGAGGGGGAGATGAGAATTGCGTCGGTCGCTCACAGAGACAGCATGAATGCCGGTGAGCGGGGGCACGAAGAAAAAAGAGGGCTTGCAAACAAAAGTGAATCCACTAATTTGACCGCGCTTCAACGGACGCGAGCGTAGCTCAGCCTGGTAGAGCATCACGTTGCCAACGTGAGTGTCGAGGGTTCGAATCCCTTCGCTCGCTCCATTTCTTTCCCCGCGTCACCCCCCGCCAACGTGCAGCAAACCCCGTCATCAAAGGGTTTTGTGCGGATTTGCTGCCTTGGCCAGCCGCGAAAGGTTAAAATCTCTGCGCCCGCGCCACTTCAGGAGACTGCGCTTGCTTGAGTGCAATCCTTGGAAAGTGATCAGGAAGTGTTGCCATAGGCCATTCTATTTTGTTTTCAACAGTCTGCCCACTTCTGAAGAAATAATTGGAGAAAAAAGCCGGACGGTCAGATTGCTGTTTCCAAAATCAGCAATAGCATCCAGTTCCGCAAACGGCATGACGAACTTGGACCTGGCATTATCGTTTGGAACCTCTCCAAACACGCC
>JBEEGQ010000363.1:0-4319 GCA_041166945.1 Verrucomicrobiota bacterium
TCGTTCCGTTGCTCCCCACCCCGCATTGCTGCGACGCAGTTACGGTTCGATACCGCACGATTCTTCACCGCACGGAAGCGGACTTCCACCGCTCTATCTTCCCGCCTTCTCAGGCGCACGAGTGCGGTCCGTCCTCGGCCGCAGCAACAGCCCTTCCTAAGAACGTATCACTCCCAGGCGCACAATGTCTCGACATGCGCCGCCGAGCCGTCGCGCAGCCATCCGTCCAGTTGCGCCGGCTCCTTGAGTTGCTGGCCCCGCAATCGCGGCACCACCACAAACCGGTTCTCGACCTCCGGCAGCTTCGTCATGTCGCCCCACAGCTTCTCGAACTGCGTCACGGGAAAGACATCCTCCTGCCCATGACCCCATCTTTTTTTAACCTCCTTGAGTGTGACATAAGTCGGCATCTTCGCCGCCAACGACCGGATCGCAGCCGTCACCTTCTCCTCCTCACCCAGTTCATCGCGCTTCAGGCCGAACACGGCGAGAAGCTTGTCGATCTGAATCCAGGTCGTCATCGAGTTGTAATAAGAGAGCTTGAACTCCTCCTCCTCGCGCGGCATCGCCAGGCCCTCCACCAGCCTCACGCGGCCATTCACACGCGCCAGGCCGCCGCCGCGATCATCTATACGGCGGGCGATCACCTCGAACGTCAGCCCTGCGCCGCTCTCCATATGAGAACCCAACAGCGCGCCATCCACGTCAGCCCCCAGGGTATCGATATTGTGCAGAAGCAAATATTGAAGCTGCGGACGAAGCGCCAGGAGTTCCGACAAAACTCCATTGCGAAGCAGATTGGCCACTTCATACCAGTGGCCGACCGGATGCAGGCATTGAAGCGGAAGGTTGTCCGTGTAATCACAAGCCTCGCCAGCCGAACGCGCCCATCGAATGAGCGCGGTCCGGACGCTGTCCCGCAATTTCTGTTGTTGCTCGTCCAGCATCTGTTGCGGCATTTCCTCCCAGGCAAACCGCAAATCCCGCACCGTCGGCACCATTCTCAATCCCACCGCCTTGCCCGGGGACAACAACAGCGGGCCTTCGTACCCATAATTATTTTGATGCGCCAAAAATTCCGCCATTGGCTCGTGCGTCAGGTAGCTCGTCGTAAAAACATGGGGGATCGCCACACCCGCCACGCGAGAGGTCCGGCGGCTTCGCGCCAGGTGGGTCTCGATAAAACTGCGATGCCTCCCTGCCAGCTTGCAAAAGGGATTCAGCGCTTTCACCACGCCCGCGCCTTGCGTCCAACGCGACCCCGCTCCCGCCGCCAGCGTCACCACAGCGACTTCCCCGCGGCGCAATGCTGCCTCGCCGATCACCTTGAACCGCGACGTTGCCCCGCTCGATTCCAACACCGTCACGTCCTCGGGCTGGACATCCTCGATGACCGCGCTGGCCGGCAGCCGGTTTTGCGCCAGGCCGATTCGGCCTTCCCTGAGATCGGCGCGAATCTGCTCATGTTGTGCGCGGTCGAATCCATTTTGCTCGAGCAATGTTGCCAGCGTCTGCTGGCCGCCCGAATCGTCGCCCGCCCGGGGCAGCATCGCGTCAAACAACGTTTGCACGACGCCGCGCAGCTCCGGTTTGGCGCGACACGCCGCGCCGAACTTGTCCAGTTCGGAACGGCGCAAAGGCGAGAGCGCCTGGCGCTCGGTCCTCAACAATGCCGGCACAATGAGCGAATAATATCCCGACGGCATCAGCGCCGTCTCCCCTTCCAACAATTCGCAGAATGTCCCGCGTTCGTTAATCGCAAAATCGTAAACGACCGGTTCCATCGCGAACGGCAGCGCATGTTGCAACTCGCGACGGGCGGCTGACATTATCTGCTGCATGCGCGCCTGCGCCTCTGTTTTCCGGTGCGGCGCAAAAATAAAACCCATCCCGCCTCCACTCATCCCGCCCAACATCCAAAACCCCCAAAAGTCCTTTCCGAACGCCGCGCGGGCCCGCTCGATCAAGAGCTCTGTATACAGGGTGCTCGCCCACGGGATGATCGCCTGGATCGGTTGCTGAAAGTTTTTGGTTGTCGCCGCTCCGATCGCCTGGACATCCCCCCGTCGCAGCGCGCCCAGGATTTCGTCCAGGATTCCCAGCATGCTCCCACGCGCCGCCCATTCGCGTTCCGAGCGGAGCAAATATTTCTCGGTGACCATCTCCAGGATCGGCCCCACGTTTTGCGCCATGCCACCATGCACGAGCACCAGGCTCTCTTGAAGCGCTCGACGGGTCTCCAACGACACCTCGGCGCCATCGAGAATATGATGCTCGGGCATCAGGCGTCCCTGGCTGATCCCGAACTCGGGATCGCCTTCGCGTGCCGTCACGCCCGTGATGAGTTTCATCCCTGGCCACACCCCGCCGGAATCCTGCCACCCGCCCCCCGAGCCTCCCAGCCATTCGCCCAGGATCGCGCGGGCCAGCACCAGCCGTCGTTCGTGTTCCTCGAGCGATCCGGTCAGCGCCCCTGCTTGGCTCGTGGCCCGCATGCAAACGCTGATCAACGCCGCCAGCAGATTGGTCGACACCGCCAGGCGCGACCCCTTCGGGATGTTATTGACGTGACTGACAATCTCGATGCCGCAGCCCGGACCGACGATGCGCCCGAGCAATTCAGACAGGCTCTGCCCAGAGCCTTCCACCCCGGGCGGCACGATCCCGCTGGCGATGATCGCCGCCTTCAATAATCCCAGGTAATCCTTCGCAAAATCGAATACCTCCGCCAGGTTGGACAGGTCCGCCGTCGCTCCCAAATCCACGCTGGTCAGCCGCAACACCGGCTCCTCGATCACCCTCAGCCACGCTTCCACAGGCGGCACCGGCGCCGCGTCCCGCCCATGCACTCCCAGATCGATCGAGACATTCAATACCTTCGCCCCGCCCGGAAAATCCATTCCCAAAAAAAAGATGTCGCTCCAGCCACAGTGAGTGAGATCCATCCGCACCGGCGTGCGCTCCCGCAAAATCGGATAACTGCCATCGGCCCCCCGGCGCATCAACTCCGGACGCAAGCGCAGGGGTTGATCGGCCGGATGCCCCATCCGGAACATCCATTGATTGCCGCGCACTGAACGCACGCTTCGCCGCACCTGATCCGCGAGGGTCTGGAATGCCAGGCGATGATACGCGCTGGCCAGCGCGCTCGAAATCGCCTCGCTCGGACCCGCGGCCAATTGGGTTGCCAGAAAATGTTCGATGGCCTCCTCGAAGCGACGATGGAGCAGATGTTCGTAGCCTTTGAACGGAATCAATCCCCGGCCCGCCATCGGAACGCTCCGCTCGGTGCCAGGCATCTCCTGTGGCGAACGAAATGCAGTTTCCGGGGCTGCCAGCTTTTCCGGCAAATGAAACCGATGAATGGCATGCAAAAAAAACAGGGCCCGAACCCGCTCGTAAAGATTGGCGCTGCGCCGGCGAAAGGCATCGAGTTCCGCGCACGCCTCCAACAGGGCCTCGGGCGACATGCCGCGACATTGTGCCTCCAGCGATTGATCTCGAATTTGCGGATCGCAGGAGGTGATGAGACTGACAAGGCTTTGCATGGGTCGGCGACCGAACGCTCACAGAACAGCGGCACACCGTCAACCGGGCGCCGCTCGCGCGTTTCCAAACTGGATCGGCGCCTTCCACGATCCCGTTAATCGTCGGAGCGGACCGGAAGTCCGCGCTACGATCGGAAAATGATCTCCTCGCGACAGCGCCGGCGCGCGCCCGTCCCGGGCGCAGCAAGGGGCGACCTGCACAGCGCTCCCACAATTGCGAACGCCGTGGTGCGCACAGACCTCGCTGCGGCGCAGGACGGCCGCACTCCGCTGCGCACGGCCCAAGGGTCCCCGTTCGGTGTTCAGTATGGAGTCCCGCCTTTAGGCGGTCCAGGCAGCTTGAATCGCAGAGCCCCCCAACTGGCTAAAGCCGGGACTCCGAACTCCCAGCCCGCGCTCCGCGCCGCCGCGTAGCGTCGATTGGCAATCGGCTGTTTCGCGGAGTGGCACTCCGCAAACGCGCCGAACTGTATCCCGCTCGACGACAAAACGGCATGCCCGACCGTGCAATGTTAATTCGTTCCCCCCCGCCGGTTGCCAACCGGCGACACAGCCGACTGCCAGTCGGCGCTACGGTGTTCAGTATGGAGTCCCGCCTTTAGGCGGTCCAGGCAGCTTGAATCGCAGAGCCCCCAACCGGCTAAAGCCTAATGCCATTCGGTAATTATTCATGAAGAGCGTTTGACGATGGCAATGTGGAGTGGCGCGCAAGAGCTTTTCTGGTTTTTTTTCCGAGGCCAGGGTTGAATAGGCTGCCTCATCGCACGGGGA
>JBEEGQ010000364.1:0-3791 GCA_041166945.1 Verrucomicrobiota bacterium
CATCCTGCTGAAAGTTGAGACAGCGGCAAATCCAGGGTGCCCCCGGCAGCGGGCGGGGCGGTCGGAGATGCGGCTGTGGATGCTGTTGGGGCGCTTCCCAGCGGGGTCGTCGCGGGCGTTGCCACCACTTCCTTGCGGCGAAAGAATTCCGTGATCGTTTCATAATCCGCCACCTGCCTTTGGGCCGGACTGGAACGGATGTGATCCAGAAAGAGAGGAGTGATGGTGTCGAGCGGCAATTCGACAACGACGTCATCGAAGGGCGAGGCCCCCGCGGCGAGAGGCTGCGGCTGGATCCAGAGGCGCAGGGAGCGCCATGAGAATTGAACAATACCCCGCTTAAGCCCTTCGCAAATATCCGCGGACGGAATGGCGAGCCTGGCGCCCGGCGTTTTCATGCGAGCGAGTTCCTGGCGGATTTCCTCCGGCCAATCCGTGGCAACCGCGTCGATGGGGACGAGGAAGGCATCCGAAGCGGGAGCGGGAGGGTTGGAAGGCGCGGCGCCAGGCTTGGCCGGGGCGGCCTTGGGAAGCGCACGGGCTGCCGGGGCGGCTGGTTTCGCCGCGGGCTTGCTCAGCGGCGTCACCGGCGGAGCGGGCGCGGGTTTTGGAGTCGGGGGCGCGGACTGGAAAGAGGTGGGTTTGCCGGAAGTTGTCGACGGACCGCCCCGTGGTGAGGAAGGGAGCGGCGCGATGCCCGGAGCGGCAGAACCTGATGGACGCGACGAAGCAGGAGGCGTTTGAAATGATTTGGCCTCGACGGGAACAACATTCCGCTGAGGTGGAATATTCTGCCGGGTGGCCGCGGTGCTGGCGGCGGCCTCTTGTTTGTCCATGACGCGCACCGGCGCGATGCGCTCACCGCGGACGCCAAACAGATCCGGCACCTCCTCGGAGACCTCTATCTTCGCCTGGTCCGCCCGTCGGGCGAAGGAATTCGGATGGAGCTGCCCGAGGATGTCGGAGAGCGGCAGATCGATGAGACGATTTTCCTGGGAAGCATTGTTGGCAAACAATCCAGCGGGCCCATGGCGGCGCAATTCGGCGAAGCTAATCTTAACCGCGCCTTGGGGGAGTTGTTCGAGCACCTGGTCGCGGGCGATGGTGAACTCGGCCGCGCCCGCACCGGCCGGGGCCAGCTTGCCCCAGAGATCCTGGGGAACGCACCGGATGATCGAGGCGTACGGAATGGCGATCGCGTTGCCGCCTCCCGGAACCGGACCCGTAGCAGGGGCGGGCGCGGTCGCGTTGCCGAACGTGCCCGCGACAGCGCGCGGAGAGCCTTTGACGGGGGGAGCCGGACGCGTCTCATTCCTGGACGCGGGCGTCGAGGGTTGAGACACGGCGGGTTGCGCCGCGGGTTTTGTCGATCGATTCGAAACCGGGGCCGGATCCGGCTTTCGTTTGAAGATTTTTGCGATAGCGCCAAACATGTTCGAACCGGGTCAGAGCAAACCACGAGCCAGAGTCTTGCGGGACTTGAAAATCATTTTAGGGGGTTGGGTTTAGAGAAGCTTCGCATGACGGCCGGTTCATCACGCCACCGGTCTGAAGTACGATGTGGTTTCAGGCAGACCGAATGGTTCCGGAGACGGCGAGTGGCGAACGGGATCCAGGCGGCGTCAATAATTCGCGATTTTCCTAATGCGCGGCGGGAAGGTGACGATAGCAATCAGAGATGATTTAACGATGGCCGCCCCGCCTAAAATTTTGCTCCTGGATGATGATCAGGATTTCCTGGATCTGTACCGGGAGATGTTGAGCCAGCATTTGCCGAGCTTGCCGGAGGTTCGCTCGGCGAACACCGGGCAGCGCGCGCTGTCGATGCTGGAGTCCGAGCCGTACACGGTGCTGATCGTGGATTTGAACATGCCGAAGATGGACGGCTTGCAGGTGCTGTCGATTGCCGCGCGCAAATATCCCAAGCTGCGTCTGGTGGTTCTCACCGCGATTCGCGACGAGCAGTTTCGGTCGCGCTCGTACGCAATGGGAGTCGACCAATACTGGATCAAGCCCGAGTCCGACCAGGAGATGGGGCTGTTCATGGAATCGATTGAATCGCTGTTGCACCACGAGTCGCACGGCGGCTTTCGCGGGATGCAAAGCAAGAGCCTGGTCGACATCATCCAGCTCGAATGCCTTTCGCAGAGCTCTGTGTTGTTGAAGATCAACAATGGCGCGGTCGAGGGAAAAATCTGGATTCAAAACGGCGAGGTGATCGATTCGGAGGCGCCGGGGCTGACGGCCGAGCCGGCGTTCCAGCGCATCCTGGGATGGAAGGCGGGCAGTTTCGAGATTTTGCCGGGCGACCCCGCGCGACAGCGGACGATCTTCACCTCGTATCAAGGGCTTTTATTGAACACGGCGCAGGCGATCGATGAAGCGGCGTCGCAGGTCATCGTGCCGGTGGCCAATTCGGAGGATGCGGCGTCGGCCGATTCCTTCGCGCCATTGCTGGCCGAGTTGTCGCAGATGCACAACATCGAGTTCGTGCTGGCGGCGAGCACCGAACGGAAGCAGAACCAGGATTTCTGGGGGCTGGAGAATCCGAAACCAGTGGGTGAATTCACGCGGGAGACCTTGGAGAACTTCCGGGTTCTGGGTGAGCGCCTGCAAGCCGGACAGCTTCAGCAAATGATTGGGTCCGGCCCGCAGCGAAAAGTGGCCGTGGCGCCGTGCGGCTCGACAGAACTGTGTGTTGGCTTTCCTCCCGGCCTTGGCGCGGATCAATTGCGCGAGACCATGAGAAACATTCTGACCAAATGGGCTTCCTAAACCGATTCTTCAAGCCGGAAAAGTCGAAGCTCGTGAATCTGCCATCGGGCAGCTTCACGGTCGACCGGGCCGGCCAGGTGATGACCTCGACGCTGCCGCAGTCGTTTCCAGCGGATCGATTGAAGGAAATCGGCGACAAGGTGCTCGCGGCGTTCCGCGGGGCCGAGCGGGCCCAGATGCCCATGGCGGAGATTATTGTTCATTATGCGGCGCTCAAGATACTGGCGCGTGAGCTGCGCGGCGGCGCCATGGTTTTCCTGATGCCACAAACCCCGAATCAACGTCCGAAGAAAATGCCCTGACCAGGTTATGAACCGACCAAACATCGACCAACTGATTCTCCGCATGGAGAGCTATCTGGAGTGCTGGAAACAATTCAATAACTTCATGAACATGGGACGTTCGAAGAAGTTCAGTCCGGAGGATGAAAACCAGTTCCTGGAAATCAAAAGTGTCCTCACCCAGGAACTCGAGCTCATCCTTTCCGCCATCGATTGCGGATCCGTGACCCGCGAGGATGTTCACGGCCTCATCGCCTCCGCTCCTTCAGTCCGTTACCTGAGCGAGATGAACGAGAACAACCTGCGCAACGTCGAGAACGCGTGGCACAAGCTCTTCATCGGGTGGCAATCGATCCTGGGCCAGCTGAAAGTCCGGCAGGGCCAGGTGGAGAGCAAATCCATCTTCGGCTCACTGTTTGGGCGGCGCGCCGCCTGAGGGGTTGAAAAAAACGCAGGCTGTTGCCAGCCTGCGTTTCGGTGGAACGTGCTTCGGGTTGGCGGAGAAAATTACGGGCGCCCTTCGGGTTGGTGACCAGTATTAAAGCTCGAAACAAGGGCTTCATAGGAGAACGCTGACGCCGGCGTTCAGGACTGAGTTGGAACGACGTTCATCCTACACAAGCGCTGGTCGTGAGCAAGCGAAATTTTCCCCACTGTCGCGTAGTTTTCAAAACAGGAATTCTTTGTAGTTAACAAAACAGGAGGATTTTAGAGTGGGCGGTCTGTGAAGAGGAG
>JBEEGQ010000365.1:0-7572 GCA_041166945.1 Verrucomicrobiota bacterium
AACATGCCTGGACGCGGACAATCGTAAAACTACGAACCCACTGACTGGAAAGCCGGATGCGGGAGAACCGCCTGTCCGGTTTGGAGGGAGGGGTGGCGCTAACCCGCCATCCCTACCCCTATCGCCGCGCGCGCGACCCAAAGCGTTCCCGTTCGTTGTTCAGTATGGAGTCCCGCCTTCAGGCGGTCCCGGCAGCCTGAATCGCATCGGCCCCCCAACCGGCTAAAGCCGGGACTCCGAACCCCTAACCGGCGCTCCGCGCCGCGCAAGTGGCGCCGATTGGCAATCGGCTGTTTCGCGGAGTGACACTCCGCAAACGCACCGAACTGTATCGCGCTCGTCAACAAAACGGCACGCCTCGCCGTGCGGGCGGAGACGGGCCGTCCCCGCCCCGGAACGACGCCTCCGCTCGGGGCGGGGACGGCCCGTCCCCGCATCCGGACCTGCCACCGGCTCTATTTGGGACAGCGGGGACATGTCCCCGCTTTTCCTGCGTCGTGATTGGGGGGTACGGCATAAATGCCGCGGTCCTGAAGCGGCTTCAAGGTGGAACGGATGAGCGCCACGGATCGGTGGCGATCTTGAATCCGGCTTCTGTGATCGGCGTCTGAACAGGAACGCCATGAACGCGCCTGACAACTCCCCCAACGCGGCGATGCTGAACCGGCTCATCCTTCTGGTTCTGTCGCTCATTCTCGTCTGCCTGATCCTAATCGTCGGGCGCGCCTACTCGACGCCATCATTCCGCGCTGGCGCCACCGCCGCCGCCACCGCACCCACAGATGAACCTCTCCCCGACGTCGTGGATAACACGGCACCGGTCAAATCCCCCGAGCCACGTCGATCTCCGTCCCGTCCCGTCGTCCGCACGGCCCGTGTCATTCCTCCCGTTCCAACCACCGAAGGCACCAGCGCCGCGGAATTTGATTCCGCGCCCGTCAACCGCGAGCTGCCCACCACAGTCGTCACTGGCGTCGGTCTTCCACCGGGCATCGTCGTGGGACCCGGCCTCGCCGGCGATTTCGCCAGCGCGGATGTCGTGGGATTCGCGACGTTGCTGGGCCAGCCACCCCCGGAAATCGGCATACCGCTCACTCCAGCTTGCGGGCGATTGAACAACGAACGTCCCACGACCCGTCATTTCCTCGTGAGCCCCGAGGGCCGGCTCGCCAATGTCTTCGTCTGGATCTCTGAAGGAATCGGCCAGAAATATTCCCCGCCAAAAAATCCCGCGGTGCTCGATCAAATCGGCTGCATGTATCAACCCTACCTATTAGGTCTCCAGACCGGCCAGCGGCTCCAGGTGCAAAATTCCGACAGCGAAATGCACAATGTCCATCTTCTCGGCAAAAATAACCCCGAGCGCAATCTCGCCCAACTAAAGGGAGGCGTGAACAGTTTTAGCTTCGATAAACGTGAGGTGCTCCTGCGCGCCAAATGCGATGTGCATCCCTGGATGTTCGCGTATATCGGAATCGTCGAGCATCCCTTCTTCGCCGTCACCGACACCAATGGACTCTTTCGGCTTCCCAATGGATTGCCCGCCGGCCAATACACCGTCAGCGCTCTGCACCAGAAGGCGGGGTTGCTGGCCCAAAAATTTGAATTTCGTCCCGGCCATCAAAAAGCCATCGAATTCCAATTCCCCACCCCCGGCGGCACCCAGGCCAGCGGCGATCGGAAATTTCGCTGACACGTTCGCGCCCGGCCCATCGCTGCGTTATCATGGTGCCATGCTGATTTCGGCCTCCGGCAATTCTCCTGTTCCAGCAAAAGTTGCCGATCTCTTTTGAACGTCGTCATGCCGCGTATTTTCATTCTCCTCTGCCTCCTCCTGGCGCTGGTTCCCGCTGCTCTGGCGCGCTCCGGGCGGGTGCAAACCATCGATGGCCGTTCCTTGAAGGGCGACGTCCAATTCACGAACGGCGTGTTCGTCGTCGATGGCACCAACAACATTCCGCTCCCTGAGCTTCTCAGCCTCTCCTTTCGCGCCGACGTTCCGGTTGCGACCGCGGCGCGGGGCAAAGGCAACGGCCTGCTCGGTTATTATTTTACAAACACCGCCCTGAGCGGCGATGTGTTTGTGCGCCTCGATGAATCCATCGACTTCGATTGGGAAACTGCGGAACCCGGCCCCGAGATTCCCACAAATCATTTTAGTGTGCATTGGTCTGGCGACCTCGAAGTCCCCGCGACCGGCGATTATCAATTTTTCCTCAAGGCCGACGATGGCGGCCGGTTTTCGCTCGGGGACAGGATGGTCATCGACGGGTGGCAGACACGTGGGGGGTCGGAGCTGGATTCGGCCGCGATTGGCCTGCAAACGGGGGTGCGTTATCCGATTCAATTTCAGTATTTCAATTCCGCCGGCAAGGCTGCCGTGCGCCTGATGTGGTCCGGGCCGAACATGCCGCGCAGCCTCATCCCCAGGGACCGGCTCTTCGCCAAAAGCAATCTGCCCGGACACACGGCGACGCTGGCCGACGAAGGCACCGGATTGCTCGGCACGTATTACACGAAAACCGACTTCACCGGGGGCACCTGGTCCCGCATCGATCCCACCGTCGATTTCGAATGGTCCAGTTTGGATCCCGTGCCGGGCGTTTCACGGACAAATTTCAGCGTCCGTTGGTCGGGACAGATCCTCGCCGATTATACCGAGCTCTACAGTTTTTATCTGCTCGCCGATGAACCGTTCCGGCTTTGGCTCGATGGCAGAATTTTGATCGCAACCGGGGGCGACACTTTTTTCTTCGAACGCCGTGAGTCCATTGCTCTCACCGCAGGCGAGCGGCATGATATCCGCCTCGAAACGCAGAGCACCGGCGGCAATGCGATCGCCAAGGTGGCTTGGAGCAGCGCCTCCACTCCCAAGGCGCCGGTGCCCGCGACCCATCTGTTTCCCTCGAAACCGAACACGCTGCACCATGTCGTTGTGGATCTGGCCGACAAATCTCCGCCAGGCATCCTGATGCGCAACGGCTCGTTCCTCGCCGGCTCCATCGAGCGCGCGACGGAAAGTTCCCTGCGCATGACCGGTCGAAGCACCCCTTTTTCAACGGTGAACATCGCGCGCATCCTCCTCCAGCCGCTCCCGCGAAAGCTCGAGGATCGAATTCCGCCCGGACGCAGCGGCCTGTTGCTCGCCAAGGGAGATTTTGTGGAGGCGGAATTCAATGGAATCGAAAATGGACAGGTTCGAACCAGCTCGATTCTATTCGGCCTTCGCACTTACGACGCCACCCGGGATGTCATCGCCATTGCTCTTCGCAGCCCTTCAGCATCGGCGTTCACCTTCGAAGTGCAGCTCGCCGATGGAACGCGAGTGTTCGCCACGAGCCTCAACGTCGCGGGCGATTCACTGGTCATTCGTGATGCCATGACGGGCCCCCTCAATATCGCCCTCGCCGATGTGATAGAAATCCGGCGCGCGCGCTAACTCCCCGGGCCGTTGCGCTGCGATAACTTCGGCCGCGCAGCAGCGTGGCGGTTCAGGGGGGGAAGCTCGGCGGCAGTTTCCGTCTTGCGTGCAAGCGGCCGCTGATTAGCCTCGCCGCCAGCCGATCGTCATTTGCATCGTTACCCACTATGGAAACCAACAGACTCGATGTCCTGCGGGATGAAGCCAAAAGGTATGTGGTCAACAAAGGTCCGAACCTTCTCGGCGCCATCATCATTCTGGTGGCCGGCTTCCTTCTGGCGCGCACCATCTGCCGGCTCCTTCAAAAATGGCTGAATAACCGTGAGATGGAGCCGCCGGTGCGGATGCTTTTCACCCGCGTCACATGGCTCCTCATCATGGCCATGTTTTTCATGGTGTCCCTCGGCACCATGGGCATCGCCGTCGGACCGCTGATCGCCCTCATGTCCGTCGCCGGCGTCGGCATCGGCCTCGCCATGCAGGGTGTCCTCGGCAATCTTGTCTCCGGCCTCGTCATTATTTTCACCAAACCATTTCGCGTCGGCGAATACATCGCCGTCAGCGGCAATTACGGCCAGGTCAGTATCATTGAACTGTTCAGCACCACCCTGTTGCACCCCGATAAATCACGAGTCATCATCCCGAACCGCAAAATCTCGGGTGAAGTGCTTCACAACTACGGCACCATCCAGCAGCATAACATCCGCGTCGGTGTCGCCTACCACACAAAACTTCCCCAAGCCATCGACGCCCTCCAGCAACTGCTCGCCGCAAACGAGCGCGTGCTCAAGGACCCCGCGCCGGTCGTCGTGATCGAAGCCTTCGGGGAATCCGCGATCGAAATCGCTGTCAAACCTTGGACCAAACTGAGCGAATTCGGCATCGCCGCCGGTGAAATCAAGCTGGCGATCGCCGACGCCTTCCAAACGCGCGGCATCGAAATTCCGTTCCCCCAGCGCGAAGTCCGTCTCGTCGGCCCCGCTCAACTCGAACCCTGATCACCGCCCGCAAATGCGAAGGCATCCCGCGGGGGCGCGGCATTTATGCCGCTTCACCGTAAATATGGAGAACGCGCGGAGTTTTTTTAGAGGGCACACCCTGCGAATCGCAGCTCTGCATTCACGCGTCGGGAAGCAGCAACTCGCGAATTTGCGCAACGCTCGCGGTGCCCGTGGTGCCAAGCTGATGCACCACCACGCTGGCGGCCGCCATCGACATCTCGAGCGTCTCCTGCAGCGTCGCGCCGCAGGCCAGCGCTGCCGCAAGGTTGGCCATCACCGCGTCGCCGGCGCCCACAATATCGATGGGCCCCCGCGGCGGATGCGCGGGCGCCGCTGCTGTGGTTCCGTCGGGTGCGGCCGCCAGGATGCCGCGTTCCGCCAGCGTGACGAACACCGGCTTGTCCTGCTGGCGAGCCACGACAAGCGCGGCATTGCGAATCCACTCGATCTCCGCATCCGCGCTGATGCCCGCCAGCACATCAAGTTCCGCGGCGTTCATCTTAAAACAAACCGAGGGCCAGCCGCGCAATCCCCGACGGCTGTCGGCAAGAATCAGGAGCTCCGGCAACTCGCTCACGATGCAGCCCAGCGCTTCGAGCAAACGTGGTGTGATGACGCCTGTCTCCGGGATGTCCACCTGGTCGAGCCAGATGAGGGCATCGGCATCGGAAGCCACACGCGCGCTGAACTCGATCATCCGGCCCTGGACCAGCGCCGGGGTGGGAGACCAATTCTTGCTATCGAGCCGGCTGTGTTCCAACGGCGGCTGCCCCGGATCCATTCGCAGCGGTTTGCAATAGGTGAAGGTCCGCCGGAGCTCCGTTTCCAGAAAATAATCCAGCCTTACCCGGTCTTTCTTCAGCAATGCCTTGCGCAACTCGTAACCCTCCCCGTCGTCGCCACAAAAGCCGACGGGAAAAATTTCCCCGATTCCGAGCGCGACCAGGTTGTTCAGGATGGTACCGGCGCCACCGGGCTGGCTGCGCACCCGCACCACGTTATGCACGGGCAGGCCCGTCTCAATCGACACCTCTTCCCTGGCCGGATCGATCTCCATGTACCGGTCCAGGCAGAAATCACCGATGACCGCAATTTTCTTGCGCCAATATTGATCCGTGATCGCTCGAAATCGGTCCGGTTTCATCTTCAGTTAAAAACGCCGGCACGCCCGCTGGGGTCGCGGCTGCCGGTCAGGGACTGGACTCCAGGCAATGCATCAAGTTGTGAACGAACGCGACATTGTCGTATTGCAGGTATTGCATCGAGCCGCCCATCCGGGAAAAACTTTTGCAAAAACGCAGGTAATACGCGGGGTTATCCTTCGGCGGTTCACCCCGTTTCCAATCCCATCCGCCGCCATCCTGCAAATCCACGACGCAGATGCTGTGACCGCGCACGATATCGCGTCCGGATTGGAGACGGATGTTATTGACGCAGCTGATGCTTTTTTCGAATACCTGCGGGGCCATGATCGCGGATCCGACGGACATCACCACGCCTCCATCGAGCCCTTCGACGGCTCCGCCGAATCGCCGGAAATCTTCGGTCGCCGCCCGGCCAATCACCGCACCGTTGAACATGGGATGATTCGAGATGATGTCATATCCAATGCCGGGATGAACGGTGAGAGGGACGCCACGGCGAAAGGCATTGGCGAAAATGGACGTGTGTTTCCAAGGGTGCTTGAACTCGATGCGGCCGGCGGGCAGGGCGTGTTCGCGCATGGCGACGAGCAGGTCGGCCCGGGCGGGAGTGAGCGGATGCGCCGGCTCATTTCGAATGAGCTTCTCGAGCTCGAGGGCGGATGGGAGAGCGATGCCATCCTCATGGATAAAACGGCCCAACGCGGCTCCGTAACCTTCACCGTTCAGGCCGCCGGCCAGCAATGCGAGATGAATGCAACGGCCGGTTTCATCCCAGGTGCCAAACGTGCCGGTGGCGACGTTTTGCTCGACACTCTCGGTGGACCAGTTTTGAAACGCGAATTCCCAATCGTGGATCGATCCCGCTCCATTCGTGGCGAGATGTGTGATCCAGCCATTCGCCATGAGCCGGTCCATCAGCGCCTGGGCGCCGTTTTTCACCAGGTGCGCCCCATAGAGGAACATCACACTGGCATCGCGTGCGCGTGCGGCGCGAATGAGTCGCGCGCAGGACTGGACGCCTTCCTGGATCGATTTGCCGGGAAATCCGGGGGGCGGGGCGTCGGGATCGACGAGGATATCCTCGATGCGCGACATGCTGGCGCGGCGGGCGAGGGGGAAAACTTTGACCCGTTTCAGGTCCAAAGAGGCAGGGGCCTTCGACATGCAGCGATTCAACGGCGCGAATGGGCTCTTGCCAATCGCAAACCGGCGGCCGACACGACCGGCGTGATTCCGATCATTCCTTCCCGCACATTATCGCAGCGCGCTTTTCGATTTCGGCGGGCGGCACGTCCTCGATGTGGGTGGAGATCGTCCATTTGTGTCCAAAGGGATCGCTGACGGTTCCGCTGCGATCTCCGTAGAATTGATCCTGCAAGGGACGAAGGACCTTCGCGCCGCCGGCGACTGCGCGCGCGAAAGTGGCGTCGCAGTCCTTCACGTAGATGCAGAGGCCGACGGGGGTGCCGCCGATGGTTTGTGGGCTGCGAGCGTCCATTTCTGGAAATTCATCAGCGAGCATCAGGCGCGAATCGCCGATTTGAATTTCGGCATGCATGATCCGGCCGGCAGGGCCCGCCATGCGCAGGACTTCCCGGGCATCGAAAACCTCTTTGTAGAAATCGATGGCACGAGCTGCCCCCGTGCAGACCAGGTAAGGGGTGGCGGTATGGTAACCCTCGGGGATATAATGGGTTTTCATGGTGGAGGCTGCTGAACCGATAAAACAAGCCGCGCGTGTCCACCCGGAAAAACCGGGCGGATTAGGATTGCACCAGGACGGCTTTTTTCTCGATCAAGAACTTCTCCAGCGCGCGCTTGGCCGTGAGCGACACCGGCGCTCGAAGGGTCGTGCCCTTGAAATGTTTGTAGTGGACCAGCGTTTTGCCGATCAGGCCGATGCGGACATTGGAGTCCTCCATCTGCCAGACCTGGCCGGTTTCAAAAGGGGGCAAAGGAAGTCGGCTTTTTTGCTTCATATTTTCTCAGCCCTCAGAATATCAGA
>JBEEGQ010000366.1:0-12769 GCA_041166945.1 Verrucomicrobiota bacterium
GCTCCATTCGCATGTGGTCATCGACGGGCACACCGCGCTCGGGCCGGAGAATGTCCTTTTCCCGTTCGCATGTGTCGGGCTTC
The DNA here is from genome assembly GCA_041166945.1 of Verrucomicrobiota bacterium. Taxonomy (GTDB): domain Bacteria; phylum Verrucomicrobiota; class Verrucomicrobiia; order Limisphaerales; family JADJPG01; genus DASTLJ01. Next base: position 84 of record JBEEGQ010000366.1, read on the forward strand.
AAACGCAGGACCTGAAATATAAGGGAGGCGATACCCGCACCGAAATCGGCGCCCAAAACACCATTCGCGAACACGTCACGATCCACAGCGCCACCTCCGATGGCGGCGTCACCCGCATCGGCTCGCACAATCATCTGCTCGCCTACAGCCACGTCGCGCACGACGTTCAACTCGGCTCGCACATCATCATCTCCAATGTCGGCACGCTCGCCGGACATGTCACGGTCGGCGATCACGCGGTGATTGGCGGACTGGCGGCGGTCCATCAATTTTGCCGCATCGGCAAATTATCGATGATAGGCGGCTGCTCGAAAGTGGTGCAGGACGTTCCGCCATTCATGATTGCGGACGGCAACCCGGCGCAGACGCGCACGATCAACAAGATCGGGCTCGAGCGAAATGGCGTCGATGCGGCGGCGCAATCGGTCCTCAAACAGGCTTACAAGCTGCTCTTCCGCGATGGATTAACCATGTCCAATGCCGCGGTCCAAATTGAAAAAACCCTGGCGCTCACCCCGGAGCTGCAACATCTGCTGGAGTTTGTCCGCACCAGCGAGCGCGGCTTGAGCAAGTAGCCCCGCGACGCTCAGTCGCGCATCGCATCGGCGTCGATGCCAAACGTCAGGCACCACGCGCGATAGGCGGACGGGGCGATTTCACTCGGCTTGATTTCGCTGCGGCCTCCCCAAAAAACATTGGTGTAAGTGAAGTCGATGCCCGCTTCGCGCAGGTGCTGGTCGATGGCTGCCTTGTGCGCGAGAACCAGGTGCTTGTCGGTGCCGTGCGCGACGCCCATGACATTCACATTCTTGAATTCCGGCCCGCCCTCGCGCCAATAGGCATGCGTCATGATGTGATGCCGGCCTACTTCACGTCCCGCGTCCATCTCGCGGCCCGGGGGCACCGCCCAGTGAAAAAGGGCATTGAAGCGGGTAACGCGTCCACCGTCGGCCTGAGGTTTGACATGTTCGAGGAAGGTGGAAAAGCGGCCGATGATCTTTCGGCGGCCAAAGCCCTCTGCGATTTCCAGAAACGTCTCGAGCGGGACGCCGGCTTCGCGCGCGCGGGGTTCCCAAAGATTTGTGCAGAGTTCGCCCGAGGTAAACTCGCGCTTGAGCGCCACCAGGATGCGCCACTCCAATTCATCCAGCGTCGTCAGCGTGACATCCGTGACCTCCGCCGGTTCATCAGAGCGGCTGCCCGGCTCCATTCCCCGGCGGCGCACATGGCCCACGCCCAGCGCGAAAAGTTTTCGCGCGGGCAGCAAAATAAATTTTTCAGCGCCGGTCTGGCGGCAGAGATGTTCGCAATGTTTTCGGAGTGAATAACCCTGCGGCACCTTCAGCGTGGTCCAAAGCCGGTATTGGGAACCAGCGGTCGCCCCATCCGTGGATCGCGTCACAACGTGGCCGCTGAAGGGATCCTTCTGGAACATCCAATCGAATGCGGAGTTGAGCTGCGCCTCGGGAACCTGCCACGCGACGAGCGCCCCCTGGGCAAGGTTCGTCGCCAGCAGTGTCTGCCGGATGCGACGGATGTTGCCGACCTGCAACATCGCCCGGAGCCGCTCGAGCACCACCGGCAGCGCCACGCCCGATTGTCGCGAAATTTCTCCCAATGGATCCCGCTGGAATCCTTGAACTCGATCCTCCGAGATCGCCAGAATCCGCGCATTCACCGGATCCGCAAAATCGACAGGCACGCTCGCAGGATTCATGGACGCTTCACTTCTTCGGCACCTGCCGGTCGATCCACGCAATCCGGTTTTTGATCCATTTCTTCATCCACGCAATCTCATCTTCGTAGGTCGCGCCGGCATAATAATTCGGACTGATATACCGCCCCAGCACGGGCCATCGCCGAAAATTTCGCACGCGCGCCTCTTTAAGTTCCGCCGCGATTTCATCCACGCGCCGCAGGACGCGGTCGGGCGCAAACGTCTCGCGCCTCAGGTCCGTCCATCGCGCGTTGCTCCGCTTCACGTATGCCGGATCCTCGCTCAACCGGCTGTGCCATGAAATTTCACTGTCCCGCAGCAACGAGTAATACCAGCCCTGCGGTTCGTACGCGTCATAATAATCCGCGTTGCCAAAGGAGAGATTCCAATCCCATGCCGGGCCCATGACGATCTTTCCGTTGCGCGGCTTGTGAAGATAAGCGCTGTAGCGAAATCCATCGATGTTCTTCGACATCTCGACCAGCCAGAAGTGATCGATGAACGCGTCGACGTCCAGATACTTTGCATACCCCTCCGACGGGCTGGCGAATTTATTGCCATTGAGCGCATCCTCGAACTGGCTGACGTATCGCGCCAGCCAGTTGCGCTGGGCGACCGTGAGATCGTCCTCCTTGGGATCTACAAAAAACAGGTGCAAATCGCGCGGCGTCTTGAACCCCACGCCGTCATCCGACGCGCGCTGCGCTGAAAAACCCCAGCCACGGCGGTTGCCCGACATGGAACCATGGTCCCGCTTGAAAACGTAGCCGCCGCTGATGTCCGGTTCGGCAATGTCGTTGGTGCCGAGCTTGGCGATGTTCACCCGCTCCTTCGAGCGCTTGATTTTTTCAACCAATACATACACCCCCATGTAATCGCGGTACGCGAGCCGGCTGTTGGGCCGGGCAACAAACACCTCGACGAACCGGGTGCGCGGCGCGTACCGGCCCATCTGGTTGCTCAACTCGTATGCCAGCACGTCCCGCATCAATGTCTTGTCGGCATAAGGCGCATAGAGCACCCAATCGGATTCCGCCGGCAGGCCCGCGGGCGAGAATTTCACCTTGTCGCCCTCCTCATCTCGCGCCTTGAAAGTGAACGACTGTTTCGGAAGACGCAACGAGCTGAATCCACGCCGCTTAATCTCGCCCCGCCCGTCGAAATCCGCCGTTCCACCGAGCGCAGCACGCTCGCCGGAGCGCCCCACAAAACGCACAGACACCGGCACATGCCGATCCGACCCGATGTATTGGCCGAACGAATTGATGATCACCAGCGGGAGGTTGGACGTGAAGCCCGTCAAATCGTCGGCCAGCAACGTATAAGTCGCGCTCGCCCCCGGGCTCGGAGCGAGCTTTGGATCAAACGTGCGCGCGCGCACCACCATCGTCCCCGTCACTGAAAACGGCTGCGTGTAAGCGGGCGACGATTCCGTCGGCTCCGACCCGTCCGTCGTGTAGCGCACCGAAGCGCCCGCAGCCGCGGCTTTAAACGCCACCTTCACTTCGTTCGAGTAAACGCCACCCGGCAGCAGGAATTGCGGCGCGGCCGCTTGCGGCCCCGTCGGCTTCGGGCGCGGCGCCGCTTTGGGCGGCGGCGCCTTGGTGCGGACGGCCGGGGCGACATTCCCGTTGTAGATTCGCGTGTTGCGCGCCTGTGGGGCCGGGCCGCGGCGCCCCCCCGGGTGCCGCGTGATTCGTGAAACCACAAAACCCACCAGCAACATCTGAATCGCCACCAGTCCGAGGATCACGCACACCAGGATCGCTGTTTTGCGGGAAGGTTTCTTCATCGAAAGAATGGTGGCGGCGGGCGCAGTCAAAGCGGATGGACGGCAAACGTAAAATGAAATTCAATTCAATGTGTCATCGCGTAAACCAGAATGTTGATCCCCATCGGATACGCTTTCTTCTCTGAATATTGACGGAAAAACTCCACGTTTTCTCCCTCCCGTTCCCAACCGTCCCCCAGATCGGTGTTATGGCAGATCACCACCATCAGCCGCCGTTTGTCGTCGTAAATACCCCGGTAATGCACCTCTTCACCCTGAAACCCCCGCTCATGGGTGCGTCCCGCCAAAAAATGCAACAACCCCGGCACCTGCGGCTTTTCCTGCAGCTCCATCACCTGCCTGAAGATCGGATGATCAAGTTGCAGATCTTCAATCGGCCGCTTCGGAAACAATCGTTTCATCTCGATCTCAAAATCCTGCCATTCCCGATCCGCCCAAAAATCGTCGAACATCAGGAACCCACCGTTGAGCAAATACTGTCTCAGGATCGGGAGTTCCTCATCGGTCCAGGTCAGCCGTCCCGGTTCCACAATGTAAAGAAACGGAAAATTAACCAGTTCCCTGTCGGTAATCCTGATGTAGCGGCCGTTCGGATCGGTTTTTACCGACGTGATTTGTTGCACCCGCCATGAAAGATTCAGATCGCTGTTCGGCGAGTCGATCGCCCAGCGTGTCTCTGGATCTTTTCCGTAGCCGTGCGTGCCGTCCACGGTGTAATGAACCCGCGCGAAGGTGAACACATCCTGCTGGAACGCCGGATCATTCGTCCAGTTGGGCATCCCATCCGCCTCCGTCACCGCCTCCCGCGGAGTTCGGAACTCGCCGATGCGCGGCGAGATGCGGTCGCCCGCCGCGCCAAACGCCAGCAGGATCAACGCGACGAACGCCATCAAATGGAATATTTTTTTCATCAAGGATGACCGGGGCCGATTGCCAAAGACAGCCACACTACCGGTCCGAACCGTCGGAGCGCAAGCGTCACCGGGAAGCTTCAACCCCATTTCATTCCCGGTTTGCGCAGCGCGTCGAGCGATTGTCTCACATCCAAAGCGCGGCGCGCCTCATGCGCCCACGACATGCAACGATCCCGCCAAATCTTCGCTTCGCCCGGTGTCGGCTTGTAGGGCTTGCCATGCGGCACATCCTGGCCCACCAGCAACGCCAGGTAACCGTCCATGCCAAACGAATTCGATGGATGCAATAATTGCGCCCCGGCCACGACGCTCGGCCCATTCTCCTTGTAGAAATCCACAAGGAACTGCGCGCCGTGCAGTTTCGTCTCCTCCCGCGCCGCACGCCAGAAGGGCGTGTCCAGGCGTGTGTTGAATTTGTAATGGATGGCCAGGAAATCGCGGATGTCATCCCACGCGTGCGCGTTGTAATCGTTGTAAAGCTGGACCAGCGTCGGCGTTGGCTCACAGAGGCTGTCGATCAACGAGTCGGCCAGCGTGCTCGATTCCACGCAGATGATTTGCAACGCCGTCGCCTCGAGGGGTTCCACAAATCCCACCGCATTGCCGATGCCCACCACGTTGTCCACCCACATCCGCGCGAAACGGCCGGTGCGAAATTTCACCACGCGGGGCACATTGGCGATCTTCGGATTCTTGCGCATCAACTCCGCGAGAGCCTCCTCGTCTGTGATGAATCGCGAGGAATAGACATAGCCGCGATTGATCCAGCTCTCGTGCTCGATCTGCCAGCACCATCCCGAGTCCATCGTCTCCGCAGTGGTGTAGGGATGGATCGGCTCGTCCGTTCGCGGCCATCCGCCAATCACCGCCCGGTCGCAAAACAGCGCGTCCCCATAGCTGATGAACGGCTCGTTGAGGGTGCGCCCCAACAGTTCGGACCGGAATCCCGACGCGTCCACAAACAGATCCGCCGTGATGCGCTCCCCCTTTTCAGTGACCAATGCGGCGATGCCGTGCGGGCCGCGCTCCGGCGTTACCGTGGCGTCCATCACCTCGACACCGAACTCGCGCGAAATCTTTTCCAGCCAGACGACCAGTTTGTGGTTCTCGATGTGATAGGCGTGGTTGTTGTGAAATTCCGGAAGGCCATCCGCGCGCTTGGGAAAAACCCGGTCATGCGCCATGTAGGCCGATGAGCGGCCCGCATAGAGAAATTCGTTATCGAAGAAAAATCCATTGTTGCGTCCGAGCTCCGGAAACCGATGCTGAAACTCGTAGGAAAAGGTGTAGTAAAATTCCTTGCGCGGTCCCCAAAGAAACTTGATCCCCAGCTTCCAGGTCGGCTCGGCGTCCGCATAAAACTGTTGCGGCTTGAGCTTTAGATATTCGAAAAAATGTTTGGGAAAGGCGATCGTGGTGCCCTCCCCGACGCCAATGACGCCGATATCCGGGCTCCGGACCACGCGCACCTTGAGATGGGGAAGTTTTCGTTTGAGCGTCAGGGCAACCATGAATCCCGCGCTGCCGCCGCCCAGAACGACAACATTTTGAATCGATGAGGCCATGAGTGAAGCCTAGTAAAGGCCGGAGGGGAGTGACAAGGCCATTGAGAATGACGAATGACGAATGACGAATGACGAATGACGACGGCGATCAGCGATCAGCGATCGCCTGTCGGCTATCGGCTATCGGCTATCGGCTATCGGCTATCGGCTATCGGCTATCGGCTATCGGCTATCGGCTATTGGCTATTGGCTATTGGCTGTTGGCTGTTGGCTATTACGTATGACGAATCGCCTTTGGACCTCCGGCTCACCACAGCGCTTCGTCCTCCCGAACTCACGGCCCCACCTGGACACGATAAAAACGCCACGGATAAAGATCCGAGCGCGCATCGGTGTAAACCGCCGTCGCTAGATTCGTCACCCACAGATCCATCCAGTGGATCAAATCGTCGGTGCCCTGGATGTGATAAACCCGGTTGCTCTCTCCAGTATATCGAAATTGGAACGGCGCCGAGTCCATCGAGATGACCGTCAGATGCGGAGGCACCGGAGCGGGCCGGGTAACCAGTGGAAATTCAGTGTCCCGCAACACCGCCGCGACCCCAACCGCGCCGGGATACGCATTCGTTTCGATGAATACCGGCCGCGCAAAACTCAAATGCCCGATCAACTGCGCGTTGGCGGGAAGCCTGTAACCAGGAATCACCACCGCATTGGACGCGCCGGTCAATGCCCCGGTCGCAAAGGGAGCCGGCGATGAAAACAGCACGTTGCTCGAGGCATCCGTGATGATCACCTGGACGAGATCGATGACGCTGTTGCCGCTCGAGTTAAATCGCAGCGTGAAATTCGCGGTGTGATCCACAGCCTGCGCCGCTGCGAAATTCGTAATCTGCGGCACTGATGGCACCCCGCCAACAACCGGAAGCAGCGAATAGTTCAAATTCACCGCCCGAACTCCGTCATGGGCCGTGTTCATCGTCACGGTGTAATTGATCGGGGTGATGAAATTTCCGTAGGGATAGGTGGCATCGAGCAAGGCCTGGCTGGCGAATCGTTCTTCGAAACGCCACGAGGCATCGTTGGTATCAGTGGCCAACAGCGTGCGGAGCGGCGTGGCGTTGGACGGCTTCACCGTCGCCGCGCTCACCACATGATTGGAGTTGGCAATGACGAAGGCATTGAAAGCAAACCCGTTGGTGGGCCGGCCTGAAGGAGCGCTGGCGTTGGTTTGAACATATTCGGACGATTTGATCACCCCGAACAACCCGACATCCGACGCCGGGGAGGGAGTCAGGACGGCGAGCCACAAAACAACAATCGAAAACGACAGAGGCTTCATTTGGGAACGAAAGACCATAGCAGACTTCGGCGCGTGATGAAATAAATTTCCAAGCCATTGCCAAGCCATTGCCCACGACACCACGCAGCCGTTGTCCCGCGCTCCCTCGCCCCAGCTCAGCCGCGTCCCGCCACGCGGCCCAAAGGGCCGCAATTCCTCAGCTGGGTGCGATGTCCATGGCGCCCAGCGGCCTGAAGGGCCGCGATAACCCACCTTCGCACCTTCACGACACCAACATCCCAGCCTCGACGTCATCCCGAGAAGTCCCTTGACAAGCGGCGCACCGAATCCAAAGTGACTCAGAATCACAGAATTTGGATGATGCATTCGCTTCCATGAACACGAGGACCTCTTTTTTCCGGCTGGGACTGTTTCTGTTCTTTTCATCGCTTGGGGCCGAGGTCATGGCCCAACATCCCCTCGATTCATGGGTCCACCGCATCTTGCCCGGGTCCAGCTCGAATCTGAACAGCGTTGCCTACGGCAATGGGTTGTTTGTGGCTGTGGGAGACGGGTCGTTCATCGCTCGGTCCGCCGATGGAGCAACCTGGACGGGGACCACCCTTGGGAATTACGGAACGCTGAAGAGGGTGCGGTTTCTAAATGGCCAATTTTTGGCAGTGGGCGCATCGGACAAACTTCTGGTCTCCACGGATGGCACCAACTGGACCACCAGAAATCTGCCGGTTGCAAATGTGTGGGATATCGCCTGGGGCGATGGCTCTTATGTCATTGCCGCTGCCGGAACTTTCGTTTCCTCCAATGCCGTCAACTGGACCCAAATCCAGGCGTTGACATCCTATCCGCTGCCATCTCCTCCGGGCGGGACCGGGATGTATGCAACGATCTTCGACACCGTCGTGTTTGGCAACGGCGGCTTCCTCGCCTTGCCGACGGGCCCTCCCCCACCCGACGGGTTCCACGCCCGGAGTTCCTTTTTTTCCACCAACGGCATCAACTGGATTCCCGGGGGCCGCGCTCTTCAGAGTTCCCAAGGGTCCGAAAGTGCGAGTGAATTGATATCGGTGAATGGGGTATGGCTTTCCACAACGCTTGATGCATTCCTCTCAACGTCTCGCACTGGAGTCAATTCCTCCACAAATAACGGCGGGGATTGGTGCTGCACCTTTCTCGGGGATGAATCGGATACGGGGGGACGGTTTGGGGCGGCCCTCGCCTTCGGAGATGGACATTATCTCTGGGTCCAAAACAAACCGTCCGGCCACGGATGGAATGATTTAACGGTGTTCACTTCAACGAACCGGGTCGCTTGGACCTTGCGCCTCCAAAACACCAACGGACTGTCCCAGTTGGCAAATGCCGCGGCGTTCGGCAACGGCACATTTGTCATTGTCGGGAGTAATAACTTAGGCGCCAGCTACATTCTTCAATCGGGAAACATCAGCGGTGCCCCGTCAATCTTCCAGGAACCCCAGGATCGCGGCGCCGTGGCGATGAACCCCGCGACGTTCTCCGTGCAAGCCGTGGGCGCCCAGCCCTTGAGCTATCAATGGTACAAGAACGGAACCACCCTGACTGCTGCGACCAACTCTTCGTTCGCAATCGCCAGTGTGGGCACAAGCGACACCGGGGGTTACCGGGCGATCGTCGCGAACTCTTTTGGTTCTGTTACCAGTCGGGTGGCGCAGTTGACCGTTGCATTTCTGAACATCGATAACTACGCCGGCATTCAAGTCCTCGGCGTTCCCGGCCGTACCTACCGGATCGAAGCCACCCCTGCGAGCGGCATGCCAGCCTGGCAAACCATTACCAATCTCACTCTCCCTTCCAGCCCCTACATTTGGATCGATTACGATTCGCCCGGGATGGCTACGCGTCTCTATCGCGTGGCGGAACTGCCTTAAATCCCTGAGATTGGCCGGCGTTCGGTGCGCGGTTCGATGCCGCTGAGCCGGGGCATACTCTTCGGTCGATAGGATCTCACCTCTTCGATGACCTCTTTAGTTTTAGGGATCCCATTTCGAAACCTATCGCGGCCGGTCATCCATAGGCGTCATTTCCATCACTGGCTTTCAACCGAACCGCCTGCCGGTGGCCCAGCCTAACCCGCTCCCCCATCCGAACCCGCAGGACTCCCTCAGCCCAGCCCAACGGGCTGGGTGCGATGTCCATGGCGCCCAGCGGCCTGAAGGGCCGCGATAACCCACCCTCGCACCTTCAGGACATCAGCATCGCAACGCGGCCTGCGAATTGACTTCCAATCGAATTTCCGCTTCTCTTGCAGGAGCCAAAGGAAACGCCATGCGCATTTTTCTTTCCCGCCTCGAACGATTCCACTTTGAAAAATCAGCCGGCGCCGGCGTGCGACTCGCATCTCTCGGAATTCTAATAATGGCAACGCTCCTCCCGCCGCCCTCCATGGCGTCGCCGTTGGAAACGTGGTCTGCACGAAGCCCGCTCCTGACGCTTCGCAATCTCAACGCCGTGACTTACGGGAACGGGAAGTTTCTCGCCGTCGGTGACGGTGGCACCCTGTTGACTTCCTCGAACGGGAACGATTGGACCTTAAGTCCTCTCTTGGTGACCCAGAATCTCAATACGGTCGCGTTTGCTGCGGGCCGCTTTCTGATCGGAGGCAATTCAGGAGTGCTGTTGGTTTCGCAGGACGGCCAGAATTGGACCAGTGTGGGCTTTCCCACGAATATGAACGTCAATCTCGTTGGCCATGGAATCACCACGAATTTTCCCGCTGGAATCTTGGCCGCCTTCGGGTCAACCAATACTGTCGGGTCGGCCGTAAACGCGCAGCTTCTTCATTCCACTGACGCCTTGAGTTGGACAAACGGCGGGTTTGCCGGGCCATCGATTCCGGTGGAGGGGGCCTTTGGCAGCTTTGCTGCGGGCAATAACCGGCTCACTGCTGGCGGGCTCCATTCATCGGCGGGAGCTTCCTCCGTGAAACAATTGTATTACACCGCCAACGGAAGATTCTGGACGTCAGTCGTCGGTCTCGCACAGGGTGCACTCGTTTTTGGGAACGGCAAATTTGTTTTGATCACACAATTCCTCGTGACCGACGGGGTCATTACTGTTGCCTCGTCCGCTTCCACAAATGCCGAGACCTACGCCGGGTTCGCTCCGGCCTCGACGCAGATCTATTATCCGCAAGCGGCCTGCTTCGGCGGAGGCCGCTTTGTGACCGTCGGCGACATTGGCCTGGCAGCATCTTCAACCGACGGCACCAACTGGTCGCCTCACCCGGTCCCGACGGATGTGCAATTGCGCGGGATCGCTTACGGCGGGGGTGTTTATGTCACCGTTGGCAATGGAGGTTTGATAGCCTCCTCGCCCGACGCAGCCACATGGACGCGGCGAAGCAGCGGAACCGGGTATCTCCTGCGTTCAATCGCGCCCGATGGCGATGGCTTTGTGGCCGTCGGCGGAGCCGGCAGTGTGACGTGGTCAACCAACGGCGTCTTTTGGGAAACGTCCTCCGCTCCGACAGGCAATTTGCTGACCGGAATTGTGAAAGCCAATGGCCAATACGTCGCCACAGGATTCGGGGGCACAATCGTCAGCGGTGAAGTTTTGACCAATCTCATGCTTCGTTCAACCGGCACGGGGCTTGCCCTATACGGCATCGCCTTTGCCAATGGCAAGTTTGTGGCCGTGGGCGAGGAAGGCATAATTTTGACCTCCTCAAATGGCATCGATTGGCTCGCCGAAAACTCAGGAGCGACCAATTTTCTGGCCGACATTGTTTTTGGAAATGGCCAGTTCGTGGCGGTTGGCTTATATGGCGAGATTCTCACATCCAGTAACGGCAGCGTGTGGACCGCCCAAAGTTCAGGCACGACGAGAATTTTGACCGGCATCGCTTACGGAAATGGACGGTTTGTGGCGGTAGGTGACATCGGCGTCGGCAGCGGGGCGGCTGTTGTGACCTCCACCAATGGGTCCACATGGGAAAACGGCTCCAGCAGCCCCGGAGGAGGCATCGCCTACGGTAATGGCGTCTTCGTTGTCTATCTGGGCGCAAACAGCACGCGCGTCCTTTTTGGAAGTTCCAAGGACGGAAAGACCTGGACGCAATATGCTACAACCACGATTTCCTCCGTGATGGATTTGGCATACAACAACGGGACATTTGTGGGTGTGGGAAGCGGCGGGAGAATTATTCAATCGGACCCGTTCGTCCGGCTGGACATCAGCTACAGCGGAATGGCGCAACTGCTGATTGAGGGGCCGCGCAACCGAATGTACCGCATCCAATCGGCAGTGCTGCCCGGCGGCACCAACCTTTGGCAGGAACGCACGACACTCTCGACGCCACCCTATTCCTGGGTCGACCCGGAATCCCAACTAGTTTCTAACCGGGCCTATCGGGTGCTCCTCGTGCCCTGAGAGGCCGTTGAATTACTCTTTTCCAACAACGCCGCCGCGCCATCCACAGAACCCAGCTCAGCGATTAGACCCACAACGAACCAGTTTGCGCGTCGTCGGCCAATAGTGAATGCGGTTACACGCGATCCCTTTTTTTTTCTGAAAGACGGCATGCGCCCGAAGCGCGCGAGCGTCCAAACAATCGCCCCGCCCGAACCCGGTACCGCGCGAACACCAAATAAAGACCGGCGAACACCCACCGCCGACCGGGCCACCCGGTCGGTGCCATCAGCCATCCGAGGCCAACAGCGCGATACGCCTGCAGGAAAACCTCAACCTTGCGCACGACACGTCCGTCCGAGCATTCCCCTCAAATCAAGGCGGTGTCAGCCGGTAAAAACGGTGGGCGCCGCCGGAGCTATTATCGAACTGCACCGTTCCAAACCTGTTCGTCACCGTTGCCATGGGAACCCATTGCTGCAAATTCGAGGAGCCTTCTACCGAGTAAACGCCGCCGGGCTCTCCCGTGATTTGGAGTGAGAATTTGTCGGCATTGGGCGTTTCGCAGACAAAAACTTTCAGCAAAGGGCGCTTCGTAAAATCAGCGGTAATGCTTTTGCTTCCGTTCATTGTCACGGTGAGCGGATTCGCGGAACCCGACGCGTCGTCGCGCCATCCGATGAACGCCTGGCCCGGCTCTGGAAGAGCGGTAAGTGTCACGACCGCACCGGTGAAGTAGCGGTTGGCGCGTGGGCTGATGTCAACCCGGCCCCTACCGGAGGGAACAACGCTCAACGTCACCTGGCCCGCATTCAATACGCCAAATGCCGCGGAGATGACCGGGTTCGCATTCGTCACCGAAAAGATTAGTGGGGAGTTCGTACCGCTCGCAGCATTTCCCCAGATCGCGAATCCACTTCCGGCTTGTGGGACCGCCGAAAGGCGAATCGAAGAACCGTACGGATACCCCGTCGCCTGTGGATCTAACGTCACAGAACCAGCGCCAGACACTGCACTGGATACCATCGTGCCAAAGACCGCTTCAACGCAACGGTTACGATTCATCACCACC
>JBEEGQ010000367.1:0-11916 GCA_041166945.1 Verrucomicrobiota bacterium
TTTTCACCTGCCGGTTGGAAACCGGCGACACAGCAGACTGGAAGTCTGCGCTACGATCGGAGAATGATCTCCTCACGACCGAATTTGCGGGCGGCCTACTCTTCTGGGTAAGGAGGAGCGTCCTCGGCCGCAGCAGGTTCCTTATTTCTCCGGCATCCAAAAAACTTCGCACGCCAGGCCCTGTCGGACCTTGCTGCGCCCGAGGACGGGCGCACTCCTGCCAGGTCGCGGGTCCGATTATCGAGCAGCTTATAAAGTCTTCATCACCTGGAACGCCGCTGCCACTGTCCGTTCGATATCCGCCGGCGCATGGGCAACCGAGAGGAATCCCGCTTCGAACTGCGAGGGCGCGAAATAGATCCCCTCGTCGAGCATTCCGTGGAAGAATTTCGCGAACCTCTCGCGGTCGCACTTCAAGGCGTCGGCCAACTGATGCACCGGCCCGGATGTGAAATAGGTGCAGAACATCGAGCCGCAGCGGTTGAACTGCACATCGATTCGGGCCCGCATCGCCGCATCGCGGAGCCCGGCTTCCAGCGTCGCGCCCGCCGTTTCGAGCCGGCTGTAAACGTCGATAATTCGCAATTCATCCAGCGCGGCGAGCCCGGCCGCCATCGCCAGCGGGTTCCCGCTCAAGGTGCCCGCCTGGTACACCGGTCCCAAGGGCGCCAGGCGATCCATGATGTCCGCCCGCCCGCCGAATGCTCCCACCGGGAGTCCCCCTCCGATGATTTTTCCAAAACAACTCAGGTCCGGCCGGATGCCAAACCGTTCCTGGGCGCCACCCAGCGCCAGCCGGAAGCCGGTCATTACCTCATCAAAAATCAACACCGTCCCCTGCTCTGCCGTGATTTTCCGCAGAAGTTCCAGGTAGCCCGGCTTCGGGAGATAAAGACCGGCATTGCCCGGAACCGGCTCGATAATCACGCCTGCGATCTCCTCGCGATTCGCCGCGAAACAGCCCGTGACCGCAGCCGGATCATTGAACGGCAACGAAATGGTATGCCTGGCGAAATCGGCCGGCACGCCCGCGCTGTCCGGAGCGCCAAACGTCAATGCGCCCGAGCCCGCTTTCACCAGCAGGGAATCGGCATGCCCATGATAACAGCCGTCAAATTTCACGATTCGATCGCGCCCGGTAAAACCGCGCGCCAGGCGGATTGCCGACATACACGCCTCGGTCCCTGAATTGCACATCCGCACCTTCTCCACCGAAGACACCGCATCCCGAATCGCTTTGGCCATCGTCACTTCATGCGGATTCGGAATGCCGAAGCTGGTTCCGTGCTCCGCCGCCTGCCGTATCGCGCGGAGGATCCCCGGGTGGGCATGGCCCAGTATCGCCGGGCCCCAGGTGCCGACGTAATCGATGTATTCGTTGTCGTCGACGTCCCACACGCGAGCGCCCAGCGCCCGATGTGCGAAAAAAGGGGTTCCGCCGACCGCGCGAAACGCTCGCACAGGAGAATTCACTCCGCCGGGAATCAATTTCAACGCCTCCGCAAAGAGGGCTTCAGACCGCGCGCGCGACTTCATGGCTGGAATTTCACCGTGTCGCTCAGTGGACCCTGTTCGGAGACGATAGTGACGCCAGGAGTCACCCCGTGGCGGGTGAACCATCCCTGGTTCATTTCGAGCACATAAAGAATGTTAGGCGCAGAGGACGGCACCGGCGTTTCATCCAGCGCCTTCAAATCATGGAGCTCCAAAATTTTGCCCGACGGATCGATATAGGCGATCGAAAGGGGCACTGTTGTATTGCGCATGTAAAAGCTGGCCGGCTGTGGATAAGGCTGCGCGAACAGCATCCCTTCCTCCTCCGCCATCGATTTGCGGAACATCATGCCGGTCGCCAGTTCGAGCGGTTTGCGGGCAAGTTCCGCCACGACCACTTCGTTTCCCACCTGCAATTTCAGGACCGGCAATTTGGGCTGGGCATTGGTGATCGGCCCAAACCGGGAGGGAGCAACGTTGGTATCCGACAACGCCGGCTGCGTTGCCGGCAACGGCACCGGCCTTTTTTCACAGCCTGCGAGAGCCGCGCCTGCAAGGCAAACGATGAGGATTCCAGCCCGCCGACACAATTGCATCCGCTTAAAGTGCGGAATCAGCACGAAACTTTCAACTGCTTGAATTCCGCGGGCAATTCGCTGGGTCATGCCGCCTGAGAGTTCCCGCGCTTCAGTCGAATCCACCGTGAAGCGGCACGAATGCCTCGCTCCTTTACACGTTGCTTCAACTGTCGGGGTTCTTCCCGCCTGGGCGCGTGTGGTCCTCCGCATCGGAGAGCACCGGATCGCGGCCCTCCTGTTTTGCGCGCTGGATTTCCGTCAGTGTGGCACGAAGCAGATCCTCCTGCTCGGCGCGATTCCGGCGTCGGACCGCCCGCATGTCGAACAGGGCAATCACGATGGCGAGGATGGTGAAGAGGAAACAGGCCGCCCAATAGAACAGGAAAACAAACCCTTTGAGATGCGTATTAAAAATGATCAAACCCCAGATCAACATCCCTCCCGCCATCGTGAGGCAAAACAACCCAAGCCAGCGGCGTCGGGCATCAGCAGGCTGCGCCATAAACGGAATCCTATCGTCGGCACCTCCCGCTCCCAAGCCCAAACTCTTCCCCATCCTCCCCCTCCCTCTCCTCCATTTTTGAAATGGAGGCGAGATCCCCCGGACCATGTGCGCGCATTGCGCCCCGTCACGCCTGTGCTGGAGGGACGCGCCTCCTCTCCCGCCCTTCGGGCACCCTCTCCTCCATTTCGGAAATGGAGGAGAGGGATGGGGAGAGGAGGCGTTTCTGTTCAGCGGTTACCGGCAAATTCGACCACGTCCCCGCCGCACCCTCACGACGCCCTGGAGCGCCTGTGGTCGAAGTTAACTTGCCAGCCTGCGGCGGCGCGCTTAATAAGCCGGGCCTGCGCGCAGCTTCGTCGCGCCGCACTTAATCGCTGATGAATCCGCTCGACTCCGTTTTGCAAAGCCAGTTGCCCGCCGCGCTCGAACTCTTGCGCGAAATGGTTGGTATCAATTCCTTCACCGCCAATCGCGAGGGCGTCAACCGGCTCGCCCGTTTCACCGCCGAGTCTTTTGCCTCGCTCGGGTTCACCGCGGAATCGGTGGCGTCGACAAATCCGCTTTACGGCGATCACCTGACGCTCACCCGGCGCGGCACGGGCCAAAACAACATCTCCATGGTGTCGCATTTGGACACGGTCTTTCCGCCCGAGGAAGAGCAGCGCAACAACTTTTGCTGGCTAGAGGAGGGCGATCGCATTTACGGCCCGGGAACGCACGACATCAAGGGGGGCACCGTGATGATGTGGCTGGTGCTCCAGGCGTTGCGCTCGGAGGCGCCCAAAGTATTCGAGAGCATCACGTGGAAGCTTCTCTGGAATTCCTCGGAGGAAGTCATCTCGCAGGATTTCGGGTTGGTCTGCCGCCGTCATTTCGATGCCGGAACTCTCGCCGCGCTGGTCTTCGAAGCGGAAGGGCGACTCGGCCTCGAACGCCTCATGGTGGTCGCCCGCAAGGGTCGATTAACCTGGCGGGTCACCGTGACCGGGCGCGGCGCTCATGCGGGATCGAAGCATCGTCATGGCGCCAACGCCGCTGTTCAACTGGGCGTCACGCTTCAACGCATCGCCGCGCTCACGGATCATTCCCGCGACCTCACCTTCAACACCGGCACCATCAGCGGCGGCACCGTGCTCAACCGGGTGCCGCACGAGGCGGTCGCCGAGGGCGAAATGCGCGCGTTCACTCCTGAAATTTATGCGGCGGGAAAAAATGCGCTCCTCGCCATCGCCGGAGCGGGCGAAGTGCGGGCACTGGCGGATCGCTTCGCCTGCACGGTGCGGGTGGAAATTCTCAGCGAAAGCCGGCCATGGCCGCGCAATAACGCCACCGATCGGCTGGCAGCTCTCTGGCAACAGGCCGGCGCGGATCTCGGCATCCCCGTCAACGTGGAACAACGTGGCGGCCTCAGCGACGGCAATCTCATCTGGGATGCTGTCCCCACTCTCGATGGCCTCGGGCCGTGGGGCGACAATGATCATTGTTCTGAACGAAGCGCGGACGGCACAAAAATTCCCGAGTTCGTCGAGGTCTCCTCATTCGTTCCCAAAGCCGCCGTGAACTTCACCGCAATTCTCCGCCTGGCCAACTCCTGATCCCATTCGCGAAAATCCGTCGCCCTCGGACACACGCGCCTTGGATGCCGGCGTCAACTCACGTTGACGCGGCTCGCAATTTTTCACGCTCCACCGTTGTGAGGGGAAGTTCCGGCTGCTGTGCCATCCAGGCGAACGCCGCGTGGAGGTCGTTGAAGTGCCCTTCCAACTGAGCTTCGTAAGCGGCGTCGAGAATTTCTCCGTACGCCGGTCCGGGCGCGAATCCCAGCGCGATGAAGTGCCGCCCCATCACGATCGGACGGGGCGCTGCGGCCTGAACCTCGAGCGCCCTCGCGCGAGCCGCCAGCTCCCGCACATTCTCGGAAACCTCACGCGGCCTGGGGGGACGTCCAAACTGGTCGGCCGTGATGACCACGATCAATCCATCGATGTTCTCCGGCGACAGCCGTCGCGCGAGCCTGCGGACCGCGCGGTCGGTGATTGTCTGGAGATGGGCCAGGTGATTTGTCACGAGCGGCACGACCCGTTCCCTCACCGCCATCGGCGCGTTGATGCGTTCGAGAAATCGCTCCGCCAACGGCCCGCCGCCTTCCTCGTGACCCGGTGACATAATTCGCAGGCGGCCATCCTTGAGCGCCTCGTGGGTGGTTGCGGGTTTGCCGAAATCATGCGCCAGCACCGCCAGCGAATAAACGATGCGCGCCGCCGAATCCGTTTCCCTCCAGGCTGGGAGAGTGACCAGCGCGTCGAGGCAATGGCAGGTATGAGTAAAAACGTCCCCTTCCGGATGCCACTCGGGGTCCTGCCGCACACCGCGCAAAGCGGCGACTTCGGGAAAATGTCCTATCCATTCCGTCTGTTCCAGGAAGAGAAGCCCTGCCGAGGGCATCACGCTTTTTTCAGCCCACTTGAACCATTCTTCACGGACACGTTCAATGGCGATCTCCACATAACTATTCTTGATTTGGCGACAGAGCGCGACGGTCTCGGGAGCGGCGCGCAAATTCAACCGGCCTGCGAACTGCATGCCGCGCAGCACGCGCAAAGGATCCTCGACGAACGCCTCTCCCGTATGACGCAAAATCCGGTTTTCCAAATCGTTCTGGCCGCCGAAGAAATCCAGCACCTCCCCGCGACGCGGATCGAACATCAGCGAGTTGATCGTGAAATCGCGGCGGGCGGCAGCCTCCCGCAGTGTCAGTGCCGGGTCAAACGCCACCTCGAATCCTTTGTGACCCGGCGCCACTTTGGAATCGCGGCGGGGAATGCTGAAATCAAAACTGTGCCCCGCCCGCGTCGTGAGTTTCACCACGCCGAAGGAACGGCCCACCAGATCGGTGCGTCCCCAGCGCGACAGTTCACCGGCCAGTTCCTCATAGCCCACGCCGAAAGCCTCGATATCGAAATCCTTGTTCGACGCCCCCAGCAACCGATCGCGTACGCAGCCTCCGACCAGATACGCCTGGTTCAACGCAGGCGTCTCGCGAAGAATCCGCTGCAGCTCGTCAGGGACCCAGTCGCTCATCGGCAATGAAGATTCAGGTTTGGAGCTCAATGAAGTCTCCCCTCGAAAGTCGACACCGGGCGCCGGCGTCGCAGGAACATTCCGACACGCCTCGAGGCGGGGCCGGCAAGCCAGGATCGCAGCATGAACATTTGTGACCCTCGAATTTTTTTCAGGGCCCCGCATCCCGCTTGCCGCGGGTGCCCAGGGCAAACCAGAATCCAGCCAATCCGCCGAGGCCCAGCATCAGCCATTTGAAAGGGGGCAGATGTCGCACCAAATAATCGAGGCTGCCATCACTGACAAACGGCAGGTGTTTCCATTCGGTGAAAATGCCCAGGCCGAGCGCGGCAATGCCGCAAAACAGGGCCAGCAAAATATTTCGACGTTGAACAAAAACCCCACAACCCAATCCCAGCATTGTCCCTGGCAGCATTCCGGCATAAATGTGCTGCTTCAAAATCCAGCCGGTCAGGAAAAAACCGCCCACGCCTCCGAGTGTGGCACCAACGAGTCCGCGAATCACGTTGATGGCCGCTCCAGACTTGCTCGAGGTGGTAAACGCTTCGTCCATAGATGTCGTTTTAAGGGAAGTGATCAACCTGGTCGACTGATCAAATCCTGCAGCGTCACCGCGTCCGCCGCCGTTTGTTCCGCCAGGTAAATGCGGTCGAATGCGCCCAGAACATTCGAGTCCTGCGTATCCCCCGGAGCGCTGAAATCCTGGCCGTTCCCAACCCGCAGCGCGTGGAGGACATCATGCGCCGTGATTTGGCGCAGCGGACGGGCGGGCGTGTAGCCGCTTTCCGAATCCTGAGTCTCAACGATCAGCCGTGACTGAATCAAAACCCGCAACACCTGGCTGACGAGCTTCGACGGGAGCCCGAGCGTCGCCGAGAGCTGGTTGATCCCCGGCGGAGGGCGTCCCTCCTGGAAGGCGCGGCCCGTCACTGCCATGACGCGGAGCGCAGCCAGCTCGCGACCCCGTTGATTGACGGTTTCAGTCCGTTTCTCAGCCAGGTAAGCCGCGCGATTCTGCCACGCGTAGGCCACCTGCGCGCCGAACAAAAGGATCATCCAGCCAAAATAGAGCCCGATCATCAGCACCGGAATCATTCCAATGCTGCCGTAGATCGCGTTGTTGGAAGTGACGCGGGAGACAAACACCACGCCGAGCACGTTGTTGAAGTACCACAACAAACCCGCAACGACACCGCCGGCCATCGCCGCTCGCGGCTGCACACGGGTGTTGGGCATCAGCTGGTAAAACACCGCGAACATCACGCTGAGCACAACGATCGGCAGAATCTTGAACGCCAAACCGCCGATAAAGGGCAGGTCCATCAACCATTTCTTCGATTGCTCGAAATGTTCACCGCTGGTCAGTCCCAGCGCCACGATAAGCAGGATCGGACCAAGCGTGATGACTGCCCAATAAAGAATCACCTGCATGTACCAGGAGCGGCCCCGGGTGAGACCCCAGATGTCGTTAAACGTCGCCTCGATTCGGATCAACATCGACAACGCCACCACCACGAGCGCGATCATCCCCGTGACACCCACCGTGCCGCTCTGGGCGTTATTGATGAATTCGGTGATCTTTTGGACGGCCTCCTCGCGCTTTGTTTCGGCAAGCTGCCGGGCGGTATCGGTCGGCGCCGCGTCGGGCAACAACGTCGATTCAGTGTAGGGAGCGACAGCGCTGATGAGCTTATCGACGAGCATTCGCGCCGGGGCCTGTCCGCGGCTTTTCAGAACGCCGGTCGCAATCCCAAACACGACGGCGAGCATGGGGATGAGGGCCAGCAGGCTTGAAAACGCGAGCGCAGAAGCGCGCACGGGACAACGGTTTCGGGAAAAACTTTTGCAGACCAGAAGCCAGAAATGGGCGGTTCGCATCACCCACGATTGGCGCGGCGCATCCTCGCGTTCGATGCCGCGTTCGTTGAAAAAACCGAGCACAGCTTCCTGCGCCTTCTTCAATTTGCTCAGCGCGTTGTTCGCCACACTCGGAACGATACGCGTTTTGTGCGCGGGTTTGAACCGGAAATTTTGCTCCCTGATAATCCCGGCGCAAAGAGGCCGGTCCCAGCGCCTGCGGATTGGAAATCCGCGATACAGCAGACTGGAGGTCTGCGTTACGTGCGGAATTGCAAGACGCCGTTGGCGGACTTTCAGGACCGGAGCGCGGCATTTATGCCGCTTCACGGTCGATCGAGTGACCGGTTAGGATTATTAAAGCGCTACAACCTGCCCCATCGGAGCTCGGCACTGCGTTGTCTCCGAAGCGGCATAAATGCCGCGCTCCGGGCGAAAAATATGAGTCTCGTCACCTCAACTTCTACTGCCCGCCCCCCATTCGTCATTCGTCATTTCCGCTAGTCACTAGTCACTAGTCACCTCCCCATGCCCACGCGAAATTTCTAATCTACTCCCGGTCCAAATTGTTCCATGCTGACGCAATGCATATGATCATCGCATTCCTCCAGCTCCGGTTCATCCCCCGAAACGTGCACATCGCGCTGCTCGCATTGAGGCTTTGGCTCGGGTTATCCATGGTGCTGATCCACGGGTTGGGCAAACTCAAACAATTCTCAGAAATGGCCCCCAAATTTCCGGACCCGCTCGGCATCGGCCACCCGGCGAGCCTCGGCCTGGCCGTGTTCGCGGAAGTGGGCTGCTCGGTTCTCATCATTCTCGGCCTGTTCACCCGCCTGGCGTCGCTCGGCCTGGCCATCAACATGTCCGTGGCTTTCTTCGTGGTCCATCAGGCCAGTCTCGCCGGCGAAAAGAGCGGCGAGCTCGCATTCATTTATCTCGCTGGGTACGTCACGCTTCTCATCGCCGGCGGCGGTGTGTTTTCCCTCGACTCGGCGGCCCACGAACCGCCACTCAAAACGAAGTAACGGCTGGCAATTGGATGGGGCCGCGTCATACTGATTCCATGCTCGTGGGACCTCTTCATTCGTCGCGCCGGCAATTTCTGAGCCGAATGGGGACGGGGTTCGGCGCAGTCGCGCTCTCGGCGCTGGGCCAGCTAAATCTCCGGGCGGCCGCGGCGGGCCCGGTTATCGATCCTTTGAATCCCTTCAAGGCGCGGCTCCCGCACTTTGCGCCGCGCGCCAAATCCGTCATTTTTCTATTCATGGTGGGGGGCCCTTCGCACGTGGATTTGTTTGATTACAAACCCGAATTACAAAAGCTCGGCGGAAAGCCGGTTCCGGAATCGATCAAAAAAGCCGTGCTCGCCACGCGCCACGCCAACGTGTTCACCGGATGCAAGGAGGAATTGATGGCGAGCCCGTTTCAGTTCGCCCAGCATGGTCAAAGCGGCATGTGGGTCAGCGAACTCTGTCCGCGCGTCGCCGAACATGTCGACGATCTCTGCTTCATTCATTCCATCCAATCCGACAGCAACAATCATGCGCCTTCGAGCTACCAGCTCCACACGGGCGATGTGCGACCCGGGAAAGCCAGCCTCGGCTCGTGGGTGACGTATGGGCTGGGCTCGCAGAACAGCGATCTTCCTGGCTACGTGATGCTCTTCGACGCGGGCCCGCTCGGTGGCGCGGCGAATTACTCGAACGGCTTTTTGCCCGCCGCCTTCCAACCGACGCGCCTGCGTGACACCGGAACACCCGTCCTGGATTTATTGCCTCCGGACGAATTTGCGGCAGGCCAGCGCGATTCATTGGACCTGATCCGGGAACTGAACGTGCGCCATCGGAATGCGCGTCCCGGTTTCACGGAACTGGAGGCGCGCATTGCGAGTTATGAGCTGGCTTACCGGATGCAATCGGCGGCGCTTGAAGTCGGTGACGTGGAGCGTGAGCCGGATTATTTGCGACAGGCCTACGGGTTTGATGCGAAGGACAAACGCACCGCCAGTTTCGGCCGAAAATGTCTCCTGGCCCGGCGCCTCGTCGAACGCGGTGTCCGCTTCGTCCAGGTGTATGACATGCCGGACAAGGACGGCTGGGATGCGCACGGCGACCTGGTGAAAAATCACACCCCTCGGGCGCGGTGGACAGACCAACCGGCGGCCGCCCTGCTCGCCGACTTGAAGCAACGCGGTTTGCTCGAGAGCACATTGGTGATTTGGGCCAGCGAATTTGGGCGCACCCCGATGATGCAGGGCAATGTCGGGCGCCAGCACAATGCTGCGGGCTTTACGATCTGGATGGCCGGAGGCGGTGTCCGGCCGGGCATTCGCATCGGGGCCACGGACCCCATCGGTTTGATGGCGGTCGAACGGCCGCATTCAGTGAAGGATTTGCACGCGACGATCCTCGAGGCATTGGGCCTTCATAACGACGAACTTTCCTTTGAAGTCAGCGGGCGCCAGGAACGCCTGACGGGCGTCGCCGGCACTGCGCGGAGCATCCAGGGTGTGTTGGTTTAGTGTGTGGATTTGATTTGGCGGGCAATCGAGTCCGGAGCGGAATGCGAACGCGCCCGGCTCGGCGCTGTGCAGGTAAAAGCAGGCTTGCTTATTTTCTGAAACGCGCCTAATACAACACCGTAACACCAGACAACGTTCAGCCCAACGTTTCCATGCAGCTCATGACGAGAGCCGGTCGTCACCTCCGCAAAAGGATGAATTGCGGTTCAAAGGGCTTCACCTTGGTTGAAATGCTGGTCGTGCTGGCGATCGTTGGCCTCATGGCCGCGCTCCTTCTCAGCGCTTTGGGCAAGGCAAAAGAGCACGGGCGGTCGACCGTTTGCCGCAATAATATGCGCCAGATCGCTCTCGGATTTCTCATGTATGCCGAGGATAATGGCGAGATTCTTCCCTGGCCCGGCGGCACGCCGGACCGCGCCAACACCAACCCCAATTATTCAGCCGACTGGTGCGCCGGGGGACAGAGCACCATCAACTTCAGCCTCTCCTCGACATGGTCCGCACCCGGTTTCGGAATGAATCCCGAATGCGGATCCGTGTTTCCCTACGTCATGAGCCAGGAACGGCATAATTACGATGCCGGGTTTAAACAGTCTTTCCCCCCTTACATGTGTCCCAACTCAGGGACGCTCGGTGAAAAACAACGCGCCAATTTCAGCGCCAATGGCTGGATGGATCCGGGCAAGCCTTTCGGATCCGGTGTCGTCCCCGCCAAAGGCGTCATGACCACCGCGATGACCGATCCCAGCCGCAAGGTTCTTCTCGTCAATGAAGATGCGCGGGCGATGCTGAATCCCGCCTTCGAACCGGGCACCGCCACCACCCTCAACGCTTTTATTCGCCATCTCGAACATTGCAATGTCGCTTTCGCCGATGGGCATCTTGAATCGATACCCGTTCGCACCCTGCTTCGCATGCAGGGCCGCGACGCTGATGTTTACTTTAACGCCGGCAAGTGACGCTTGCATTAAGGCCCTCCGGCTGCGGTCTCCCCTCGTTCCTTTTCCTGCCCTGCCCTGATAACCATGCCGTATGAATTTTGCCACCGCGACCGTTCTCTTCTGCGTTGCCATTGTCGGGGGGATGCCCGCAGCGGAGCCCGCCTTGGGGAACAAGGAGACTCGATTGTTCCACGCGCTGCTCGAAAGCGAATGGGATTACACAATGGAACAGGCGCCCACCTGGGCTTCGAGCCTGGGAGATCGGCGATGGAACGATCGTTGGGAGGATCTTTCCACGGAAGCCATCGAGCGGCGTCACGACCATGACGGCGCGCTCCTGGCCAGGCTCAACAAGGTCGATCGAAAAAAACTGTCCGCTCCCGATCAACTCAACCTCGACCTGGCACTCTATGAGACGGAGCTCTCCATGGAGGAGTACCAACACCGATGGTTCCTGGTCCCCGTAAACCAGCGCGAAGGAATTCAAACGGCCGACGAGCTGGCGGACGCGTTGCGCTTCGAAACGGTGAAGGACTACGAGGACTGGCTCGGCAGGCTCCGGGGATTCGGCACGCTCATGGGCCAGACCATCGCGTTGATGCGCGAAGGAATCCGCGAGCATCGGGTGCAACCCCGCATTACGATGCAGCGTGTTCCCGCCCAAATCGCCAAACAAATTCCCGCCAATCCCGCCGAGAGCCCGTTTTTCAAACCCTTTACGAACTTCCCAGCCGGCATCCCGGCGGCCGACCGGACCCGCCTGGCTGCCGCAGGGCTCGACGCCGTTCGCACCGAGGTGATTCCCGCGTATCGCCGGTTTCACGAATTCTTCAGCGGCGACTATCTGCCAGCCTGTTTTGACAAGCCGGGCGCCTGGCAGCTTCCCAATGGCGATGCCACCTACGCTTTCTTCGCGCGAAAATTCACTACCACCCG
>JBEEGQ010000368.1:0-19279 GCA_041166945.1 Verrucomicrobiota bacterium
TCGCCGGTCGTGATTAACGGCCAGAACACCGTGACGCTGGATATGACAAACAGCCTGCGGTTTTTCCGCCTGCGCGCGCCGTGAGCCGGCCGGATGAACGGCTGCCACATGCCCGAGCGGATCGTCCTTTGCAAATGTTTATGAAGAACCTGGAAATTCGTAGGATCCGGCGCAGCCCGGTGGCGAGTCTCGCCGCGCTCTGTCTCTTTGTCAGTAGCGCCGCTGGCCTGCACGCCGCCGAGGACGGATTGAGCGCGTCAGCAGCGCAACAAATTCAATCACTGCTGGCCGAAAAGGAACTGCGCACTCCGGCGCAGATGAAGCTCGATTCGCATCTCATCTACGCCATCCGAATGCACCGCGGGGAGGCCGTCGCCCCGGGCGTTCCCACCCAGCGCCTTTATTTTACCTGGGATGCCAATGGTCGCGTGCTTGTCGACATCGACGCCCCCATCTCCTCAGGATTGCTGGCCCAAATCCGCCAGGACGGCGAGGTGATCATCAGTGTCCGTGAATATGAATCCATTCGCGCCAAAGTGCCGCTCTCCCGGCTGGAAACCCTGGCAAGCCTTCCGGCCGTGCGCTGGATCCGGCCGGCTCCCCCCGTCAAGACCCACCGCGGCCGGCTGACGTCGGAGGGCGACGCCGCTCATCGTGCCGGGCTCGCGCGCACAAATTTTGCCGTGATGGGCGAAGGGGTCAAAGTGGGTGTGCTCTCCGACAGCGTCGATTCGCTGAGGTCGCTTCAGAATTCCATGGCCTCCGGGGAACTCCCGACAGTCACCGTCCTCCCAGGCCAGGCCGGCGTGGGTCAGGATGAAGGAACGGCCATGCTCGAGATCATTGCCGATTTGGCGCCGAAGGCAGACCTTTTTTACGCCACCGCCATCAATGGGCCAGCCAGTTTCGCACAGAACATCATCAGCCTTCGCAACCAGGGTTGCGACATCATCGTGGATGATGTCGGTTACGCGTCCGAAGCGCCGTTTCAGGATGGAGTGGTTGCCCAGGCTGTCAACGCGGTGACCGCCAGCGGCGGGCTTTATTTCTCGTCCGCCGGCAACAGCGGCAACAAGAACGATGGAACTTCCTGCACTTGGGAAGGCGATTTTGCCGATGGCGGCGCGGTGACCGTCGGAACTGCCGCGGGCCGGGCGCACACATTTGGCGGCACCATTCTCAATCGCATCACCCTCGAACCTTTCGTGTTCAGCGATTTCGTTTCGTTTTGGTGGTCCGATCCGATGAATCGCGCGACCAACGATTATGACCTGTTCATTCTGGACGCGGCCGGCAACAACGTGGTTTCCAGTTCCACCAATCCACAAACGGGTTTCCAGGATCCATGGGAATCGGCGGACGGCCAGGATGCAAATCAGGTGGTGCTCCTCAAGGTTCGGGGCGCCAGCCGGTTTTTGAATCTGGAGCTCTTCCGGGGCAGTGGCACGCTCGCGGTCTCGACCGAGGGAAACACTCACGGGCACAGCTGCGCCGCCGACGCATTCGGGGTGGCGGCGGTCAACGCGAGTGCCGTCGCCCCGAACGCCTTCAGCAGCTTCAACATGGTGGAGAATTTCAGCTCCGACGGGCCGCGCCGGATGTTTTATGACGCCGGCGGGACGCCTTACACGCCGAGCAACTTCCTGGCGAGCGGCGGCATCGTCAGGCGCAAGCCGGACATTGCAGCCGCGGATGGCGTGACCACTTCCGTGTCAACGCGCGGCGGTCCGTTCAACCCGTTTTTTGGCACCTCCGCCGCCGCGCCGCATGCCGCGGCCATCGCCGCCCTGATCAAATCCTACAACCGCGCGCTCACTCCGGATCAGATTCGTTTTGCGCTCACCAATACAGCGCTCGACATCGAAGGACCCGGCCAGGATCGCGATTCGGGAGTTGGCATTGTCATGCCGGGACCCGCCCTCTCCACCCTTCCGCCGCCACTTCCCACCCTTGTCGCCAGCAATCTTTACGGCGGAAATGGCAACGGGGTGATTGATCCCAATGAGTGCAACGAACTGGACCTCGTGCTTCGCAACAATGCGGTCAGTGTTGCCACGGCCGTGTCCGCCACCTTGGTTACCACCACTCCCGGCGTGTTCGTCATCGTGGGCACCTCTTCCTATCCCTCCATTCAGCCCGGCACCACTTCTGTAAACTTGATCCCATTCCGCCTGTATACCGCCCCGACATTTGTCTGCGGAACGCCCGTCGATCTCTCCCTGCGCATCAGCAGTTCGCTGGGCGGGTTCACCAACAACTTTCGCCTCGCCAGCGGTGTGATCGGCATCCCTCCCACCAGCGTCACCGGCGCGATCGTCACCCCCATTCCTGACAACGACACCAACGGTGTCGATATTCCCCTCCCCATAAGCGGCTTTCTCGGGTCGATAGGCAAGATTACGGCCGATGTCCATATCCTTCACGAATCGGACATCGATCTGACCCTGCAACTGATTGCTCCCGACGGCACACTCGTGGTCCTCTCGAGGCGCCGGGGCGGCATCGACATGAACTACGGCCAGAGCTGCTCGGTTCCCACCACCTTTGACAGCATGGCGGCGACAAATATCGCGGCGGGCTTCGCCCCCTTCATCGGGCGGTTTCGCCCCCAGCAATCGCTCACGGCGTTCAACGGCAAAAGCGGCGCTGCGGTCAATGGCACATGGAAGCTTCGCGTCATTGATGACCTCGCATCCCTGACCGGTTCAGTGCAGTGCGCCACGATCACAATTTCCCCGGCCTTCTGCACCGACGGCGGGGGCGATTGTTCAGCAGACGTCGGAGTGACCATGACGGATGCGCCGGATCCAATTCTGGTCGGCAGCAACCTGACTTACACGATTGCGGTGACCAACCGGTCGCCTCACCTGGCCCCCGTCACAACGCTCCTGGATGTCCTGCCGCCGGGCGTGACGGTGGTTGGCCTCAGTTCGAGCGTCGGTTTCTGCAGCGCCTCCGCCGGATCGGTCAATTGTAATCTCGGCACATTGTCCGGCAATGGCGGCGCCTCCGTGACCATCATCGTCCGGACCCTGGCGGCGGGCGTCATCACGAACCGCGTCTCGGTCAACAGCGTCGCAACTGAATTGAACGTATTCGATAATACCGCCGTCGCCGTGACGACCGTGCAGAATCCAATGCCGATCATCGTCCCCTTCGCCACCGCGCTGGTCTTTGAATCCGGCCCCGTCAATGGCGGCGTGGATCCGGGCGAGACATTGACCATTAATTTTTATCTTCGAAACATTGGAACCCTCGACACGACCAATCTTGTGGCCCAGCTCCTGGCAACGGGCGGTGTGCTCAATCCCAGCGCCCACCAAACGTACGGCCGCTTGGTAGCGGGCGGACTTGCGGTCGCCAATGCGTTCAGCTTTACCGCGTCGGCCACCAACGGAAACCTTGTGACCGCCACCTTTCAGCTGCAACAGGGCACAAATGATTTGGGAACGGTGAGTTTCACTTTTGCCGTCGGCGGGGCCATCACGCTCGCGAATTCCAGTGTGATCCGCATCCCCGACAGCGGCGCCACCAATCCTTATCCCTCGACCATCCCCGTATCCGGCTTCGCCGGCGTGGTCAGCAAACTCACCGTCACCATCTCGAATCTTACCCACACATTTCCCGAGGACATCGATGCGCTACTCGTGAGTCCCTCGGGCCAGAAGGTCATGCTGATGTCTGACGCGGGCGCCAGTGTGGATGTTTTTGGCGCCGTGTTGAAATTCGATGATGCGGGCGCCCCTCTTCCGCTGGCCGGCCCCATCGTCACAGGAACCTACCGTCCCACCGATTTCGAGCCGGGCGACATCATGCCGGCTCCCGCGCCTCCTGGCCCCTACGCCACGAACCTGTCGGCGTTCAATGGGTTTAGTCCGAACGGCACATGGTCGCTTTTCATTGCGGATGATTTTGCGGGCGACCAAGGGCGGGTCACCAACGGGTGGAGTCTGTCGATCACGACCTCCGATCCGATCAACCCGCAGGCGGAACTGGCAATCTCCGTGAGCGACGCGCCGGATCCAGTCATGTTGGGCAGCAACGTGACCTACACGATCAGGGTCACCAACGCCGGGCCCGAGGTGGCGCTCGCGGTCCTTGTCACCAATACGCTTCCGCCGGGAATGTTGTTTGTCTCGTCGGCCGGGGCCGGGGTTTGCTCCAATGATTCCGGTCTCGTCGTTTGCGATCTTGGCATTCTGAACGCCAGTAATGCGGCCGTTATCACCCTGGTCGCCACGGCCACCGGTCTCGGTTCCCAGACTTTCACCGCGCAGGTCTCCGGCGGTGTCGCTGAATTTAACCTCGCGGACAACACAGCCTCCGTGACCACGGCGATTATCGCCAATGCGGACCTCGCCATTTCCATTGTGGCGAGTCCGTCGACAGCATCGGTGAACGGCTCGATCACCTACACGCTGACAATCACCAATCGCGGTCCCAATAATGCCAGCGGGGTGACCATCACCAATACGCTGCCTGCCGGGGTGACATTCGTCGCGGCTGGCGCTTCGCAGGGCGGCTGTTCCGAGTCGGGCGGCGTCGTGAGTTGTTCGCTCGGTGCCATTGCCAGTCTGGGTCAGGCCAGTGCCATCATCATCGTCACCACCCCTGCCGGCGTCGCGCCCCTGACCGATACCGCGCTCGTCGCCGCCACAAGTCCGACCGATCTGAACCTCGCCAATAATCAGGTCACGATCGTCACCGAC
The DNA here is from genome assembly GCA_041166945.1 of Verrucomicrobiota bacterium. Taxonomy (GTDB): domain Bacteria; phylum Verrucomicrobiota; class Verrucomicrobiia; order Limisphaerales; family JADJPG01; genus DASTLJ01. Next base: position 4,710 of record JBEEGQ010000368.1, read on the forward strand.
AATATCAATCCCCTGTTCATCATCGTACCCGCCATGGCGTTTCTCACGGACGAAAGCGGTCCGGTGGATGGCGGCATCGAGGTGGGCGAGAATGTGAGCATCACATTTGAGCTGCGCAACATCGGTAGCCTTCCCACCTCCGGCCTTGTGGCGACGTTGTTGCCCACCGGTGGCGTGACATCCCCCAGCGCCCCGCGCACCTACGGCGTCCTGAATCCCAACGGCGCGGCCGCCGGCGCCTCCTTCAACTTTACTGCGGGAGGCATTCCCGGCGATCTCCTGACAGCGACACTTCAGCTTCAGGACGGCCCCTACGATCTCGGCACGGTGAGCTTTACGTTCGCGCTGGGCAACACGGCGCGCTTTGCCGTCCCCGGTTCCATAACAATTCCCGAATTCGGCAAGGCTTCGCCCTATCCCTCCTCGATCAATGTCTCCGGTCTAACAGGCACCATCAGCAAGGTCACCATCACCCTCTCAAATCTCAGCCATGTCTATCCCGACGACATCAATGTGCTCCTGACCGGTCCCACCAACCAGACCGTCACCGCCGTCCAGTCCGTCATGCTCATGTCGGATGCCGGGGGTGGAAACGCCGCGAGCGGCGTGACCTTGATCTTCGATGACGCCGCGGCGAGTTCGCTTCCCGATTCCACCGCGTTGAGCAACGGAACGTTTAAACCCACCGATTACGACGCGACCGAGGTGCTCGAAGCGCCGGCGCCGCCCCGTCCCTATGCTCCCGCCCTCGACGCCTTCAACGGCATCGATCCCAACGGGGTGTGGCGCCTGTTTGTCTTCGACGACTTCTACCAGGACGGCGGCCGAATTGCGGATGGCTGGACTCTGGAAATTACGACGGTCGGCATCATCAATCCTCCGGCTGCCTTGCTCGCCGCCGGAAGGTTTTCACCCGCGGGCCAGTTCGAGTTCATGCTCAAGGGGCAGGCGGGCGGAAAATATCTGATCCAGCGCTCCCCGGACATGCGCAATTGGTCGACCATCGGAAACGCCACCCTGGCGCCGTCCAATACGCTCATGTTCACCGACCCGGCTCCGGCCGGAAACAGCCCTCGATTTTATCGGGCGATCCACATCCCCTGACGGTGCCGTCAAAAGACGCACTCGAGCTTCAGCGCCTCGCCTAACAGGGCCATGTAACGTTCCCGCGGAATTTCCCGCGTTCCAAACTGTTCGAGGTGCGGCGTGGTCCATTGCGTATCCAGCAGCGCAAAACCGCGGGCGCGCATCCGTTCCACCAATGCCACCAGCGCGATCTTCGACGCGTCCGTTTTCGTATGAAACATGCTCTCTCCAAAGAACGCCCCGCGAAGGTGCACTCCATAAAGCCCGCCGACCAATGCGCCGTCCGCGCGAGTCTCGACGCTGTGAGCAAAACCGTGGCGATGCAGTTCGCAATAGGCGCGCAGAATCTCCTCCGAAATCCATGTCTCACCATGGCTCGCGGAGCACGCGCGAATCACGCCTTCGAAATCCTGGTTCACCGTCACGGTAAACCGAGTCCTCGACAGCACCCGCCGCAAACCCTTCGGAACATGAAAATTTTCGTCGATCGGAATGATGGCGCGCGGGTCCGGTGAAAACCAGCGGATGTCTGAACCCACGGCCATCGGAAAAATGCCGCTGGCGTATGCCGTGATCAATTGTGCGGTGGTCAGCACCCGGGAAGGATGCGAACCCCGGGGCGGGTTGGCCAGCCTTCAACCGAACCGGCCAAGCCTCACGAATTAGCGGCGGCATTTTCCATCGGTCGTTCGTGCGCGACTTCGCGCAGGGCCCGGACGAGTTCGCCGTCCTGCCGGGCGAAGACAGTTCGCAAATCGATCTTCAAGAGTCCATCCGACACATAGCCGACGACCGGCGGCGTTCCCGCGCGCAAACGCGCGGCCAGGGCCCCGACCGGGATTCCATTGGGCCGCACATCGAGCGTCACCGACTCGATCGTGGAACGGGGCAGGGCGCCGCCACCCATCTGGGACTGGCCCTTTCCGATGGAGAGCGCGAAGGGCGTGCCGGCCAGTTGCGCGATGATCCTTTTGGCGCGGTGTCGCATGTTTTCGTTGGAAATACGCAATAGCGCCAGGACGGGGATCTCCTCCACGGCCTGGCCATTGAGATAGAGATCCACCGTGGTTTGCAGGGCGCCGAGTCTCAACTTATCGCAGCGCATTGCCCGAAAAAACGGGTCGCGCTTCAACGCTGCGATCAGCCGCGCCTTGCCGGCAATCAGCCCGGCCTGGGGGCCGCCGAACAGTTTGTCCCCGCTGCAACAGACCAAATCCACGCCGGCCCGGAGGGATTCTGCCGGAGTCGGCTCATGCGGAATTGCGGCGATCTGCTCGGTGGCCAGCATCGCGCCGCTCCCGAGATCCTCGATCAATCGCACCCGCTTTCGACGCGCCAGGGCCGCCAGTTCCTCCGTCGTTGGGGACGCAACAAATCCGGTCATCACAAAATTACTGCGATGCACCTTCAGGATGACCGCCGTCTCCTTTCGGATAGCCCTGGCGTAATCGCCAATGGACGTCTTGTTCGTAGTACCGACTTCCCGCAGTCGCGCGCCGCTGGCTTCGAGGATGTCGGGAACGCGGAACCCGCCGCCGATTTGCACCAATTCACCGCGGGAGATGATCACTTCATTCCGGGGTGCGACCGTCAGATGCCGCAGAACCAGAATCAGCGCGGCGGCGCAATTGTTGACCACTGTTGCCGCCTCAGCCCCGCAGAGGAGCGCCAGGTTGCTCTCCAGATAGCCGGCGCGCTCGCCCCGCTCCCCGGCTTCGAGATCGAATTCCAGGTTGTTGTAATTTCCAGCGAGTGCATCGAGCGTTCGTTGCACCGCCAAACCGAGCGGCGCGCGCCCCAGATTGGTATGGATAAGAATGCCCGTCCCATTGATCACGATTTGGATCCGGCGTCGTCGCAACCGATCCAACGCGAGCCGCGCCGCGGACAGCACGCCGGGAAATTCCGGCACTCGGGTTGCCCGCCGCATCGCCCCGAGCTCCTTCCGAATCACCTCCACCACCACCGCTCTCGGAAGATCCTTCTCCCCCAGCGCCTGCAATACTTTCTCCACGGACGGAACGGCTCGCAGGTTTGTCGGGCTCTTCATCTTTAGTTCAATGGTTGGATCGGGTAGTGCCTCGGTGGATTATCCGTTCCCCGCCCAAAATGCAACGCGCCGAACGCAGGCGACGACGGCGGGGAATCGAAGATTCGAGATAACGATTGAAACGAGCTGGACCCTCTGAATCATCGAGGGGTGCAGCCCAACGCAGCTCCTGTTGTCAAAGACCTCGTGCTCGTGGGGGGAGGCCATTCGCATCTCGCCGTGCTCAAATCATTCGGAATGCATCCCCTGGCAGGCGTGCGGATCAGCCTGGTTTCCAGCGAGGGAGCGACTGCCTATTCCGGAATGATTCCAGGGCGGATCGCCGGGCATTATACGTTCGATGAGGCGCACATCGATCTTCGAAAAATCTGCCGGTTCGCCAACGCTTCATTCATCCATGCCGCAGTCACCGGGCTCGATCTCCAAAATCGGCGCATCCTGTTTCCAGACCGGCCGCCTCTCGGATTCGATATCGTGTCCATCAACACTGGCTCGACGCCGCGCATGCGGAATATTCCGGGGGCCACGGACCATGCGCTGCCGGTCAAGCCTCTGGGAAATTTTCTCCGAGGTTGGGAGTCGATCGTTCAAGGCTTGTCGTCGCAATCCGCCTCCCCAACTCGCATCGTCATCGTGGGCGGCGGCGCCGGCGGGGTCGAACTTGTCCTCACCCTTCAACACAGCCTCCGCCATTTGACCAACGACGGCAGCGAAACGCGGGCCTGCGCGGAATTTCATCTCGTCACCGATTCCGCTTCCGTGCTTCCCACGCATAACCGGCGCGTCCAGGGAATTTTTACCCGCCTCCTCGCCCGACGCGGCATCCGGGTTCACCTCGATCATCGCGTGGTGGCCGTGAAACCCGGGTTGTTGGATTGTGCGGCGGGCGGGTCGATCCCGTATGATCGGTTGATCTGGACGACGGACGCCGAGGCTCCCGAATGGATCCACGCCGCCGGCCTTCAAACCGATCCGGGCGGGTTCCTCGCGGTGCATGCGACGCTGCAATCGATTTCGCATCCATTTGTTTTCGGCGCCGGTGACGTCGCCGCGGTCCTCGATCAGCCGCGCCCGAAGTCAGGGGTTTTTGCGGTGCGCCAGGGCCCCCCATTGGCCCGTAATTTGCGTCGCGCCCTCGCGGGCGAATCGCTGAAACCTTTTATTCCGCAACGTCGGTTCCTGAGCTTAATCAGCACTGGGGACAAATACGCGATTGCCTCGCGCGGACCGTGGGCAGTGGAGGGCGCGTGGGTATGGCGATGGAAAAATGGGATCGATCGGCGATGGATGCGCCAGTATCAACAACTTCCTTTCGAGGAAAAACAATCGGCAGTCGCCGGTCGTCCCCCGTTTGTGGATCTCGAAACTTGGCAAAACCTGTCCGGGATCCGCTGCGGGGGGTGTGGGGCAAAGATCGGTAGTCGAATTCTTACCCGCGCCCTGGCACGCCTCAATGTCCCCGCACCACGAGAGGATGTTTTAATCGGCCTGGAGTCCCCCGACGATGCCGCCGTCATCGTCGCCCCGCCCGGCATGGCCCTTGTTCAAACCGTGGATTTCTTTCGCGCGCTGATGAGCGATCCCTATCTCTTCGGACGCATCGCGGCCACGCACGCATTGGGCGACATTTTTGCCATGGGCGGGCGGCCCCAATCCGCCCTGGCGCTTGTCATGTTGCCGGTCGCCCTCGAGGCCAGGATGGAAGAGCAACTTTATCAATTGCTGGCGGGCGCATCGGCCGTTCTGACCGAGAACGCCGCGGTGCTGGCCGGCGGCCACACGGCGGAGGGATTGGAGTTGGTTTTTGGCCTCGCGGCCACCGGCTTTGTGGATCCGCGACGGATGTTCCGCAAAGGGGGATTGAAGCCGGGGGACCAATTGATCCTGACAAAACCGCTGGGAACAGGCGCATTGTTCGCGGCCGAGATGCGCCTGGCCGCGCGAGGCACCTGGCTCGAAGGTGCCATCGCTTCCATGCTGCGCTCCAATCGCACCGCTGCGGATTGCTTTTCCCGACACCAGGCCACCGCTTGCACAGACGTGACCGGATTCGGATTGCTGGGACATCTCCTCGAGATGTTGCGGGCGTCGCCCGGTGTCAGCGCCGAGCTTTTCCTGCCGGCATTGCCGCTTCTCGACGGCGTGCAGGAAACATTTCGTGCCGGCATTTTCAGTTCGTTGCAGGGCGAGAATTCGAGGAGCAGAAATGCGATTATGAATCTGGATAAGGCCGCTCGCGCGGAGCGGTTTCCGGTTTTGTTTGATCCCCAAACCTCGGGCGGCCTGCTGGCAGGCGTGCCAGCTCGCGCCGCGCGCTTGTGCATCGATGAATTGCACCGGGATGGTTGCGGGGACGCGGCGATCATTGGCGCCGTCGTGGAGGGAAATTCCGGGGAGACGCGGGTCAAGGTGATGCTGTGACCGCGCTTCATCGCGCCGGGTTCAGAAAAGCGGAGAGGGAGCGAATCGAACACTCCTCGACCTGTTAGACAAGCCGACAGCGGTTTTGAAGACCGCGGGGGCCACCAGACACCCAACACTCTCCATCGATGAAGCAACTTGAAACCCGGCGTCGCCGTGCAGGCGCGCGCAATGAATCGGTTTTTCGAGCGTAGAATCTTTTCGACGAACGTCAAGGCGGACAACCTGACCACTACGAAAGCCCCTTGCGGCGTGGGGCTGGATTTCTTGTAATAACGGCATGACCGAAGCCCAGGCCGCAGCGCGCCATGCCGAGTTGACGCGGGAAATTCGCCGTCACGATCACGCCTATTACGTCGAGGGAAACGAGCGAATCACCAACTTCGAATACGATCAGCTCTACGACGAGTTGCGCACTCTCGAGACACAATTTCCCGGGCTCGTCACGCCGGACTCGCCCACCCAGCGCGTCGGTGGCGCGCCTGCGGAGGGGGCGGGCTTTGCACGCGTCCGACATTTGCAGCCCATGTTGTCGCTCGAAAAGGTCGAGGCCGCCTCGCATCCCACCAAGGAGGAGGAGCCGGATCGCGAAAAACGAAATCGTCTCCAGGACGAACACACCCTCGCGGATCTTCGAGCCTTCGATGCGACCATGCGCAAATATTTAAAGCGCGACCATGTCGAATACATCATGGAGCCGAAGGCCGACGGAGTGTCGATCAGCGTGCATTATCGCCACGGCCGTTTCGCACTGGGCGTGACGAGAGGCGACGGTCAAACCGGGGATGATATCACGGCAAATCTCCGGACGATTCGCGCCATCCCTCTCGAACTCGATATGAAGGATCCGCCCGCGTTGCTCGAGGTGCGCGGCGAGGCCTACATGGCGATCAAAAAATTTGACACCTTGAACGCCAGGCTCGCGGCTGCCGGCGAAAAGCCTTTTCCCAACGCGCGCAACGCCACTGCCGGCACCCTCAAGCAGCTCGATCCGCGCCTCGTCGCGCAACGTCCCATCAGCGCCGTTTTCTATGCCGTGGGAGCCCACGAAGGAATCGAGTTCGATACGCACGCCGGGATGCTCAAGGCTCTGGCTCGGTACGGATTGCCCACCCAGCAACGCTGGTGGCTTTGCAGGGATATCCAGGAAGCCTTGAAGTTTTACCGCGAGGAGGTCGTCGGCGGCTACGACGAGAAACGGGATTTGCGCCGCGTGCTGCCGTATGAAATTGACGGGATCGTTCTCAAGGTCAATCGCATGGCGGATTGGGAGCGCATTCCGGGAAAGACGCGCGCGCCGGGTTACGCGATCGTTCACAAACCCATTCCCTGGATCACACCGGCTGAAACCGTGTTGAAGGCGATCACCATCCAGGTCGGCCGCACCGGCGTGCTCACACCCGTCGCGGAGCTCGAGCCTGTATTTGTGCAGGGATCCACCGTTTCCCGTGCCACCCTTCACAATGATGAGGAGATCCGCCGCAAGGATATCCGAATCGGCGACACGGTCGTCATCAGAAAAGCCGGCATGGTCATTCCCGAGGTCCTCGAAGTGCTCAAGACCAAACGGCCGCGGGACGCCCGGGAATTCGATTTCGTCGCGCATATCGGCGGCAAATGTCCCGCGTGCGGAGGGCCCATCGCCAGGGAGATGGTGTCCGCAGGTGACAAAAAGGAGGTGGCATGGCGCTGTCAAAATGTGGCGGGCTGCCCTGCCCAAAAGACGCGGCGCATCGAATACTTCGCGCAACGAAAGGCCCTGGATATCGAATCGCTCGGGGGGATTGTTGCCGAAAAGTTGGTGGAACGCGGACTGGTGGATGAACCCCTGGACCTCTTCAAGCTGGGCAAGGCGGAGCTCGGCAAACTCAACCTGGGCACCGACGAAGAGCCGCGCATTTTGGGCGAAAAAAACGCGGCGAAAATAGTCGAGGCCCTCGAACGCGCCCGCAGCATGCCATTGAACCGATGGCTCTTTGCGCTCGGCATTCCGAATATCGGCGAGCAAACCGCCCACGAAATCGGGCACTTTCATGAGTCCCTGGAGAAAATTGCCGGCTCGGCGTTGCTGGCCGACACCGTGGAATTGGCCCGCCTCTCGGACGAGATTTTGGACAAAAGCCCGCTCGCGCATCCCAACAAGAAGAAATCGCAATCCGAGCGCGAAGCATTGCGGCCGGTCTGGAAGGAGCTCATCGAGGAGGCCGATCGAGTCGGCCAAAGGCTCATCGATGCGGGCTTCGGCCAGCCCGCAAAGGGGGATCGAAATCCCCGCAACGCTGTCACTCCCATCGGGCCGGTTGCCTCCTCCAGCCTGCTGGATTTTTTCGGCTCGGCTGCGGGTGCCTCTTTGTTGCGCCGCATGCGCGAACTTGGGATTCATCCCGAAAGCGAATCAGCCGGCATCGGCACATCCGGCAAACCGGCGCCTCTGGAGGGAAGGACATTTGTTCTCACCGGCACGCTGCCCACGCTCTCGCGCGATGCCGCCTCGGCGCTCATCCGCGAGGCGGGGGGCAGCGTCACGGGATCGGTCAGCAAGAACACAGATTTTGTGGTGGCGGGCGAAAATGCTGGATCGAAACTGGAGAAGGCGGTCGAACTCGGAATCCCGACGTTGAACGAAGCGCAGTTCATGGAACTGCTCGGCGCCCGCGGCGCCCGGCCAGGCTAAAGAGCTTGATCACAGGAAGCGCTCGGGTATTGTCGCGCCATGAATTTTTATGGTGCCTTTTTTGCGTGGATCGTTTTGGCGGCCCTGATGGTGACTGCGGTGGTGTTGGCCGTGCAGATGTCTGTTTGGGTTCTTGCGGTGGCCTTCATCCTTTTCGTGATAGCCTTTTCGAAGTTCGGTTGCCTCACGCACTGAGCTCTCCCGGTTTTCCCTCTTCAAAGGTCGTTCATCGACATGGCGCCGCGGAGTGCGGTCGCCCTCGCTCCTCCCTGCCCACAACAACGGGTCAAATGCCGCTTCGCTGGCTTGCCAGCGCGGCGCGACCGTAGCGCCGGCTGGCAGTCGGCTGTATCGCCGGTTGTTAACCGGCAGGTGCCCGTCCGATGCCAGTTTTCCGACGAAGATTGCAGGCCGTGTACTGAAGCGATTTTTCCCCTGCCGGTTGGAAACCGGCGACACAGCAGACTGGAAGTCCGCGCTACGATTGGAGAATGATCTCCTCGCGACAGGCCCCATCTCCCTCGGGGAATCACCTACCGTTACCCACGCGCTCCCCTACTTTGCGCCGGGTAGGTTTGCAGCGTGTGGAAGCGAGGCGCGGGTGACGATTTTATAAGCAGCAGCGGACAAAAGGCTCGCGTGAACACAGCACGCAGGGCGTTTGGAAAAGTTCGCCGCCGGATCGAATAACACAGATAAACAGAACAACCAGACACACGTATGAAATTGAAGACCAATAACAGCAGGCGGGGCTTCACCCTCGTCGAAATCATGATTGTTGTGGCCATCATCGGCCTCGTGACGGCGATCGCCGTCCCCAACTTCGTCCGCTATCGCGAGGCCAGCCGTCGCAGCGTTTGCATCGCCAACCTCAAGCAGATGCAGGACGCGAAGGTCCAATGGGCTTTCGAGAAGAACAAGAAGGGCAACGAAATGCCCGTCGAACTCGATCTCATCGGCCCCAACACCTACCTCCGCGACAAGCCGGCTTGCCCGAGCGGCGGCGATGACTATCTGACCACCATCGGCACCGTGGACGTGAAGGCGACCTGCACACGCGGTCCGTTCGAGGGACACAGCCTCTGATTTTTTAGAGTCGCGCCGGGCCCGGGGAAAGTTCTTCCCCGGGCCCGTTCGTTTTTTCACCTGCGCCGACGGCGGCATTGGCAGCGGGAGGCTTAAGCTGCTCATCGCCAAGGAACGATTTTCCGGAGAGCCAACCGGAACCGTTGGCACAACAAACGCTTTCTTTGTGGCGTGTTACCACAAGTCCATGAGCGAACGGCGTAAACAGGCTGACTTTCTCAAGGCGTTGCTCGCCAGTGACGATCGGCCGGAGCATCGCCACCTGGGTGAACGCCTTCTACTGGCGGAACGGGACGAGCGCTGCATGCAGCGGGCCTGCCGCCTGGTCGCCGTCGTTACGTTCCTCGCCATTGCGCTTCTGGGTTACCTCATGGTTTTGAAGGTGCCGAATGACATGACGCACCTGGCCCAGACCGCCTTTCGCTTTTGTCAGGCGCTCGCCCTCGGCTCGGCGATGTGCCTGGGGGTCTTTATCGGGCTGCTCTTCTGGCATCGCGCCCTCATCAACCGCATCTTTGCCGACGGCCGCAAGCTCATCACCGCTGCCATCCAGCAGCCGGCCGATCCCACCCGCACCACGTTTCCCACGGTCGTTGTCCATGAAGGGGACACCGCCGTGTATCATATCCGTACGCCGCAATCCGCCCACGGCGCCGAGATCATCTCGATGCCCAAGGCGTTGTGAGCGGTCCCCGATTTTTTTGAGCCCCTCGGGCGAGCTTCTCCGGGTTCGGACTTTCGGCTTTCTCTCGATGTCCGCGCGACCTACGCTGCTCCGCAGATGCAGGCCGCTCAATGCCCGTTGGTCATTGCCGGACGTGAATTTCGATCCCGTCTTCTTGTCGGGACCGGCAAATTTCCGTCGCCTCTGGCCATGCGTGACGCGCTCGAAGCGAGCGGGACGGAACTCGTCACGGTCGCCCTCCGCCGCGCCGATCTGAGCGGCACGAAGGATCCCTTTGCAAACATCCTGGAGTTCATCGATCCCAAACGTTTCCTGCTCCTTCCCAACACCAGCGGGGCGATGAATGCCGAGGAGGCGGTTCGGCTGGCCCGGCTCGCCGCAGCGGCCGGGCTTCCAAAATGGATCAAGCTCGAGATTCATCCCGACCCGCGCTATCTCCTTCCCGATCCCATCGAGACCTTAAAGGCCGCCGAGCAACTTGTGCGGGAAGGTTTTGTCGTGCTCCCCTACATCAACGCCGATCCGGTCCTTGCCAAACGATTGCAGGATGTCGGCACGGCGACGGTCATGCCTCTGGGCTCTCCCATCGGCTCCAATCGCGGGCTACAAACACGTGACCAGATCCGGATCATCATCGATCAGGCCACGGTTCCCGTCATCGTGGACGCCGGCTTGGGCGCGCCGAGTCACGCGGCCGAGGCGATGGAGATGGGAGCTGACGCGGTGCTGGTGAACACCGCCATTGCCGTAGCGTCGGATCCCAATCGCATGGCCATCGCCTTCAAGCTGGCTGTGGAAGCAGGCCGCGCCGCGTTCGAAATCGGCCTGCGGCCACCGCAGGAGACAGCGAGCCCGACCAGTCCCCTCACGGCGTTCCTGGAATGATCCGCCGCCGACAGAACCGCGTGAAATCGCCTGGGCACGCTTTCCATAGCCACCCGCCCGCCCGGACTCAATGAACCTGCCTAACCTTTCCCGCATTCGCCGGCTCTTGTCGGCCGCTCGTCGCACCCGAATTCTCGTCATCGGGGATGTCATGCTCGACCAGTTTATCTGGGGTCGCGTCTCGCGCATCTCGCCGGAAGCTCCGGTGCCGGTGGTCGATTTCGAGCGCGAGAACTTCATGCCGGGCGGCGCGGCCAACGTTGCCCGCAACCTCTCCGCCTTGGGAGCGCGGACGGAAATTTTCGGAGTGGTCGGCCGCGATTTCGCCGCGTCCCAGCTCCGGCTGCATCTCACGGAACAAAAGGTCGATTGCGCCGGGTTGGTCACCCTGCCGGCCCGGCATACGACCATCAAAACCCGCATTGTTGCGCACCGGCAGCAGGTTGTTCGACTCGATCGCGAAACGCGGCAGGAACTCGAATCACGCGACGCCAACCGGCTGCTGGCCGCCATCGATTCCCGGCTGGCTGGCGCCGACGCTCTCATCGTGGGCGATTACGGAAAGGGCGTGGTGACCCAGGCCGTGCTCGATTCCCTCAAGGTCCGGTGCCGTCAGCACGGGGTATGGCTGAGCCTCGATCCGAAACCGGTTCATCATCTGAACCTGGCCGGCCTCTCGCTCATCACACCGAATCGCAAGGAGGCGTTCGAGCTGAGCGGACTGCCGGACGACACCCGCGATCCAAATCCATTGCGGGACCTGAACCTGGTCCGGACCGGGGGGCGGCTCCTCACCGATCTCGCTCCAGCCCTCCTTCTCATCACGTTAGGCGAGCAGGGGATGCTTCTCTGCGGCCGCGGGCAAAAACCGTTTCACATTCCCACGGTGGCCCAGGAGGTATTCGACGTGTCAGGCGCCGGCGATACAGTCATCGCGTCGTTCACACTGGCCATCGCGGCAGGCGCTTCCCCGACAGAGGCGGCAATGCTTTCCAATCACGCCGCCGGAGTGGTCGTTGGAAAAATCGGCACCGCCACGGTGACGCCCGGCGAATTGCTCAAGAGCTTTGGCGCCTGATCACTTCCCTGCGCGCGCGTCTCGCATGAACAGGAAACTTTCACCTTTCTGGACGCTGTTCATTCTCACCGGGCTCAACCTGTTCAATTACCTCGATCGCTACGTGATGGCGGCGGTCCTGGGGCCGGTGAAGAACCATTTCAATCTCAGCGACGGTGAAGCCGGGCGGACGACCACCACGTTCATGCTGGGTTATTTTGTGACCGCGCCCCTCTTCGGTTTTCTGGGCGATAGGATTTCGCGCAAGTGGCTCGTCGCTGCGGGCATCGCGATCTGGAGCATCGGCACGCTGCTGACGGGAATGGCTTCCACCTTCTTTTTGTTTCTCTCGTTCCGCGTCCTGGTGGGGGTTGGCGAGGCCAGTTACGCCACCATCAGTCCCGGGGTTATTTCCGATGCGTTCCCGGCCGGTAAAAGAAACAATGCATTGACGATTTTTTACGTCGCGATTCCGGTCGGGGCGGCGCTGGGTTACCTGCTCGGCGGCCAGGTCGAAGCGCGCTGGGGCTGGCGCCATGCTTTTATTTGGGCGGGGGTGCCCGGCCTGGTGTTCGCATTGGCCCTGCTGCCGTTTCGAGAGCAGCCCCGCGGGCAGGTTGATGGGATTTCAGCCGCCAAACCCGGCCTGCGCGACGTCCTGAACCTGTTTCGGATCCCGGATTACATGCTCGTGGTGCTCGGCTACACGGCCTACACATTCGCACTGGGGGCTTTCGCCAATTGGGGACCGACTTTTTTATCGCGCGTTCATGGCGTGGACAACGCGAAGGCCACCCTGTTTTTTTCCGGTGTCACCGCCGGGGCCGGACTGCTCGGCACGTTCGTCGGTGGTTTCGCGGCGACGGCCTGGCGGCGGCGCAATCCCGCTGCCTATTCGCTGATGCTGGGGTTTTCGACGGCGACCGCGGTGCCGTTGGCGGTTGCGGCGTTCATGACGCGCGACACCACCGCATCGATGGCATGCCTGGCCTCGGCCATCTTCCTTCTCTTCCTGTCCACGGGTCCCATTAACACGCTGATCATCGAGAGCGTGCCCGTGAATCTTCGTGCCAGCGGAATGGCCATTTCGATTTTCATGATCCATTTGTTTGGGGATCTTTGGTCCACGGAGATTGTGGGGCGGCTTTCGGATCACTGGCAGAGTCTCCGAAGCGCCGCGCTCATCCTGCCCGGGGCCCTCGCCGTCGCTGCGGTGTTCTGGCTGGGGTTGGCGGTGAAAACGCGACGGGCGTGCAAGACAGGGGCCGTTCCGGGTTGACCCCGATGTGTTGCAGGCTAGACCTCTCGTTCCGTCCCAATAATGCAGTTGAGCTCCCGCGGCCTTGAGTTAACTTGGCGCAACTCTTGCAGAACACGACGTTCACATTCCTCCTGGCTCTCGGCATCCTTTTCCTTGCTGCCTTTGACAGTTCGGCGCGCCGCGGTTACGTGCGCACCCGCGACGGCCGGGTGCTCGAAGGACATCTGAGGTTCGAGTCCAACCTGGTGATCATCGTCGATGCGGCAAAGGAATTCCGGGCAGAGGTCACCCTCACCAATCTGGCCGGAATGGGGTTTGATCCCGAGACGCCATCGCCGACCAAAGTATCGACGGAATCGTCGCTGCCACTGCCGTTGCCGTGGCGCGTCGAAGATGTTGGCAGCATGCGCGAGGCGGGCGAGGTCCAGTTTCGCGACGGAGTATTTCGAACGAGAAGCACCGGCACGAATGTTCTCGGGGATGGCGATTCCTTTCATTTCCTTCACAAACCGGTGAGTGGCGAAAGCGAGTTGGTGGCCCGCATTCTGCGAGTGCAATGCGTCGACCCGTGGGCGCGCGCCGGCGTGATGTTCCGCGCGGGCCTCGGCGCCGAAGCCCGGCATGTATTCCTGGCCATCACCGCGGCGCGAGGCGGTTCCATTGCCTCGCGTGAACATCGCGGCGGCGAAACCACCATCGCCGTGGATGGCAGCAGGGGCTCCTGGATCAAACTCAAACGCGACGGCGGCGTCATCACGGCCTTTCGTTCGGTCGATGCCCGGCGCTGGCATGTCGTGGACAAAATATCGATGCCGTTCGATGAAGAGATTTCTGCGGGACTGGCAGTGGTGGGAGGTCGCGACGGAGCTGTTGCAGAAGCCACATTCGACAACGTCGAGGAGGGCCCGTCGCTTCGAAACCGTTCCTACGTCCCGGAGATCGAATTGAAAAGCGGCTCGGTGCAGATGGGTTACATCGAGCGGCTGGATGACACTTCGGTCCATTTCGATCCAGCGGAGCGCCGCGTGCCGGCATCGACACCCAACGTCGCGCTCATTCGCTTTCAGCCGGTGCCCGGACGGCTGGGGCCGCTCGTGGGAGCCGGCCGGCAGGGCGTTTTGTTGGCTACCGGCGAATTCGTCGAAGGCGAATGCGGCGGAATTGCCGGCCACCGGGTGGTTATCAATTCAGTGCCACTCGGTCTCAAGCGTTATGACGTGAACAACGAAGTGATCGCCATCGTGCTGGGCAAACGGGCGATGGTGCCCGCCCGCGCATTCGAAGTCAGGACCATCGACGGCTCGACGTGGCTGGGCTCGGGCATTTCGCTGGATCGCGATGGATTGCTGTTGCGCGAACCGATCC
>JBEEGQ010000369.1:0-6983 GCA_041166945.1 Verrucomicrobiota bacterium
GAAACAGGCCATGCTGGTCGGCGCCGTCCATGGCTACCGCGGATTGGTCCGGGAATTACTGCTCAAACTGCGGCGCGAATTGAAGTCGCCGCAACTGCCTGTGATCGCAACCGGGGGTTATGCGCGGTTGATGGCTTCAAAAATGCCGGAGATCGGCTGTGTGGATCCGTTGCTGACACTCGAAGGGTTGCGCCTGACATGGCTCGCGCATCATCCGATCGTGTCCAAGTCGGGCCTTGCCGCGCGGCGTTGCTGCGCTTAGCGTACGCGCTGACATGACAGCCTCCGCCCGCGTTCCAGGCATGGACTGCGCCACTCACAAACTCTGATGGACCAGGCGCATCTCGACCAACTTCTCGATCCGAGCGCGATCTCCCGCGCCGAATCGCTCGGCTTCAACGCCCGTTTCATCGTGGAAGGCTACATGGCGGGCGAACACAAATCGCCCTATCGCGGATTCGCAATCGAGTTCGCCCAGCATCGCGAATACACCCACGGCGACGACCCGCGGCATCTTGATTGGAAGGTGCTGGGCCGCACGGACCGCTATTACATCAAGCAATACGAGCAGGAAACCAACTACGTCGCCAACATTCTCCTGGATGGCAGCGAGTCGATGAAATACGGCTCGGGCAAGCTGACGAAGCTGCAATACGGCAAGATGATGGCTGCCTGCCTCGCCTATCTCATCCTGCACCAGCGGGACGCGGCGGCGCTCGGGTTGTTCGACACCGCGATGCGCGATTATTCCCCGCGCTCCGACAACATGGCCACCATCCACAAGCTTATGGCCAAGCTCGCGGCATTCGATCCCAGGGAGCAGACTAACATCTCCACTGTTCTCCACGACATGGCCCGGCAGATCCGCCGCAAGGGCATCATCATCGTCATCAGCGATTTTTTTGACGATGTCGAGAAGGTGCTCGAAGGCATCCAGCATCTGCGTTTTGGCGGCAACGAGGTTGTCATCTTCCATGTCATGGATCCCTACGAACTGGATTTTCCGTTCAACGGACTGGTGGAATTCGAAGGGCTCGAGCAGATTCCAAAGATCCTGACTCGCCCCGCGGAAATCCGGAAAAGCTACCTTCGCGAGGTCGAAGCGTTCAGGCTCCGCCTGCGCGACGGTTGCGAGCGGAATAATTGTCATTACACTTTGATCAACACCGCGCAGCCGCTGAATGAAGTGTTGAGCACTTATCTCGCCTTTCGTCTCCGCACCACCACCCGCTGATATTCGACCCGTAACGCCTGTTCTGGAGGGACGCTCCTCCTCTTCCGCCCTTCGGGCACCCTCTCCTCCATTCCGAAATGGAGGAGAGGGATGGGGAGGCGCCGGATCCCGCGTCGTGACGCATTGACTTGCATCGGATGCGCCGATAACTTCGCTGGAACTAAATCTTTGTTCCCATGCTGGAAGTCATTGAAAAGCTTCTCATTCTCCAGGATCGCGACAGCAAAATTCTGCAACTGCAGGAGGAGCTCTCGCGCATCGGTCCCGATCGCGAGGCCATCCAGGCCCGGCTGACGGGCGCCAACGCCGGCTTGGACGCCGCGAAACATCGCACCAAACAACTCGAATCCGACCGCAAAAAGCTCGAGCTCGACGTCGACGCCAAAAAGCAGCTCATCGAGAAATATTCGCTGCAGCAATTTCAGACCAAAAAAAACGAGGAATACCGGGCGCTCGCCCATGAGATCGAGGTCTGCAAGGAAAACATCGTGAAACTCGACGACCAGCAGCTCGAGATCATGGAAAAAATGGAGGCCGAACAGAAAGTTTTCGCGCGCGCATCCGCCGAGAGCATTGAGGCCAGGAAAACGGCCGATTCACGGGTCGCGGATCTCGACAAAACCGAGGCGAACCTGAAACGGGAACTCGATACGCTCCAATCCAACCGGAACGAACTCGCCGCGATGGTCGAGGAAACCTCCCGGACAAAGTATGAACGGCTCCTGAAACAGAAAGGCCAGACGGCCATCGTCGGCATCCAGCATGGCGTTTGTGGCGGCTGCCACATGCAGCTCAGCCGGAGCGTCATCGTGAATTGCCAGGGGGACAAGGAGATCGTGAATTGCACCAACTGCGGCCGCATTCTCTATTACACGCGCGACATGGATCTCGCGGTCGCCGATTGACGGTGCCGCAAAGGAACGCAAAGACCACACAGGGGATACGAACTTCCGTTCCGCCTCTCTTCTCGTTCCTTGCGTTCTTTCGTGGCCATGGCTGAAGACATTTGGGGGAATTCTTGCTTCGCGGGTTTGGCGACGTTAACGTTCGGGCGGTTCCGGAAGGGTGGAGAATCGCTCCCGAAACGCGCAAGCGTGGCGGGGGAGGAAAGTCCGAACTCCACAGGGCGCGATGCCGCGTAACCCAGGGCTGTTTGGCCTGGGATACACTCGGGCGGCGGCGGCGAAAGCTGTTGCCGACGGAAAGTGCCACAGAAAATTAGACCGCCCCGTTCCGGCAACGGATCGAGGCAAGGGTGAAAAGGCGGGGTAAAAGCCCACCGCCCGCCGGGCAACCGGCGGGGCACGGAAAACCCCATCGGGAGCAAGGCCAAATAGGGGATCGCGAGGCGGCCCGCCTCTGCCGTGCGCAAGCACGACGGGTCCCGGGTACTGGCTGCTCAGACAAATGATTCTCTCCGCGCCGCAAGGCGTGCAGACAGAATTCGGCTTATAGCCCTTCCGGAACCATCCAGCATCAACATCCTCACCAGTCCGCCGGCTGATAATCCTTCAGGAATTTTCCCCAGACATGAACGCCCGTGTTGAACCCCGCGATGATCGGATCCACGATTCGCGCCGCGCCGTCCACGATGTCCAGCGGAGGATGAAACTGGTGCTGCTCCACCTTCCTGGCCGCCATCGCTGCGGGGTCTTCATCAGTCACCCAGCCCGTATCGACGCTGTTCATATGGATCCCGTCCGCATGATAGTCCGCAGCTGAGGTCCGGGTCATCATGTTCAAAGCCGCCTTGGCCATGTTCGTATGCGGATGGCGCGTGGTTTTGAATTTGCGGTAGAACTGCCCTTCGACAGCCGAAACATTGACGATGTGCTTGTCGCGTTCCGGTGTTCGCAGCAGGAGCGGTTTCAGGCGCGCATTCAAAATAAACGGCGCCAGCGCATTCACCAGATGCACCTCGAGCAATTCAACGGACGGCACTTCCGCCAGCATCAGCCTCCATGAATTGCGCTCGCGCAGATCGACCTGCTGCAAATCCTGGTCGAGCCTGCCTTCCGGAAACCAATCCGGACGCCGCCCCAAATCCTCCGGCAAGAGCGGCACCTGTGACAATGCCGCGCCGTTGGTCAGCCCGGCGGGTTCCTGGATCCGTTGCTCCGCAGCCAGGCCCGTCTCGGCCGCAGCCAGGCACGCGCGCAATCCTTCACACGAACCGAGCAGCGCGCGCGCATTCCCGGGGAGCCCATCCCAGGATGCCGTCTCAGCTGTCATCATGTGCCTGTAAAATTCCGGCGGCCGGCGCACGGTCTGGCAGGCGTTGTTGATGATGAAATCCAGCCGGCTCCGCGCGCCAACGAGATGGCGGCAGAAAAGTTCCACGCTCGGCGTGTGGCGCAAATCGAGCCCGAAAATCTCCAGCCGCTGTTTCCATGACTCAAAATCAGGCTCCAATGCATAGCGCGCCGCTGAATCGCGCGGGAATCGCGTCGTCACGATCACGCTCGCACCCGCCCTCAGAAGCTTGATGCCCGCCTGGTAGCCGATTTTCACCCGGCCGCCCGTGATCAGCGCCACACGTCCCCGCAGGTCGGCCAACTCGGAGCGCTTCCGAAAATTCAGCTCCGCACAGGCGGGACATAATTGATCATAAAAATGGTGGATCGCCGAATAGTCCTGCTTGCAGATGTAGCAGTTCTGCGGCTCGACAACCTCAGCGAACGCCGCGTCATCGCGAATATCGTCCTGGGGAACTTCGACGGGCGGAAAAACATTCGGAGTCGTGAAAACTTTTTCGCGACGCAATTTGCGAATGCCGGTCTCGTTGAGCTTGCCCTGATCGCGCTGCAACTTGTCCGCCTTGCGCTGGCGCACCCGGGCCTTCACCAGCCGGCGGCGTTCGCTGACGTCCGGACAAAAGACCTCGGCGGCGGCCTGGATCAGTCGCGTGCGCTCCCCGGCGGACAAGGGCGACAGCAAACTTCGATCACGCGCGATGCGCTCGAGCAATTCGATCGCGGCCTTCAGATCGCTGGCTGCTTCCGTCGGATGCTTTGTAGGTCTGGCTGTCATGACACGAAACGTCCGCAGTCTAGCATCCGACCCGGCATCCGGGCGAAACAATACGAGCGAAGTTTCGCGACTGCCCAGCTTGCCGGGGCGGGGACGGCCCGTCCCCGCGACAACTCATACCCCCCGACGCCGCGCCTTCGCATAAAAACATTACAAGTAGAATAAGCCGGAACAGGGACGGGCCGTCCCTGCCCCTCTCAAATCCGATTGCCAAACCAAGGCCCTCTGGCCACTCTCAACCTCATCACGGACCGCAATGGAACACCACCTCACCTGTAGAATTGGAGCTGCGATATGAACTGGTTTTATGCGGTGGGTGGACAACAACAGGGACCGGTCGACGACGCGCGTCTCAACGAGTTGATCGCGACTGGCGTCATCAACGTGGACACGCTGGTCTGGCGCGAGGGCATGCCCAACTGGCAACCGCTTCGGCAGGCGCGTCCCATTCCTCCCGTGGCTCCGCCGTCCGGAACCCTCGCGGCTGGGTCGGGATCGCCGGGGACAACGACGCCGGCTCCGGGATCCGATCAGGTTGAATGCGCCGAATGCGGAAGATTTTTTTCACGCGACGACGTCATTCAATACGGTCCCACGAGCGTTTGCGCCGCCTGCAAGCCCGTGTTTCTCCAGCGTCTTCGGGAGGGCGCGGCCCCCTCGGTATCCGGGACTGGCAACGTCAACGAGGAACAGTTGCTGGCGCGCGATTACCGCATTGAAATCGGAGATTGCCTCAGCCGCGCGTGGAATCTTTTCACCACGCACGCGGCCATCGTGGCGGGAGTGAGTTTGCTGGTCGGGCTGGCTTACCTGGCGGTCGCCTGCTTCATCGGTGTCGTGGGCGTGATTGCGGAAGCCGTCCTGCCGCCGGCTGCCCGGTATTTCACGCCGCTGATGAATCAAGGTTTCATGGCGATTGTGACAGGCCCTTTTGCGGGCGGATATTTTTGGTTTCTCCTCCGTCTCGCCCGCGGTGAACAGGCCGGTGTGCACGACGCTTTCGCCGGGTTCCGGCAGCGCTTCGTTCCACTTGTCGTCTGCTCGCTCGCTCAGGGATTGGTTCAACTCGCGTTCATGGCGCCGATGCTCCTCCTCGTCACGCGTGCGGGACTCCGGGTCACTCGCCGCGGCGGGGTCGACATGTCTCCCGCACTTTTACCCGCGATTTTTGGCACGGTGGTCATCGCGATCATCGGTATGAATTACTTCGCCACGGTCTGGATTCATGCCTACTTGTTGATTATGGACAAGGGCTACCAGGCGGGTGCCGCACTAAAGCTCAGCTTCCGGATGGTGCACAAACGCTGGTGGATGACATGGGTTTTTCTGTTCGTCGGAGGCCTCATCGCCGGCGGCGGCGCGCTCGCCTGTTGCGTCGGCATCCTCGTCACCTTTCCGCTTTATCTGGCCATGCGCGTCTGGTTATACGACGACAACTTTCGCGATTTGGCGCCTGTCACTCCGGTTTGAAATTTTCCGGAGATGCGCTGGACTAATCGATCCTCATGACAAACGAGGCTGAGTTGACTTCCCCGTCAGCGAAGGAACCTTCGACGCTCCTTCATCCGGTTTGGCTGACGCTCGGCGCGCTCGGGCTGGCGTTGGCCGCCCAGCTTGTCGTTCGCTGGCGCCTCCCGCTGCCGCCATGCCTGATGCGCAAATACACCGGGTTCCCCTGCCCCAGTTGCGGTTGCACGCGAAGTCTCCTGGCCTGGTCGCATCTCGATCCCATCTCAGCATTTCGCTTCAATCCACTCTTTTCCCTCGTCGTCACCTCCCTTCTTTTTTGGCTTCTCGCCTGGAGCGCCGAGCGCATTTCCGGGAAACGTTTCCTGGCCGGATGGCGATCGCGACTCGCACGCCTGCCCTATTGGAAAATCTTGATTGCCATGGCGATCGCCAACTGGCTTTACCTCTGTGCGAAATTGCCGCCATAGATGAAGGCCGAAGCCCACATCCCTCACCAACTCCTCCATTTCCGCCACGATGCGCCGGAGGGATGCCGGCAGGAGCTCTCGAAATGATCGCTGCCTCCGCCGTATGTCCCCAGTGCAAATGCCCAATACCCGCCGAGTTCTGCAACCTTTCCGAACCGGCGCCCTGCCCGTCCTGCCGCACCAGCGTTCTGGTCCAGGTTTTCCCCGCCGCCTTTCACGAAACGGCGGCCGGCCAAACCGCCGAGCCCATCGTCGAGGCCGGCACCGCCAGCTGCTTTTATCATCAGCAGAAAAAGGCGGTGACGCACTGTGACGTCTGCGGCCGCTTCCTTTGCGCCCTGTGCGAAGTGGACATTGGAGGCCAGCACATCTGTCCGATTTGTCTTCGGCCTGGCAAAAAAAAGGGCAAGCTCGCCTCACTCGACTCCTCTCGCACGCTTTGGGACAGCGCGGCCTTGGTGCTCTGTCTCGTGCCCATTATTGTCTGGCCTGTCGTCATCGTCACGGCTCCCGCGGCGATGACTGTTGCCATCCTGTCCTTTTACAAACCCGGCAGTCTTGTCCCTCGGAGGCGATGGCGCTCGATCCTCGTCCTGGCTCTCTCGCCCCTCGAGATTCTTTTTTGGGTCTGGTATTCTTTTTTTCGGCCCGGCTGATGCCGCCACGCCCATGCCGGCTCCAAATCCCCAATACATCAGGATCCCCGGCCGGGTGACCAGCGTGGGCGAATCATCACGGCTGTTTCTCGCGCCCGACCATCTGCTTCTGGCAACAGCGACGGG
>JBEEGQ010000370.1:0-8595 GCA_041166945.1 Verrucomicrobiota bacterium
ATCAATCCCTCCGCCAGCAAAGAGCCCGCTCCGGAAAAGCCGTGGCGACTCGAAGCCACCGCACCCAGCCTCCCCGAGGTTCACCGTTCCATCCCGGTCCCGAAGAACCTCAGCTTCTGGCGCAAGATGCTCGCCTTTTCGGGGCCCGGCTACCTGGTCGCCGTCGGCTACATGGATCCCGGTAATTGGGCCACCGACCTCGCAGGTGGTTCGCAATTCGGTTACACCCTGCTTTCCGTCATCCTGATCTCGAACCTGATGGCGATTCTCCTCCAGTCGCTCTGCGCAAAGCTGGGCATCGTCACCGGACGCGATCTGGCCCAGGCCTGTCGCGATCATTACTCCCGGCCGGTTTCGATCGCCCTCTGGCTCCTCTGCGAAGTCGCCATTTGCGCCTGCGATCTTGCCGAGGTCATCGGCTCGGCCATTGCCTTGAAGTTGCTCTTCAAAATTCCGCTGGTCATCGGCGTCAGCATCACGGCGCTCGATGTCCTCGCCGTGATGTACCTTCAAAACAAGGGATTCCGGCTCATCGAAGCCCTGGTCATCACGTTGATCCTCACCATCGGTGGCTGTTTTCTCGCCGAAATCATCTACTCCAAACCCAACATCGCCGCCGTCTTCAGCGGTTTTGTTCCCAAGCTGGAAATTGTTACAGACCCCAAAATGTTGTTCGTGGCCATCGGCATCCTGGGTGCGACGGTGATGCCTCATAATCTCTATCTCCATTCGTCGATTGTTCAGACGCGCAAATATGAGCAAACCTCCGAGGGCCGGCGCGAAGCCATCAAGTTCGCCACCCTGGACTCCACGACCGCCCTGATGTTTGCCCTGTTCATCAATGCGGCGATCCTCATCGTCGCCGCCGCGACCTTCCATGGCACGGAACACAATGTCGCCGAAATCCAGGACGCCCACAAACTGCTCACTCCTGTTTTGGGAGCGGGATTGGCCAGCACCTTGTTCGCCGTGGCGCTGTTGGCGTCCGGCCAGAACTCGACCCTGACCGGGACGCTCGCGGGACAAATCGTGATGGAAGGCTTTTTAAACATCCGCCTTCGGCCCTGGCTGCGACGGCTCATCACGCGCCTCATCGCGATTATTCCGGCGGTGATTGTCACCGCCATCTACGGTGAAAAAGGCTCGAACAGTCTGCTGGTCCTCAGCCAGGTCATCCTCAGCCTGCAATTGAGCTTTGCCGTCATCCCGCTCATCCTGTTTACCAGCGACCGTCACAAGATGGGCGAGTTCGCGAACTCGACATGGCTGAAGGTCACCGCCTGGGTCGTCGCGGTGGTCATCGTCGTCCTGAACGCCAAGCTGCTGGCCGATTCGTTCGGCATCACGCCGCTGGTGACGAAATGGTTCGGCGGGGGCGCGCCGCCCTCGTAATCTCATCGCTCTTATGTATCGCAGGATACTCGTTGCCCTGGAGAACAGCCGCGCGGACCAGACGCTGTTGCCGCACGTCGAACAACTGGCGAAACTTTGCCATTCGCAACTGCTCCTGGTTCATGTCGCCGACGGATGGGCCGCGCGTCATTTTGACAAGCTGAAGCTGGCGGAAAGCGAGGAGATGAAAGTGGACCGCGAATATCTGGAGCGCACCGCCGCGGCGTTGCGCCTCTCCAATCTGGAAGTCTCCACCAAGCTGGCACTCGGCGATCCTCCTGCGGAAATTCTGCGCATCGCCGACGCGGACGCATGCGATCTCATCGCCATGACCACCCACGGCCATCGGTTGATCGGCGATATCATCCATGGCAGCACGATCGAACAGGTGCGTCACAAGGCAACGATGCCGCTGCTCATCGTGCGGGCGGCGCCTTGAGCGATCGCGCTGGGGTTGGAAGGACGCTCGCTCCGTGCCGTAGGGCGGTTATTTCAGGACAAGATTTTCGATGAAGAATTCCATCATCCGCTCACGGTTGACCGAGGTATGTCCCAGGTCGGGACCGACCTGAACCTCGAAACTTTTTCCCGCTTTTTGCAGGGCGGCGATGAGTTGTAAGGAATTGGCGGGATGCACGTTGTTGTCCGCCGTCCCGTAATAGACCATCAAGCGTCCGCTCAAGTTTTTCGCGTGGGTCATCAAGCTGCCCGCTTCAAAGCCCTCCCTGTTTTCCTCCGGGATCCACATGTAACGCTCGGCGTAAATTGTGTCGTAATTGCGATAATCGGTCACGGCCGAGTTCGCACACGCGGCCTTGAAAACATCCGGGTAACGCAGCAGGCACATCGCCGAAGCGGTCCCGCCGTAGGAAGTGCCAAAGATGCCGACCCGGCGGCGGTCCACATACCGGCGCTCCCAAAGTGACCGGACCCCGGCGGCCTGATCGTCGATTTCGACACGCCCGAGCTTCTGGTAAATGGCGTCGAGAAAGTGCTTCCCCCGCCCGCTGGCGCTGCGCGAGTCGAAAGTCGCAACGAGAAATCCCAGTTCGGTAAGCGCATTGGGCAATGTGAATGACTCCCGCGCCCCCACCGTTTCCGGCCCGGCGTACACGCTGACCAGCAATGGATATTTTTTTTGAGGCCGGAAGCCGGACGGGAAATGGAGCATTCCATACAGGTCCGTGCGGTCATCCGCCGCCTTGAACGTCAGCAGCTCGACAGGTTTCAGTCCGAGTTGTTTGAAACGCGTCAAATCGCTCTTCCCGATTTCAGCAACCATCTTTCCATCCGGATCCCGCAGGGTCGTTGTCGGTGGCTTGTCGTGCGTCTCGGCTATATCGACGAAATGACCGCCACGGGGAGCCACATCGATCGTGTGATGAAAAGCCGGGTTTGTGAGACGCCGGTCATCGTGTCCGTCGAGCCCCACCCGGTGCAGTTGGAGTTTCAGCGGGTTGTCGCCGCTGCGGGCTGTGTAATAAAGCATACCGGCCGCTTCATCCACGCGCGACACCGCCCCTACTTCAAATTGATGATCCGTGAGCTTCGCCAGCAGCCCTCCATCCACGGCATAGAGATAAAAATTCTTCCAGCCGCTCCGCTCCGAGGTCCAGATGAAGCGGTGTCTGTCCTTCAGCCAATGAATCGTCGGCAGGTTCTCCGTCCAGCTGGCCGGCCATTCCTCGCGGACGATCACCCGGGTCTTCCCTGTCTCCGGGTCCGCCGCGCAAAACTCCATGATGTTTTGCCGGCGATTCGTGCGATGAAAGAGCAGCGCCTGGCTGTCGGCGGTCCATGAGATTCCATACACGTAATGGCCCACGACCGCGTTGTCGAACGGCTGGCCATCCCGGACATCGACGCGGACCGATTTTTTTGTCGCGGGATCATGGATGAAGATGTCGACGAGGGGATTGGTTGCGCCCACTTTCATGTAGGGTTCCACGTCCAACTTGTTGTGAAACTTTGTCTCGTCGAGGGTCAGGTAGTAATCAGCGCAATGACTTTCATCGAAACGATAGAAGGCCAGTTTGGCGCTGTTGGACGACCACCACATCGCTGTCGTCTGGTACAGTTCCTCCCCATAAACCCAGTTGGCCGACCCTGACTTGACCCGCGTTTTGTCGCTGCCGTCCGTCGTGACGGCGGTGGCATTGGTGTTGTTTGTTTCGGTGAGCCACACGTTGCGATCGCGATAGGCCGCCTTGAATTTTCCGTTGGGCGAAGCGGCGGAGGTAAATTGCCTGCCGCGTTCCGGGGCTTCAGGACGCGGCCTTCGGCTCGAGCCGGATCTCGGGACACGCTCGTTCCTGTTGGTGGCCGGGGACGGCGACGCATTGGTGGCCGCAGGAAGTTCCGAGACATGATACGGCGCCAGTTCGGTGTGAAAAGTTTTGCCGTCCTTCCGGTAATCAAATGAGCGGCCGTCCTCTTTCCATGTTACCGAAACGGCCCCGGACTTCAGCGCCGTCGGCAGCTCGCGGTTCATCTTTTGGTAACGCTCGTAGCCGGGCATTAATTTGAAACGATCCTGCGCGGCCAGCGAAAAGGGTATCAGCATCAACACCAGCGCCCAGCCGAACCAGTCGCGCACGTGGTGCATCGCGTCTTTTGGAATGATCATCGGTGGGCCGTTGTTAACCGGTCGAAACCGGAAGTTCAATCCTCCTTGTGACCGCTGCCGAGCTGTGGGCCGCCCTTCGGGCACCCTCTCCTCCATTTCTGAAATGGAGGAGAGGGAGGGGGAGGGTGCGCGCGCGAGTCCCGCGCTCGACAGGGCCCGCCGGCTCCCGCATTCTTCCAGCGCGATCTTCATCCATGAGAACCCTGATTATTGGCATCGATAGCGGCACGCAATCCACGAAGGCCCTCATTGTGGACGCCAGAAACGGCGCGGTCCTGGGTTCGGGTACGCAGGGCTACGAGCTCATCCCCAATCTGCCCACCGGCTCGAAGGAGCAGCATCCGCATACCTGGCGCGACGCGACGGCGGCGGCGATTCGTCAGGCGTTGCGACAGGCAAAAGCCAGCCCCGCCGAGGTGAAAGCCATCGGTGTCAGCGGACAACAACACGGCTTCGTTCCCCTCGATGCGAAGGGCGAGGTCATCCGCCCCGCGAAACTTTGGTGCGACACCTCCACGGCGGCGGAATGTGAAGAGATCACACAAACGCTGGGCGGGTTGAAGAAAACACTTCGAACACTGGGCAACGCGGTGCTGCCTGGATTCACCGCTCCCAAGATTCTTTGGTTGAAAAAGAACGAGCCGAAAAATTATGCGCGCCTGGCGACTGTGTTGTTGCCGCATGATTATCTGAACTTTTGGCTCACCGGCCGCGCCGTCATGGAGTATGGCGACGCCAGCGGGACGGCCCTGCTCGATGTCCGAAAACGGAAATGGTGCGGGCCGGCCGTGAATGCCGTGGACCCCGATCTCGCAGACAAATTACCGCCACTCATGGCCAGCGATGAAGCGGTGGGGGTGCTCCAACCGGCCACAGCCAAGGCGCTCGATCTGCGCCCGGATGTCCTGGTGAGCGCGGGCGGCGGCGACAACATGATGGGCGCAATCGGCACCGGCAACACCCGCGAAGGGGTCATCACTGCCAGCTTTGGGACGAGCGGAACAATTTACGCCTGCTCCGAAAAACCGGTGGTGGATCCGGAAGGCGAGATCGCCGCGTTTTGCGATTCCACGAATCGCTGGCTGCCGTTGCTGTGCACGATGAATGTCACAGTGGCCACGGAGATGATGCGGCTCGACTTTGGATATACGCATGAAGGTTTTGCGAGCAAGGCGGCAAGTGTCCCGGCCGGATCCCACGGGTTGTTGCTCCTGCCGTACCTCGAAGGCGAACGCACCCCCAACGTCCCCGATGGCACCGGCGTCATGATCGGCATCAACCAACGGACCTTCTCCTCGAGCCACTATTGCCGCGCGGCGATGGAGGGGGTCACGATGGGGATGAATTACGGATTGCGCCGCCTCGCCGAACTGGGTGTGAAACCACGGCAGATTCGCGCGACCGGCGGCGGCGCCAAATCCAGGGTCTGGCGCCAAATCATGGCCGATGTTTTCGATGCCGAGGTTGTCACGCTCAAGGTCAGCGAAGGCGCTGCCTTCGGCGCCGCCCTCCAGGCGCTTTGGTGCTGGCGGCGGCAGCAGGGCGAGAAACTCGACATCAGCGATCTCACGGACGAATTTGTCACCGTGGATTCTGCCGAGACCGCCCGTCCCGAGAAACGAAACGTCGAGGTCTACCGCGAATTGCAGTCGTTGCAGGACGACACCTCGATGGCGTTGCGCGAGGTTTTCGCCAAACATCGCCGCTTTGTGACGCGCGCCGGCTGATGCTTCATGAGCTTTCTCGCTGAGTTTAACTCCCTGCCCACGGAATTGTGGCTCGCGCGCGCCCGGGATGCGGGCAGCGAGTCGGTGCGGGCCGTCCTGGATCGGCACGAGCTGTCGATGGAGGATTTCGCGACGCTGCTTTCGCCGGCCGCGGGCGACCAACTCGAAGCGCTGGGCCGCCGTTCCCAGGCGATTACCCAGCAACGATTCGGCAAGGTCATCCGCCTCTTCGCCCCGCTCTATCTCTCTAACGAGTGCATCAATAATTGCAGTTACTGCGGCTTCTCCCGCGACAATGCGATCCTGCGCGTCACGCTTTCCATTGATGAGGTCGTCGCCGAAGCGCACGCGCTCCGGGAACAGGGCTTTCGAAATCTTCTGCTCGTGGCCGGTGAACATCCCCGGTTTGTGTCGGACGGTTATCTCGCCGCGTGCGTGCGCGCGCTCCGTGAAGTTGTCCCCGGCATCTCCCTCGAAGTGGGCCCGATGGAAACGGCGAATTATCGGCCGCTGGTCGATGCCGGTGCGGAGGGGTTGGTCGTTTATCAGGAGACCTACGATCGCCGGGTTTACCAGCAGATGCACACGGCTGGACCGAAACGCGACTTTGATTGGCGATTGGAAACGCCCGCGCGCGCGTATGCCGCGGGATTTCGTCGCATCGGCATCGGCGCTCTTTATGGGCTGGCTGGCTGGCGCTTTGAAGCGTTGTGCGTCGCGGCCCACGCGGCGTGGATCCTGAAGCATTGCTGGAAGGCGCAGGTCACCATCTCGCTCCCCCGATTGCGCCCGTGCGCCGGCGAGTTCGAACCGCTGACCCGCATGAGCGATCGCGAACTCGTTCAACTGGTCTGTGCCTTCCGCCTTTTTTTGCCGGATGCCGGTCTTGTTCTCTCCACGCGCGAGCCGGCCTGGTTGCGCGACGGCTTGATCCCACTGGGCGTCACTCTCATGAGCGCCGGCAGCCACACCGAGCCGGGCGGTTACACCGGCGCGGGCAGGAAGAACATTCACAAAACCGAGCGCGGACGAATTGTGCATCTCGCGGCAAGCTCGAGCGAATGGGCATTGCCACCCGATCGCGCCACCGCTGCGACCGGACAATTTGAGATCGCCGATGATCGGTCCCCGGCGGAGATCTCGAATCTCATCCAGCGCCTCGGCTACGAACCGGTTTGGAAAGATTGGGACGCCGCGCTCGCCTCCCCAGGGGTCGGTTCCTAGTTTGATCCCATTGGGTGCGTGCTTGACGCCAGCGATGTCGACATTTAGCTTCGCCTCCCGTCCGAGTGGTGGCTGTAGCTCAATGGTAGAGCCCCAGATTGTGGTTCTGGATGTTGCGGGTTCGAGTCCCGTCGGTCACCCCATTTTTCCCCCGACCGACACGCTATTCGCAGAGCATCTGGAGTGCGGCGACCTGTCGCCGCTTTTTTCGCTGGCCGACTTGTCGGCCAGCAGGGCGCGTCCAGCGCCCGAATCCCGGTGGCGGGCGGCCCTTCCTAATTCGACGGCGACAAGTCGCCTGCGCAAAGCGGTGACAAGTCGCCGCACTCCAAACGGATCGCGACATCGGCATTCTTTCAAATAATCCGTCTAAGAAGCATCGCTCCACGGTGTCGAACAGGGTGAGATGCCGTGAAGCCGGACCCAAACGAAACCTGGAAATGTCCCACTGACCGTCAACCGCCTGACCGAGAATGGCCGTTGCCCAGACCGATGCACCGAGCGCCGAGCCGGCGCGTTGCGAGACGATGGAAGAGCTGTTTGCCGCCCTCGAGTCGCCGCTCCTGAGCTATGCCCTGCGGCTGCTCGGAGACCGGGCGCTGGCCGAAGACGCCGTCCAGGAAGCGTTCATGAAATTACACATCCATTTTGCCGAGGTGCGCGAGCCGCGACGCTGGCTGTATCGCACCGTGCATAACCTGGCGATGAACCATCGGCGCCAGTCCGGCAAACTCGTGCCGCTGGAACCTTTCAGCGACGACTCCGCCGGGGCGTCCGCTGACACCGCAGATCTTCAGCCGTTGCCGGACGAGCAGATCGCGCGGTGGGAAGGGATCGGACTCGTGCGGTTGAGCCTCCTCACGCTGGACGAACGGAGCCGCGAATTGGTCCGCCTCAAATTCATCGAGGATCTCTCCTACAAGGAAATCAGTGCCCGCACGGGCCTCAAAACCGGCCACATCGGCTATTTGCTCCATCACGCCGTCAAGGCCATCGCGGCTGAACTTGCCAAAACCGGGGTGGTGCCATGAGCGCGGATTCCTCTCCATCCCCCCGCGAAGAACTCGAGGCGCGCATCACCGCGTTGCTGCTCGGCGAATTATCCGAGGAGGACGCGGCAGCGTTGCGCGTGGCACTCGATCGGGACCCGGAACTCGCACGGTTGCACGATCGTCTCGCTCGCACGATCGGGTTGATGCGGGAAGCCGCCGGGTCATTGAACGAGGAAGCCAACCCGCCCACCGAGGCGCTCCAAATATCTTCAGAGAAGCGGGACCAATTACTTGCATCGTTCAAGGTGGTGCGCCCAAAAGACCGTGCGAAACGACGCGTGCTGCCATGGAAGGAATGGGCGGCGCTGGCGGCGATGTTGATTGGATTGTTGATCGTAGTGGCGATGCTCAATCTGGATTCCAGGCCACCCATGGCGACGGCCAGCACCGACCTCGCAAAAGATGGAGAGGAGGTTAGGGTAAATTTGAGTGAAGGAATGGTTCCCACATTTGGTCTCGCGCGGCGTGGTGAACCTCGGCAGCAACAAGGCCCCGTAGATAGTCTGATCTTCTCGGTGACAGGCGCAAAGGCCGCCGATGGAACGGTTCGCGAGGCTCCGGTGGGACTTGGGTT
>JBEEGQ010000371.1:0-7344 GCA_041166945.1 Verrucomicrobiota bacterium
GCAGGATCGAGGAAGGACTCGACACGATTTGTCGACCGCGCAAAGAAATCGGCCAGCCGTGTCCACGGAGCCGCCGCCGGCACGGTGTCGGTGTATTCCACCGTGTAGGTTCGGTTTGAGACGGCCGCAAATTGGACTGTCGCCGCGCCCGGCGCCGCCACGAGGTCGATGCGCAGATAACTGTTCGGGTTGGTCGGGTCGGTGCCAGCGAGGTATTCCGCCAGGTTGCTCATTCGGTCTCCATCGAAGTCATCGCCGGCGCGTGAAAGGTCGCCCGCCTGCCCCGTCGCATGACCAAAGTATTGTTGCGACCAGAAATCGGGGATGCCGTCCACGTCGGTATCCGCAACGGTGCTCACATTAAATGCAGCGAAGACGCCATTGCCGGTGCTGGCCACGTTGGTGACGACAATCCGGTACACAACATTGGTGGAAAGAAGCGGCCAGGTGGGCAGAGTGACGAAATTAGTTCGCGAATTGGAGACGATCAGCGGGTAGATGTAACTGTTGCTGCGCCATTGATAGCCGAATGGCGGCGGATTACCCGTGATGGCCACCCCCACGCTGATCCGGCTTCCTGCCGGAACGGTTTGGGAAACCGGCGCCACGATGATGATGGGCGTCAGGATGACGGTCAGCTTGGCGGCGTTGCTGGGAACAGTGCCGATGTCGTCAGTCGCCAGCACGTCATAAAGGCCGTCGTTGGCCAATTGGACATTGGTGATTGTGACGCTTGCATTCGTCGCGTTGGGAATGGGAACGCCATTGAACCGCCATTGATACCGGACCGTGCCGTTGCCGGTGGCACTGGCGCTGAAGGTCGCGTTCTGGTTCGTTGTGTTTCCGTAATCGGCGGCATTGGTGGATCCGCGCAAACTCACCGGTTGCGGATGAAGTACGAATGACGCAGCGACGACGACGGTCAGCGTGGCATTGCTGCTGGCGACGGAACTGGTGTTGTTCAAAACGATGACCTGGTACTGACCGGCATCGGAGGTTTGCACTGGAGAAAATGTGAGCGTCGCGTTGGTGGCGCCGGGCACATTTTCGTCGTTATGCCGCCATTGGTACCGGACGGGTGCGGGTCCGGCAGAAACGCTCAACGAGACGAGCGTTCCCGCGAATGCCGATTTGCTTTCCGGCTGTGTGGTGATGGTGGGAGCCGTGCCCGGCACATACGCAGCGCCCGGCGATGGAGCGCCTGAATTCCAATTGACGGGGTCGTTGCCATATTGGGCCACGAATTTGCGATGAATGGAATGGCCCGTTCCATCGCCTGCCGCCGGCCACGGCGCATGATCCGAATATTGAACGCGATCGACGAGAACGGACGGCACCTTGTCGGGGAGTGGTGAAGGTTGAGGAATGGGAGCATCGGGACGGTAAACCGCGATGCCTTCCCCGAGGTTATTCAGGTTGCCTTCATAGGGGCCCAGAATCTGCACGGTGGGCGAAACGTTGTATTTCATCCGGAAGGCGGATTCCTGCGCGGGGTTGGCGTAAGGATTGAAATTGACGATTAACAGATAACCGCTGGCAGGCACCGTCACGCCCGCAGGAAATCCAAAATCCACGCCGCCCAGCGACCACGTATTGGCGGGGTGCGCCGGATCGTAAAGCGGCACCGGGCTGCCGGTGAAGTTCGCCAGCTCGATATACTCATCCTCGGCATTGTTCCAGTAAGCGCCATTCGTAAAGACATCGGGCGGATGAAACATGATTTCGCTGATGACAATGGGACCGATGAGTGGACCGCTGTTGGGAGCACCCAGCGTGGCGCCGGATTGGGCGACGAAATGTTCGTTGCCCACACTGGTGATGTAACGACCGAAGGTAACCCCGTTGCGCTGGGCCCCGAACGAAAACCCGTGGACGTAACCGGTCAGGTTCGTGCTGGCATCCCCGGAAGCGAGATAAACTTCGTCGCCATCCGCCGCCAGCGAGAAAGATTCGAACACGCCGGGGCCGTTCGTCGCATTGAAATGGCTCTCGTTGAAAGTGAGATAGCCGCCCGCGGCGATCATTGTCCCGTCGGCGATCCGATATTTTTTAGGCGACCGCAAATCGTCGCTCAGGAACCAGCCGCCAATGTCGGCGGCAGCCGCGCCCGGGTTGTAGAGCTCGATGGTATCCAGCGGTGGCGGAACATCGGTGTGAGTGAGCACCTCGGTGATCCAGACAGTGGGAATGACAGGGGCCGAGCCTTCGCTGGCGCCAGGCGAGCCGTTGACGACGCCGCTGGGGCGCCAGTTGGCGCTGGTTCCCCACGCGCTGCGCGGGGCGTTTTCATTCACCACGACCAGCGAGAAGCCCAAGCCGTCTGTCGTGGGATACCAGGAGTCATTGAAGGTAAAGTCCAGGATCGGCTCGCGCATGGGTCCCTCGAGGACCAGATGTTCGCCGCCATTGTTGAAGGTTCCGCCGTAAACGCCCGCAACGGGGATGCCCATTCCATAGCGGGATTGAAATGCCGCGAGGTTTTTGACCAGCACCGCGGTTTGGTTGGGCGCGAGTGGATAGCTGGCCGGGAAAGTGAAATTTATCCCTCCGGAAATGCGCACATTCCGAAGGTTGATCGTCGTGGCCCCGACATTTTTGAGTTCCACATATTCGAAATCCGATGCCGAGTTGGTCGAGCCAGCCGCGGGCGGCGCCGGATGATACATGATTTCCGAAATGATGAGGGCGGGAGTCGTTATAACGAGGGACGTGGCGTCGGGCGGGCTCCATGGGGTCCAGAGTGTCGACCCGGCGCTGTAGGAACGGGCCACCACGCGCGCGTTGTTGGTGATCGCAATCGGCCCTGAATAAACTTGCGCGGAAGGCGAAATGCCTCCGCCGGGAAGCCGCGGATCGCTGCCGTCGAGCGTGAAATAAATCGTGCCAGCCGGCGCGGAAATAAAGTGCTGATACCCGGAGGCCACGTAGCCGGCGGGGTGGCTCATCGTCGGCGCCTTGTGGAACTGCGCGTCCACCCATGCATACCGTCCGCGAATCCATTTCTTCTGCTCGGATATCATCGACGCATAATTCGGGGGAGTCGCATAATTAATGTCCCAAATGGCCGCGGTCCCGTCGGTGGCTGACGGCACGAGGTTCGCTCCGTCGGGATTGGGCCAGGTGTAACCGCTCAGGCGGGGGAATTTTGCGAAATCTCGATCCTTGGCTTCATTGAGCAGGTTGGTGATGACATCGACGCGGGCTATGAGGTTGTCGGCGAGGAAAACATTGGTGCGAAGCTGTCCCCACCGGTCGGTTATCTTCTGCCTGAAATCGGGATCGCCAGGTCCGTTCGCGGCGCCGGATGGACTCACGACGGCGCTGCCATAAATCAAACGGCGCAGCCAGAGATGATTCACGTTGTCCATCCCCTCTGCTTGATTGTTCCAATACCAGCCGTTGGTGAGGCCGCCTTGGAGGTAATTGGCGTTTCCAAAGCTGAGATTCCAGTCCCAAATCGGCTCCATCTTCACCTTCCCGTTCCGATCCTTCTGCATATAGTTGCTCAACCGCACGCCGTCGATCTGCTTCGAGAACTCGACGATCCAATGGAAGTCCACGAAGGAATCGACATCCAGATAGTAGGAATAATGGTTGGTGCCCGTCGCGTTGGTCCAATTGGCCGCATACATCGAAGCCTCCATCAGATTGAGATAATTCCTGAGCCAGTTGAGCTGGGGCGTGGTGATCTCGGCGGGTTTCGGTGAATGAATCTTCAACGTCTGTCCGCTAAAGCCCAGGGCGGCATTGCCAGTTGTCGTAAAACTCAAATCGCCGGGGCTGTCCTTGTCCTTTTTAAACATGTAACCACCGCTGATGGCAGGCTCGGCTGCGTCCGTCGGACTCATCGCCGCGATGCCCACCCGGTCAGGGCTCACCTTGATTTTCTCGAACAACTCCATGATACCGTAGTAATTCCCAGGATAGGTGAGCTTGCCGCCATCCTCGTCCACAAACACTTCCACATAACGACGGCGGACAGCGTAATGGCCCATCGCCTCGAAAAGCGTGTGAGCCAGCGTGTCGTTCATGAAGGTCTTGTCGTTGTAGGGATCGTGCAGCACCCAGTCGGAATCGGGCGGCAACCCGAGAAATCCCCGGCTCACGTCATAGCCATGTTCGTCATTGAGCTCGACGTTGAACTGCTTTTTTGCAAATCCGGCCGATGTCTGGCCCCGAACCTCGAATTGAGCCAGCCCGCGATACTCCGCCGGCGTCAGCAACGAGCTTCGTCCGCGGTAGGTATCGATAATGGTGATGGCTCCTGTGCGGCGGGTTTCGGCTACAATCGGCTGGCCGGCCATGTTGATGATGACCATTGGAAGTCCGGAGCTGAAGTTCAACAATTCAGGGGAGAGGATCGTATAGGTCTGGGTGGCTGGATCGCTCGGCAGTTTGTTGCTCTCGAACGCTTTTGCGCGCAGCACGGTCGAGTTGGCCAGCGTCAGCGTCGAACTGTAAATGGCCGAGCTGTTGGTCGGTTCGCTGCCATCGATGGTGTAGCGAATGACCGCAGACGCGACGGTGGAAAGGGTGACAGCCACGCTGTTGGTGAACACGCCACCGGCGATCGAAAACGACGGCGGCGCGGAGAGGCCCGGCGCGCCGGGTCCGTTGACCGAGCCCGGTGTCGGGGTCGAGAAATAGAGGGCCACATTGGGATCGAGAGTCACGGACCGGCTCACCAACTCGGGCGCCAGAAGAAAATCGGGGCTGTTGGTGGCATTGAGCCCGTGAATCGCCAGCACGTTTGCGCCGGGATGCAACGACGCCAGGGAACTGGTGACATCGAAATCCTCGACCGCCACGAGACCCGACGTGTAACCGAACTGCACATTGATGTTGTCCAGGTCCACGGACATGTCAGCGCCGCCCGTTCGGCCGCCAAACTGCGCGCGGCAATCGTAGGGATTGAGGCCCGGGATGAAGAGATTGTTGATGGCCGTGTAGGGCGCGCCTGGAGTGGCGTTGACATTGGGGGTGATGATCACTGTCACATAAGCGCCTCCATCCGCATGGCGCAGGCTGACGCTGCAATGATGAAACGCGCCGGAGACCATCTCGATCGTCCCGCGCAAAATTGTGGCGTTGAACAATTCCGCGCCATTCCAGTGCGCGGAAACATCGTTCTGGGTGCCATGCGGATAAAAGTCGAAGCCGACCGCAAAGACATTTGCAAAGTTTGGCTCCTCGATCCCCGCAGGGATCGCAAGGCCCGCACCTGTGGTTCCGTAAGTAGCGGTCGGGATCAGCAAGAATGCAAATCCGTCGGCCGGGTTCCCCGCGGCATCGGTGACGCGAAAGTCGAAATCCGCGTTGATGGCTTGAAACAAGCCGGGCGCGGTCTGGTTGAAGGTGATGCCGTTGATGTTGTTGTTGACGCCATCTGTGAGGAGCCGAAGGAAGCTGCCTGTGGATCCGGCATTGGCGGTTTGGACCGACGCCGCGGGCGCCGCGCTGTATTGTGTCAGCGTGAACGGCGAGGTGAGATCGTCAAAATTGCATTGAAGTGACCCGCCTCCTCCCGGCTCGCTGCCATGGCTGGCGGAAGCGCTGGAGTTCCACACCGGTGCCACTGGCGCATTGCGGCGGGCAACTTCCACGCCGTTTAGATAGGCCACGAAGCCATCGTCGTAACGCAGCCTGAGTTTCAATTCCTGGATCGACGCAAAATCGGCTATGGTAAAGGGCATCCGCAAATAAACCCCGGAGTTCACACCGGCCATCTGGGCCTGGAGATCCGTCGCAATGATCGGGTCATAATTGGTGCCGGTGTCGAAGCCCGCGGGAACCGTTGCGGAGAGCCAGGCCGAATCATCATAGCCCAGAGCGGTCCATGCTGTGCCCAGGCTGTTGGACGGGACATATACTTTTCCGGAGGAGCCGGAAGCCAGGAACAGGTTCGTCGGTCCCGTGATCATCGAGAGGCCGTACGGCACATTGCTGACCTGATCAGGAAATTTGGGAGTGAACTGGGTGGCGACCGTGACTCCGTCGGGCCGGACGAGCGCCAGGAATTCCCCGCTGCTGCTCAGTCTAAAATTCGTGTGAAGATTGCCCGTCGCATTGGTGCGATCCTTGTTCGACGCAAATACGACGAGGTAGCCGTACGGCGTAAAGGTCCGCGACGGAAACCGCCATTTCCTGAGATTGGCCGGATCGTCGGTGAGATACCAGCCGCCGATGTCCGCCGAGGCACCCGAGTTGTTATAGACTTCAATCCAGTCCGAATAATTGAGGTCTTCATCCCGGAGGCCGTTGTCATTGACCGCCATGAACTCCGTCAGGACGAAGTTGTCCGCGGCGGACACAGCGGAGAGCCCGCAAAGGGAGACGATGAGAAACAGGAGGACTTGATGGGCTTTCATACGTGACATGATTGGATCATGGTGAAACGTGGTGACGTCCGGGTTATAGCAAATCTGGCGTTCGCTTACCACGGCGAAATTCTGCGGACCAACCCCGACCGTCTGCGTGTCAAACGCGCTATCAGGGCTGGCGGGGAAGGACGACCCTGTAGAATCGGTTGGTCGTCCATGTAGGATCGAACAGGACCTCGACGCGATTGGTGGAGCGCGAGACGACGTCGGCAAGCTTCTGCCAATTGCCAGGTGACAAGACCTCGGAATACTGGACCGTGTAGGTGCGGTTGGCCACGGCGGCAAAATTCACCACGGCCGAGCCGTTGGTGATGTTCTGAACGATACGCAGGAAGCTGTTGGAATCATTCGGATCCGTGCCGGCCAGAAACTCCGCCAGGTTGCTCATGCCATCGCCGTCGGCGTCGGCATTGGCGACGAAATTGGTCGGATTACCGCTGTAGTTCGATTCGTAATTGTCCGGCATGCCGTCCGAATCGGTGTCCGCGAGTATTGACAGCGTAAATGTCGCCGAGTTGAGTGGATTTATCGCCGTCAGGGCGCGGTTGGTGAGCCGCACGGTATAAGTGGCCGGCGTGCTGCTGTTGGAGATGATGAGGCCGGGGATGACCATGAAGTTGGTTTTCGAATCGCTGATGTTGGTGGCGAAGGGATTTGAGGCGCGATACCAGATGTAACGGAATGGCGGCGGGAAGCCATTGCTCAGAACCACACTGGTCGCCACTGGCTGCCAGGCGGGAACAGATTGTGTCGCTGGAGGAATCAGGATGGTCGGGCGGACCAGCGGATAAAGAATGGCAATCGCGCTGCGAACGGTGCCCGCCCCGTCGGAAATCGCGCAGGAATATTCGCCGAAATCTTCAATGGTGACATTGCTGACGACCAGCGTGGCTGCATGGACGCCCCCAAATTTTGAGGAAGCGAACAGATTCGTCCCGTTCATCAGCCATTGATAAACCAGGGG
>JBEEGQ010000372.1:0-20157 GCA_041166945.1 Verrucomicrobiota bacterium
TACACGATATCGGCCTCCGCGAAGTCGAACGCATCGGGCGCGAGATGCAGCTCGTCATGGACAAAGTCGGGTTCCGCGGAACGCGCGCCGAGTTTTTCAAACAGCTTCGGAATGAGCCGCGGTTCTATTGCAAAACTGCCGATGAACTTTTAATCACCTATCGCGCAGTTGCCAAACGCATCGATCCCCAGCTCGTCAAAGTGTTCAAGACGCTCCCCCGCGCGCCGTACGGCGTGGAACCCATTCCCGATAAAATCGCGCCGGATACCACCGCCGCCTATTATCGGGTCCTGGCCGCGGACGGCTCGCGGGCCGGTTCGTATTTCGTGAACCTCTACAAACCCGAAGCCCGTCCCCGTTATGAAATGATGGCGCTCAGCCTTCACGAAGCCGTGCCGGGCCATCACCTGCAATTCGCGATCGCTTTCGAGCAGGGCGCCCTCCCCAACTTTCGGCGCTACGGCGGCGAACGCGCCTACACGGCTTACATCGAGGGCTGGGCGCTCTATGCCGAGAGCCTCGGGGACGACATGGGACTGTATGACGATCCGTACGACAAGTTTGGACAACTCACCTACGAGATGTGGCGCGCCGTCCGGCTCGTGGTCGATACCGGAATTCATGCGATGCACTGGGATCGCCAGCGGGCCATCGACTATTTTCTCGCCAACGCCGCAAAGACGGAACTCGACGTGGTCAACGAGATCGACCGCTACATCTCCTGGCCTGGCCAGGCGCTCGCCTACAAAATCGGCGAACTCAAGATCAAGGAACTCCGCGCGCGCGCCATCCGTGAACGAGGCGCCGCTTTCGAGCTCGGCGAATTCCACGACGTCATCCTGAAAAGCGGCGCCGTCCCCCTCCACATCGTCGAACGAAACGTCAACGATTGGCTCGCTTCAGCGCGAGGCAAGGGATCCCCGGCGATAAAATAAAACCAACCCGCGAAACGGCAGGCGCCTCCTCTCCGGCCCTTCGGGCACCCTCTCCTCCATTTCCGAAATGGAGGAGAGGGATGGGGAGGGATTTTTTACCCCGGCAACACCACCCTCCCCCTGCGGTCAGCGCGAAATATTATTCTTCGCCGAACCCGTGCCGGCGCGCGCGCCGCCCGCAGATTCCGCGGCCGACCCCACGTTGCCGGTCAAAACATCGATGGCGGCTTGAACTGCGGAAATCTCCTCCGCCGAGCCTCGTACCAGCAGCATCGACGTGAGGGGATTATAAAACACGAGGCGATCGCTCGCGAGCACCACACCCAGCTTCGGAAAAATGTGTTTCTGAAGTAATTCCCCGACATCGAGGCTCACCGGGTCCAGCGTGACCCGAAACATCGTGTGCAAGCTCGCAAAGAAACTGTTGGTTTCAATCTTGAACGCACGGGTCTGAAGCGGCGCGGGCGGAGGCGCCACAGGAAGTCCATTCTTCAAACTATTGATCCGCACCCCATCATAGGTCAGCACGACCGCATAGCCTTCCACCGTGTATTGAATCGGCCGGTCGGACACCCGCACAATCGCGTCGAGCGCGTCAATCAGCCGCACTTTTTTGAGAGGCGGCACGATGCGGATCGTCGTCGCATTCAAGTCGGACTCCTCCCCAACACTCGGGAGCGGCAGGCCGGTTGACGGATCAATGGTGGCCACCGACCGGATCGGTTCCGCCGGCTTGCCAAATAAAAAATTGACCCCGACCCTCTCCGGATCGCGCGCCTCCGCATCGCGCATCAAGCTTCGGATCACCTCCGACAGCGGCAGCCCATCGTAGGCAACTTCATCGAGCACGATGGATTCGAGTTTTGCCTGCAGATCCGCCGCCGTGCGCGGCCGGGTCATCGATTTCGGAGCGGACACCATCGCCGGATCAGCGGCACGTGCCCTCGCAAGGTTGGTTTTCACCGCATCGGCTGCGGATGACGAAGTTCCGGGCGCCACCAGCGCCATCATGACAGACACCAGGCCGATCGAGCGGTTCCATTGAGGATGTTTCATTTTTTCTCCAGGGGTTTGGGGTTCAGGAACAGTCCACGCCGTGCAAAGAATGAGAGCTGTCACGACCACGGCCGGAACCAGGGTCCGGGCGACCGCGGCCCCCGCGCGTCCGGGCGGAGACCAGCGGCGTCCCGACAGTCTTAAGAGCCGTTCCACCCGGCGGGCCAGGCCTGAACGAAATCCGGTCCCTTCGATTCCCAGCCAGGCCGCCGGACGAGGACGGTCCAGTCGGGTCCCCAGCGCGACCAGCGACTCGGCCAGCACCCCTGGCCCATCCAACAAAAGGAGACTCGCTTCATCCGCGCCCGTTTCGCTCGCCGCGTGCAACTGGCCTCGCGCCCACCACACCAACGGATGCCACCACAACACCGCGCTGACGACGTCCGCCACCAGATACCAGACCGGGTCGGCGGCAACCAGATGCGCAATTTCGTGGGCGAGAATCGCGTCCCGTTCGGCCGGATGAGTCTCCTCATCGAACCGCGGCGGCAGACCGATCGCCGGTCGCAGTATCCCGCACGCCACAGGACCGATAAGCCGCGCTGACTCGAACAATCGAATCTGGCGGCCTCTCCCCAACAATGCTGCTATCTCCCGAACGCGATCCACCAGCGCCGGCTGCGTCAACGCTCGACCGCGACGCTGCAACACAGCGAACCGGGCGCGCGCCAATGCATTGAGAAAAAGAACGATGAGCGATCCTCCCATCCACAACACCGCGAAAATTTTGAGCACCCCGACGCCAGCCCGATCCGGATTCTGATGAATTGGCGCCACCTGTGGAGGGATCTGCCCGCTCACATGCCGGACGGGCGCAGGCGCGGGAGTTGGAACTGTTGCAACGTTTCCGGCGGGGTTTTCGGAAGGCATCAACGCGGGAGCTTGAATGCGATCGCCCGTCGCACGAATGGGCTCAGCCAGCGACCGGGTTGTCGGAGTTGCCTTGGGGCGAATCCAGTCGATGACCCGCGTACCCCCTGCCCCTTCCACCAATACGATGGCCAGCAGCCCGACAAAGCACGCCTGCCAGATTGTCCGTTGCCAGGAGCCGGAGGTGACGCGTCTGGCCAGCAGTGCCGCGGCGGCGATCACCATTGCCGCCTCGAGTGCCAGCATCCCCACCAGAACCCATTCGCCGCTCATAGTGTTTTCCTCCGTTCAGCGATCATTTTTTCCAGCTGGCGCAATTCATCCCGGCTCACTTCGCGGGTGGTGAGAAGATGATTCACCACGTCCGGCAGGCTGCCCTCGAAAAGGCGGTCCACCAAATGGTCCGCCATCCCCCGTGAAACTGCCTCGGACTCCACCCGGGCTCGATAATGAAACGAGCGTCCTTCGGCCCGATGCCCGACCAATCCCCGCGCCTCCATCTTGCGCAACATCGTGGCCACGGTGGTGTAGGCGAGGTCCGACTGTTCCGCCAGATCCTCCGAAACCTCCGCCACGGTCGCCTCGCCCCGCCGCCAGAGCGCCTGCATGATGCGCAATTGAAGATCGCCAAGCCGATGAATTCGCTGATCTCTCATGCGCTGAATCGATTAACTATCGGGGTAATACTACCAGGGTAGTAATACGTCAAGAGGTAATTTTGGAAAAAGAATGGATGAGCGAACCCCCCGGACTGTATGCGCGCAGTGCGCCCGCTCCTCCTCTCCCGCCCTTCGGGCACCCTCTCCTCCATTTCGGAAATGGAGGAGAGGGAGGGGAGAGGAGGCGTTTCTTTTCGGCGGTTACTGGGAAGGGTGCCCGAAGGCAGGGAGACGAGGAGCGTCCCTCCGAAACGGGGATGCAATGCGGCTTGGGGTTCCACTCCCACGAGGTCGCTTCAGCATCCCATTGCCACTCCACGGCCGCCCTGATTAACATCCCCCACCATTTACTCGCGCCTTATGTTCACCCGCTCTGTGCTGACTCTCGTTGCGATGATGTTCGCCGCCACTTCACTTCGCGCGAACGAGGCGGTGGTGACGAATCTTCCCGCGTGGCTCACACGACCGCTGGCACTCGCCGATGCCTTGACCACCGCCGAGGCCCAGAACGCCGCGCTGCTCAAGGCCAGGCAGGATATCCAGTCCACGTATGGCGTCGCGCTCCAGACGCGCGCGGTCGCCCTGCCCCGTCTCAACGCGACCGGCCAATATCGCGCCATCGATGATGGGCTGGTCGACTCGCCTTCGGTCAGCGGTCCCACACCGTTCCCCGTGACGTTCGATCAAAATAATCAAAGCTGGAATGTGGGACTGGAGCTGGCGCAGACAGTTTATGATGGCGGACGCATGCAGGCTTCGCTCCGGACGTCGCGACTCCTGCGCCAGCAGGCGACCTACGATTACCAGACGACGCTTGCCGACACGCTGTTGAACGTCCGCGTTTTTTATGACGACGTGTTGCTGGCGGCCGAGCAAATCAACGTGCGCGACGCCTCGATTCAATTGTTGACGCAACAACTCGAGGACACGCGTCGCCGACAGGAAGCCGGGACGGTGCCGCCGTTCAATGTGGTGCGTGCCGAAGTGGAGCTGGCGAACGCGCGCCCGGCCCTCAGTCGCGCCCGCAACGCCTTTCGAATCGCCAAGCAACGGCTCGCCAACGAGCTGGGCTATAATCTTCCGGAAACTGTTGCCGAAGATTTGCCCCTGAACCTGACAGGCCGCCTCGAAGCGCCGCGCACCGAGCTCGGTCTGGCCACCGCTCTCGCCCAGGCGCTCACCAACCGCAGCGAACTCGCATCGTTGCGCATCGCCGAACAGCTCCGCAAGGAGGGCATCGACACGGCCAAATCAGGTTATCGTCCGCATCTCGAACTTTTCGCGGGATACGGCGTGCAGAACCGGCAGTTCGAATCCGACCTGACGAGCCAGATTCACGGCTGGTCCGCAGGCGCGCGGGTCAACTGGCCGCTCTTCGACGGGCAGCTCACCAAAGGAAGAATTCAGCAGGCGCGAGCCCAACATGAACGGTCCATCATCGACTACGACGATGTGCGGCGCCGGATCGAGCTCGATGTTCGCGCGTTGTATTCGACC
This sequence comes from Verrucomicrobiota bacterium, assembly GCA_041166945.1. Lineage (GTDB taxonomy): Bacteria > Verrucomicrobiota > Verrucomicrobiia > Limisphaerales > JADJPG01 > DASTLJ01. The sequence goes on from JBEEGQ010000372.1 coordinate 5,018, forward strand.
TTCGTCGAGGCGAAGGAGGTCCTCGAGTCGCAACAAAAAGTCATCGAGCAGGCCACCGAAGCATTACGCCTGGCCAACGCCCGTTATGAAGCAGGCACTGACACACAGCTCAATGTATTGAGCGCTCAAACCGCGCTCACGGAGGCACGCACGGTTGATGTGCAGGCGTTGCATTCGTATTCTGTTGCCCTCTCGCGTCTCCGGAGGGCCATGGGTGCGCTGGTCACAAGCGCCAAAACAGACGTCCCCTGACCTTCCCACCCCAGCACTCACCCGCCCGGCGGGCGACTGATTCCTTGCCCCGCCCTCGCGCATCGCCCAAAATCCCCGCCATGTCGTCGCGCAGACAATATCCGTTTGATCTCATCGAGCCCAAGTGGCAGCAGCGATGGGAGGCGCAGCAGCTGTTTCGAGCGTGGAATCCCGGCGATGCCATTCCGGCCGCACATCCGTTCGCGCAACGGCATGGGCTTTCGGGACCCACTCCGGCTGACAAGCTGCCGCCGAAGTATTACATCCTGGATATGTTCCCGTATCCGAGCGGCGCCGGCCTGCATGTGGGGCATCCCGAAGGTTACACGGCGACGGATATCCTCGCCCGGTATCGGAGGACGCGCGGGTACAATGTTCTGCATCCGATGGGCTGGGACGCCTTTGGTCTGCCGGCGGAGCAATACGCCATCAAGACAGGCCAGCATCCCCGCGCGACGACCGAGGCGAACATCGCGAATTTCAAACGACAGATTCAAAGCCTGGGATTCAGTTACGACTGGTCGCGCGAAGTTGACACCACCGACCCCGGCTATTTCAGGTGGACCCAGTGGATTTTTGTTCAACTTTATGGGGCATGGTTTAATCCCAGGACAAACAAGGCCGAACCCATTTCGACTTTGGTTTATCCGGAGGGACTCACTTCCGCCCACGAGCGCCGGAGTTACTGTGATTCGAAGCGGATGGCCTACGTGAGCGAGGCGCCCGTCAACTGGTGCCCGGAACTCGGCACTGTGCTGGCGAACGAGGAGGTGATCGACGGCAAGAGCGAAGTGGGCGGCTTCCCGGTCGTTCGACGGCCGATGCGCCAATGGATGCTTCGGATCACCGCGTATGCTGAACGGTTGTTGAACGATCTGGATGGCCTCGATTGGACCCATTCGTTGAAGGAGATGCAGCGAAACTGGATAGGGCGAAGCGACGGCGCGGAGGTCCGGTTCGCCCTCGTTTCCACCAAAGGCAGCGAGCCGGCGCCCGTGATCACGGTGTTCACCACCCGCCCCGACACGCTGTTCGGCGCCACTTACATGGTGCTCTCACCCGAGCACCGCCTCGTCGATTCCATCACCACACCCCAACAGCGCGAGGCGGTCGACGCTTACAAAAACTTCGCCGCCACGAAAAGCGACCTCGAGCGCACAGAGCTTGCCAGGGAGAAGTCCGGCGTTTTTACCGGCGCGTTTGCGATCAACCCGGTCGACCAGAAACGGATCCCCGTCTGGATCGCCGACTACGTTCTCGCCACCTACGGCACGGGCGCCATCATGGCTGTTCCCGGCCATGACACGCGCGATTTGGAATTCGCCACGAAGTTCAACCTGCCCATCGTTCAAGTCGTGCGGCCGCCGGATCCGAAGGCCGATTGGAGAGGCTTCGTCGAAGCCGGCACGGCCACGAACTCCCGCAACGCCGAGATTTCACTCGATGATCTTCCCACCGCTGACGCCAGGGAAAAAATCATCGCATGGCTGGAATCCAAGGCGCTGGGCCGGCGGACCATCAATTACAAGCTTCGCGATTGGCTCTTCAGCCGGCAGCGTTACTGGGGCGAACCTTTTCCCATCGTCTGGCGCAGCGGCCAGCACGAGGCGCTGCCCGATTCCGACCTGCCCCTGCAACCACCCGATCTCACCGATTTTAAACCCACTTCGGCAGGCGACCCGCCCCTGGCCCGCGCGCAGGAATGGACCGCCCTCTCCGACGGCGCGCTTCGAGAAACCAACACGATGCCGCAGTGGGCCGGCAGTTGCTGGTATTACCTTCGATATCTCGATGCGCGGAATCCCGCGGCCTTCTGCGGCAGGGAAGCCGAGAAGTATTGGATGGGTGCGGGCGGCGCACCGCTAAACGTTTCCGGCGCGCCCGCGAAGCCCGGCGTCGATCTTTATGTCGGCGGCACCGAACATGCCGTGCTGCACCTCCTCTATTCCCGTTTCTGGCATAAGGTCCTATTCGATCTAGGCCATGTCTCGACGTCCGAACCTTTCTTCAAACTCGTCAATCAGGGCCTCATCCTCGGCGAACTCGAGTTCACCCTGTTTTCCGCGGAGAGCGGACGCCATGTCACGGCGAACCATGTGAAAAATATTTCCGAGGAAGCCAGCGCCGACGGCGTTCGCCTCGTTGGGGTCCATCAAGCCAGCGGCGAAAAATGCATCGGACGACGCGTCGACGAGGAGGAGATCGAAAAAACCGGGGACGGTTTTGTCCTCAAATCGAGCAAGGCGATCCGGGTCGACGCGCGCAGTTTCAAGATGAGCAAGAGCCGCGGCAACGTCATCAGCCCTGACGTGATCCTTGCCCAATACGGCGCCGATGCCTTCCGGCTTTACGAAATGTTCATGGGCCCGCTCGAAATGGTGAAACCATGGAGCACCAAGGGAGTGGATGGTGTCTATCGATTCCTCGGCCGCGTCTGGCGCCTGTTCATCGATGACCAGAGCGAAACCGAATTCGAGCAGGCCGCCACGACTGCCTCCGCCGGAGATGCCGCCCTGCTGGATCGGATCCGGCTCAAGCCCGACGTCCAGGAGGCCAGCGCCTCCCGCGCCCAGCTCAAAACTCTCCACGCCTGCATCAAGAACGTCACCGAGGATCTCGACGGCCTTCGGTTCAACACCGCCATCAGTGAACTAATGGTTTTCGTTAACGAAGCCATGACCTGGCCGGTGAAGCCTGCCGCGATCCTCAGGGAATTCCTCATTCTTCTGCAACCCTTCGCGCCGCACATCGCGGAGGAGCTCTGGTCAAAGCTCACCGCATCCACAGGACAGCCAGCACCGGCGCTTGCCTACGCGCCCTGGCCGGTGCTGGATCCCGCGCTGCTCGTCGAGGATTTCATGGAAATGCCGGTGCAGGTGAATGGCAAGCTGCGCGATGTCATCCGTGTTGCCGCGACGGCCACCTCCCAGGAGATCGAGGCTGCCGCACTGGCTTCCGAAAAGGTGAAGGCGGATCTCGCGGGCAAAACGATACGCAAAATGATCGTGGTCCCGAAAAAAATTGTGAACATCGCGGCTGGTTGAAACCTTCCCCGAACGCTGGGCGCGGATGCTGTGGCGTCAGGACTCCGACCCCCCGGCGGATTGGAAATCCGCGATACGGCAGGTTGGAAACCTGCGCTACAAGACCCGGTGGAGCATCGCGTTCCAAAAGCACACCCACTTTGGAACATCGGCTAGGGCGCGGCGGCGTGGCGGCCTTCAGCGTGATATTCGATGCGCACAATCTGCGAGTCCAGATTGTTGCCCCATGCCGTCCCGTATTCGATGAGGTAAAGGCACCCGTCCGCGCCCAACTCAAGATCCATGGGGCGCTTGAAGGTCATGTGCGGACAAAACCGTTCCATGCGCGGTTTGCCGTCGGCGTCCTTCGCGATGTTGTCCTCCGCATCCAGATGCACCGCGATGATCCAATTGCGCGACCATTCATAGATGAAAAGCGTGTGATCGAATTCCTTGGGAAGTTTGTGCGACGACTTCAACTGTTCATCGAAATAATAAACGGGCCCGGCCATCGCCGTCCGTCCGCCGCCACCATTCACCACCGGGAACCGCGTCGAAGGACCGCCGGGATACCACAGGAAAGCCGGCTGCGCCGGCGGCAGTTCCTGGATGCCGGTATTGTTGGGCGAGTTGTTCACCGGATGAGCGGGATCAAAAAACACGGGCTCCCCTGCCATGTAGGAAACGGGAGCTTTCCCGAGGAACGGCGGCAGCGCGACCACCGCGGGCGGCGGGGTTGCATTTTTTTCCTTCGCTTCCTGTGTCGCTTTTTCCTGGGCGACCTTCGCCTTGTCGTAGGTGGCGCGGGCCTTGTCGTATGCGGCCTTTTCCTTGTCATACGCCGCCCGTTGCTTCTGGTATTCGGCGCGCGCTACGAAATCGATTTTCGCATAGGGCTTGTTGTCCCCGCGCGAATAGGGCCATCCAAAAAACCCCGGTTTCTTCGCCTGCATCACCGCGTCAAACCCGCCGGGCCCCCGCTTGGGATCCAATCCGCCCGCATCCGGTCCCACATCGCCCCAATACAAAATCCCCGTCCGTTGATCCACCGAGAGACGAAACCCGTTGCGCGTGCCTTTGACATAAACCTCCGGCCGCGTCCCCGCCGTGTCCGGCGGAAACAAGTTGCCCTTCGGAATGGTGTAGGTGCCGTCCGGCTCGGGATGAATGCGGCTGATCCCGCCGCGCAAATCGTTCATGTTCGCCGACGACTTCTGGGAATCCCAGGGCGAACGTCCCGGACGCTGGTCGTGGGGGGAGAATCCATCCGAATCAAACGGATTCGTGTTGTCGCCAATGGCGACAAAGAGGTTGCCGTCCTTGTCGAACCCGAGCGATCCGCCGACATGACAACACTCCTCGCGCTGCGTGGGAACATCCAGGATGGTTTTTTCCGACTGTAAATCCAACGCGTCGTCCTTGAGGGTGTAACGTGACACTCGAATGACTCCCGCCTTCTTTCCATTCGCATCCTTCGTTGTGTTCGGAAGGGAGTGGTTGAGATAAATCCAGCCGGTCTTCACAAAATTTGGATCCAGCGCGATCCCGAGCATCCCATCCTCCAAGCCATCGAATACTGCAATCTTTCCGACGGTCACGGTCGTCTTGGAATCGGGTTTCCACATCTTCACCGCCCCCGCCCGTTCGGCCCAGAAAACACGTCCATCCGCCGCCACCGCCAGTTCCATCGGGTCCTTCACCGTATCCTTCCATCCGGAATCCGTTTCGCGATCGGCCTCCAGAATCACCTTTTGAAATTCACGATCCGTCTGCGGACCGGTCGCCACCGGGACACTGGGCTTCTGCTTCGCGGCGGGCGCTTGCGTATCCTGAGCGCCCAGGGTCGCGGCACAGGCCAGTGAGACGACGGCGATACGGAATGAAAAACAATGTAGCATGAGGCTTTAATTGACGGGACGACGCGGGCGAAATTCAAGCAAGCTGCGAATCGTGGTCCGCACCCTCCCCATCCCTGCCCAGTAACCGCCGAACAGAAACGCCTCCTCTCCCCCTCCCTCTCCTCCATTTCCGAAATGGAGGAGAGGGTGCCCGAAGGGCGGGAGAGGAGGAGCGTCCTCCACGTTCTGCTTTGCGTTCTGCGCGAACGACGGTTATCCCTCCCGTCATGAAATCGCGGATTTGGCGCTTTAATCTCGAGCTGACCCACACCTGGCGCATCGCCCGCGGCAGCGGCTCCAGTGATCTGCCCGTCGTCCTGTTCGAACTGGACGACGAGGCCGGTGGCACGGGCATTGGCGAATCCGCTCCCATCGCGCGCTACAACGAAAGCGTGGAGACCGTGGAGGCGTTTCTTCAAAAGGTCGAACCGCACCGGCTCTCCTTCACGGACATCCCAGGCAGCATGCAATACCTGGAAACGATTGCTCCCGGCCAGCACGCGGCCAAGTGCGCCGTGAACATTGCCCTGCTCGATGGCGCGGCAAAAGCCGCAGGCCAGTCCGTTCACGACTTTCTAAAACTCGGCTTCACGGAGGGAAAACATGTGACGAGTTTCAGCATCGGAATCGACAAGCCGGACATCATTCGCGAGAAAGTCCGCGAGGCGTCCGCCTTTCCTGTGTTGAAACTCAAAGTCGGCAGTCCTGACGACGAGGCCAATTTTGGCGCGCTCCGCGACGTCGCTCCCTCCAAATGGGTTCGCGTGGATGCCAACGAGGGGTGGAAAACAAAGGAGGAGGCGCTGCGCCGGATTGAATGGCTCCATCGGGATGGTCATGTGCAGTTCGTCGAACAACCCATGCCCGCGGCAACCCCTGTTGCTGACTGGGTGTGGCTCAAGGAACGTTCGCCGCTGCCCATTTTTGCCGACGAATCCTATCATAACGCCGCCGACGCGACCCGCGCGGCCGAATGTTTTCACGGCGTAAATGTGAAGTTGGTAAAAACCGCCGGGATCACAGGCGCTTACGAGGCGCTGATGGCGGCGCGCCGGCTGGGGCTCAAAACGATGATCGGTTGCATGATCGAAACCAGCGTGCTCATCAGCGCTGCCGCCCACCTGGCCGAGCTCGCCGATCACCTCGACATCGACGGCAACATTCTCATCAAAAATGATCCCTATGCCGGCGCAACTTCCGAGCGGGGCGTGATCTCGTTCGCCCGCGCGCAGGAGCAGCATGGCTTGCGTGTGACGCTCCGGTGAATCGTCGCCGCTGAGATGTCGGGCACGGCTCACTGCGAATAGCCCCCCTTTCCGGCGCGTCAATCCTGGGTTGTTCCATGAAGATCTGCACCGTCCTCCTCCCCCTCACGGCGTTTTTAATTTCAGGCTGTTCCAAAACCACGCCGGTCGGCATTACGGGCCGGGTGACACTGCAAGGCGCCCCGCCGCCGGAGATCGCCATCAAGATGGGACCCGATTGCGAGCAACTCCAGACCAACCAACTCACCACGCGCCATTACGTCGTGGGCCCCAACGCAGGTTTGGCCAATGTGCTTGTGGTAATTCGCAATGAATTCGATGCGCGGCTTTTCCCGGTTCCCACCAACAGAGCGCGCATGGAAACAGTCGCCTGCGAGATTTATCCGTATGTCATCGCCGTCCGCACCGGGCAGCCGATTGCCTTCGAGAATGATTCCAGGATGATGGAAAATTTTCATTTCACACCGAAGCGGAACAGCGGGCGCAACTTCGTCGGTTTGCGAGGCACCACGAACATGGTCCATTTCGACACTCCCGAGGATTTCATCCCGGTCAAATGCGATGTGCATCCGTGGATGTTTGGATATATCTGCGCGGTCGGCCATCCCTTCTTCGCACTCACGCAGCCGGATGGCGCTTTTACGCTGCCCGCCGGCCTGCGGGATGGCCTCTACACTCTCGAGGCGGTGCACATGAAAGCCGGCGCTCAGAAAAAGGAGATCAAGGTCAGGAACGGCCATTCGGAGCCCATTGAATTTGCCTTCAGCGTGCCGACGAAGCTCCCGAAGCGATCGGCGCCTCCTCTGCAAACTATCCCATCTCCGCCATAATCTCCTTCAGCACCGTGGCTCCGCTCACGCCCTCTGCCAGGGCTTCGTACGTGAGTCGTGTCCGATGCAGCAACACGTCCTCCGCCAGCGCAAACAGATCCTCCGGCACCGCATAATCGCGCCCGTGCAGAAACGCGCGAGCCCGGGCGGCGGCGGTCAGCGCGATGCCCGCGCGCGGGCTTCCCCCGAGCTCGATGTATTTATGCCGCCGCGTTCGACGGGCGAGCTCGACGGAATGTTTGATAAAAACTTCGCTCACGAAAACCTCCTGAACTTTCGCCATGGCGGCCGTGAGATCATCGAGGTGCGCTACCGGTTCGGAATCAATGGCGTCAAAGGCGGTTTTTGGAACAGCGCCCTGGGCGTCCCGTCGAAGCCCGAGTGCGAGTTGCCGGCGGACGATCTCCTCTTCTTCGCTGGCGGACGGATAATGCAGCCGGTGACATAACATGAAGCGATCCAGCTGCGCCTCGGGCAGCTCGAAGGTGCCGCTCTGTTCGATGGGATTTTGCGTCGCGATAACCAGGAACGGCGCCGGCAGCGTGTAGGTGTTGTTGCCGATCGTCACGCGACGTTCCTGCATGGCTTCCAGCAGCGCGCTCTGCACCTTGGGCGCCGCGCGATTAATTTCGTCCGCCAGCAGCAGGTTGGTGAAAACCGGACCCTGATGCGTGCGAAACTCGTTCGTACGCTGATCGAGGATGTCGGACCCGATGATGTCGCCCGGCAACAGGTCGATCGTGAATTGCACCCGCGCAAACTTCAGGTCTATGGCTCGCGCGATGGTGTTGACGAGCAGCGTCTTGGCCAGTCCTGGCATCCCTTGCAACAGCAGGTGGCCGCCCGTGAGCAGCGCGATCAGCACGCGTTCCACCACCGCATCCTGCCCGACCACCACCTGCGCGACCCGCTGTCGAACACCATGGACAAACGAATCCTGGATGGCAGGCGAAACACACGAAACAGGAGTTGCGGGGGAGTTCATGTCGTCAATCTTACCGGGATGTTTTCTCGTCACGCCGAACGATTTGCACGAGCGTCTGCTGCAACACGAGCGCTTCGTCGAGTCCGCTGGAAACCAGGCGGCGATTGCAGTCGAGCAACGAGCTCATCGCCGCGACCAGTTCCTGGGTCGAATAGTTCTCGACCTGCGCCAGCGCCTTTTGGAGGACAAACGGATGGATCGAGAGGGGATTGAATTTTTTATCATCCGGCAGCTGACCGGGAGGAATTCCCTCGAGCTGTTCCTTCAGATTGCGTCCGGGCCGTATCCAGCCCTCGCGAATCATTTCCTTGAGGAGCAATAAAATGCGGGCTTTCGAGATCACCCCGTAAAGCAGCCCGATCTCGCTGCGTTTTTTGTCAAATTTCATCGCCCAAAGCTCCTCATCCAGCGTGCGAAGTAGCTTGGAGAGCTGGCGATCCCCGAAAGCCTCAGCGACCGCGAAAGCGCGGGCATGCTTGTTGCGCGTCACGATCGCGTCGACATCCGCCAGGACGATCTCGATCCGATCGCCGGTGTAGAGCGATAGCTTTTCAACTTCGTTCGCCAGCTGTTGCGCCTGGGGACCGACCGCATTCACAAGCCCGGCAAGGGCCTCGTCCGTGATCGTTTTTTTCCGCGCGCGCAGGGCCCGGCTGGCAGTCGACTCCGCCTCCGCCGCCCAGTTTTTATCATCGATCGACCACGCCGCGAAAAGTTCCACCTCGCCGAGTTTCTCGAGCGCCTTGTAGAAAGCGCGGCGTTTGTCGACTTTGCCCGCGCTGATGAGGAGCCGGATCCCGCGCCAGTCGAAGGCCTTCAGCTCGTCGCCAATCTCGGAAAGAGTTTCGGTGACGGACATCGAAGTGGCCGTGCGTTCGTCGCCGAGAAAACTGCAATCCTTGAGCCAGATGGCCTTGGCGCCGCCGAAAAACGGAAGGGTATTGAGCGCCTCGCGCAGCTTGGCGAGCGCCTTGAGGGCCTCATCAACAGTGTTGACCCGGGCATCGACAATCTCATGGTCCATGCCGCCCAGTTCCTCGGACCATTGCTGAAAAAGGGCGCGCGCCCGCTGTTTGACGGCAAAATCGTCATCGCCGCAGATGAGCGAGAGTGGTTTTGGACCATCGCCCGCCCATGAGGTGGCGGCGGTCTTACTCGTTTTCGTTGCCGCCATTCTCGTTGATTTCGTCGAGCCACTTGGACATGTCCTCGACGCTGTTCCACAGGGAGTTACTGACGAAGAGCGGTTTTTTTTGGGCACTGACGAGTGCCAGGCAATCGGAGGGTCGCGCGTCAATCTCGACCAGCTTGCGTCCCAGTTCGTTCTCCTGCTGAAGAATGAGACGGGCGAAGTAGGTGTTGTTTTTAAGATCGTTGATGATGGCCCGCTCGACGGAAATATTGAAGCCCTTGCAGATGCTGTTGATCAAATCGTGAGTCAATGGCCGTTCGTTCGACGCATCCCGCAAAAATCCGCTGATCACCGCGCCCATGTTGTGCTCGACCTGGATGACGAAGACCTTTTCCTCATTCCCAACGAAAATGGCGCATCCGCTGTTCGCGGGCAGAATACCGCGAATCTCGACCGGAATGACGTCGTTCTTCATGTCACAACTGTAGAAGGGGCATCTCAAAAGACAAGTCCGGTCTCCCTGGCTCTGGAGGCGCAATGCGCGCATTGCGCCACGTAACGCCGGATCTGGAGGCATGAGCCCGATCGTAGCGCGGACTTCCAGTCTGCTGTATCGCCGGTTTCCAACCGGCCGGCGAAAAATCGCTTCAGGCAAGCGCCATTTTTCACCGAACAGTGCCCAACAGGTCGCGGACATCGATGGCTTCCATGCCCGCTGCGCGGATCGACGTCATTCCCAAATCCGTGTCCTCGTAGGCACGGCAGTGCGCAGGTAAAACACCCAGCCGTCGCGCGGCCTCCAGAAAAATATCGGGCGCCGGTTTCTGATGGACCACATCCTCGCTGGTCACAACCGCGGCGAACCACTCGCGAATCTTGAGGTGTGCGAGGACCGATTCGATGACATGGCGGGTGCCGCCCGAGGCGACCGCCATGGGAAGGCGGCCATGATTTTCGCGGGCGATCGCAACGATTTTCTCAATTGGCCCGACATGCCCCATCAGTTCGAGATAGGCATTTTCCTTTTCCTTGGCGACCGCCAGCGGGTCGATGCCCAGCTGTTGCTCGTCCCTAAGCATGGCCAGGATGTGCCGGGAAGGGACCCCTCCCAAGGCGTAAAACCGATCCTCAGTGAAGTGAACCCCGTGCCGGGCGGTGACCTGTTTCCACGCCCGCCAGTGCAGCGGCATCGTATCGGCCAGGGTGCCATCACAATCGAAAATAAGCGCTTGGATCATTGTCAAAAGGCCCGAATTAGTTTCCGGCCGCTTTTAATTTCTCCTCCAGCTCGTGTGCCATGAGCGGTTCGAGGAGGCCGTCCATGTCGCCCTCGACGAAGTTGGCCAGGTTGTAAAGGGTGACCTCGATGCGATGGTCGGTGACCCTGTTCTGCGGGAAATTGTAGGTGCGAATTTTCTCATTGCGCTCGCCGCTGCCGACCTGGTTCTTGCGAGTGGCATCGTATTTAGCCTTCTCCGTGGCCACCTTCGCCTCGAGCAGCCTCGAACGCAGCACCTTCATCGCCTTCGCCTTGTTTTTGTGCTGCGACCGTTCGTCCGCGCAGCGAACGATCACACCGGTCGGTCTGTGGATGATTTGGACGGCGGAGTCGGTGGTGTTCACCCCCTGCCCTCCCGGTCCGCTCGCGCGACAAACCGTGATGTCGAGTTCCTCGGGTTTGATTTCCAGGTCGACCTCTTCGGCTTCCGGGAGCACGGCCACGGTGGAAGTGCTCGTATGCACACGCCCTTGCGCCTCTGTGGCCGGCACGCGCTGAACCCGATGCACTCCGCTCTCGTGCTTCAGCCGCTTGTAAACGTCCGAGCCGGTGACCGTGAAGACGACTTCCTTGAACCCGCCGAGATCCGACGGACTGCAATCGAGGGTCTCGACCTTCCATCCGCGGGTCTCCGCGTAACGGGTGTACATGCGATAAAGATCAGCGCCAAACAATGCCGACTCGGAGCCGCCGGCGCCGGCGCGAATCTCGATGATCGTGTTGCGGGAATCGGCGGGATCGGGCGGGATGATGCCGCTTTGCACCTCGAGGCCCAGCCGGCGCTCCGACGCTTCGAGCCGCGCGAGTTCCTCAGCCGCCATCGCGGCGAGTTCCGATCCAGGAGGTTCGGATTTTACCAGGGCTCGATTCTCATCGAGTTCGCGCAACGTCTGGGTGTAAGCGTCGCCGGTGGCGACGAGTTCCTTGAGACGGGAATATTCACGCGACAATTCCTGCGCGCGTTGCTTGTGATCGAACACGGCAGGATCGCTCAATGCCGCTTCCACTTCCGCAAGCCGGCGCGTGAATTTTTCGATGTAGGGACGAAGGTCCATGAATTGAACTCGCTGTGAAAAAGCAATCCGCCCGCGGGTTGTGAAACCACGCGGGCGGATGGGGCGAAAAGGGCTAGGACTTTTTCTTCTTCGTGGCGGCCTCGGCCTGGGCTGCCTGGGCGGCTTGCGTCTTGGCCATCCGTTGCTGGAACTTGTCGACGCGGCCGGCGGTATCGATGAATTTTTGCTGGCCGGTATAGAACGGATGGCAGGCGTTGCAGATGCCGATCACAATTGAAGGCTTTGTGGATCGAGTCTTGATGACGTTGCCGCAGGCGCAACGGATCTCGGATTCGATGTATTTGAGATGGATGTCAGCTTTCATAAGAAAAGGTCGGGAAAATTACCAATGCACAGGTGCTTTACAAGCGTTTATTTCCGAAACGACGCATGACCCGTTCTACAAAAACGCATCTTTCCCCCTGAATAGACGCAAAATTGGGCTATTTTTTCTTTTTCTTCAGACGGCCCTTGAATGTCAGTTCGGCGACGCCGGATTTGTCCAACTCGCCCAACCCCGCCTGGATCATCCGGGTGTATTGTTTGAACGTCGCCGCGGCCAGTGGTAGCTCGATTCCCTCCTTTTGGGCGAGCGCCAGGGCAATTCCAGAATCCTTGGCCGCGTGCGCCGAGGAGAAAAAACAGGAATGTTCCCGGTTTTGCATATCCTCACCGTCGGTCTGGAGAACCCGCGAGTTGGCGCCGGTCTGCGAAAAAACCTCTCGCAGCATGGCCAGATCGAGTTTGTACGCCGCGCCCAGTCCAAGCCCTTCGGCCAACCCAGCGGTGTTGATGTTCATGACCATGTTCACGAGCGCCTTCACGACCGCCGCCTGGCCGGCGCGGCCAATGTAGCGCGTCGTGGACGCCAGTTTTTCCAGCACCGGTTTCGCCCGTTCATAAGCCGCCTCGGTGCCGCCAACCATGAGGTAAAGCGTCCCTTGACGGGCCTGTGTGATGCTGGAAGCCATGCAGGCTTCCAACGAGGCTGCGCCGGACTTTTTACACGCCTTCTCGACCTCGACATGAACGTCCGGCGAGATCGTCGCGCAATTGATAAAGAGCCGGCCTTTCGCGTTGATGAGCAGACTGTCCTGTTTTCCGGGCGCTGGATACAAAGCGCGCATCGCTTTGTCGTCGGTGACCACCGTGATGACGATGTCCGAGAGGGCTGTGACGCGGGCGAGCCGGGTGCAAGCTTCCGCGCCTAATTCACGCGCCAACCCCAGCGCGGTGTCGGCGCGAACATCATAAATCGCGGTGACATTGTGTCCGACCTCTTTGAGGCGGCGCGCCATGTTGGCTCCCATCCGTCCCACGCCGACAAATCCAATTCTTTCTGACATAGTTGGTTTCTTTCCAGGTTGAAGGCATTCAGGAAAACTCGGGATAAAAGGGATTATGCCGTTTTTCTTCACCCACCGTCGTGAGCGGGCCGTGACCCGCACAGACCACCGTGGAATCGGGCAGCGTCAAGATCTGACGACGATTGTTGGCCAGCGCATCCGCGAATGAAATCATCCCCCCGCCCATGGAGCCCGCAAAGAGGGCGTCGCCAACGATGGCAACCGGGCGTTCCAATCCCGAAACCACGTAAGTGATGCCGCCAGTGGCGTGGCCGGAAGTCAGGCGCGCTTCAATTTCCAATCCGCCTGCTCGAAAGGTTTGCGGCAGGTCGAAAGGCTCCGCGCCCGGTGTCGGTTCCAGCGCCGAAACTCGCGCCGGCGCGCCAGTGGCCGCCTTCAAATCCGCCAACGCCAGGATATGGTCCGGGTGAATATGGGTCAGGAGGATGAGCCGGATTTGCAGCGAATTCGCCTTGGCAAAATCCAGCATCGGCTTGCAGTCAGCCCCCGTGTCGACCGCGACGGCGTCCTTCCCATCCGGACGCCAGACAAGGTAGCTGTTCACCGTCATGTCGTCGTACGGGGTGTTGAACTGCGACAGACCGCGAAGCTGAATGGGCTCGGGCTGCCAGCTTTTGCGGGCGCTTGCCACCAGGCGTGCCGGGCCCAATTGCAGCGGGCCAGCCAATTTGCGAAGCACCTCCTCGTCGAGACCCCCGTTTTTCGCCAGACGCAGTGCCTCGACCGAAACGCCCGCGGCTTTCGCAAGGGCGTCATCCGATAATTTCAGGCCCCGTTGGGTTTTGCCAAGGATGTCCGTGTAGGAATCTTCAAGTGGAATGGTCGCCATGAATGGTGCCGCCGAAAATAGGCAGCGTTGCCTGCGAAGGGAACAAAAAAAGCGAGGCGAACACCCTGACCGGTGCATCCCGAAGTTTTTGGTGGGCGTCCGAGCCGAGACCGATTCGTTTCCAATCAGCACGCGTTGGGAGTTGCCTGTTGCGCCAGGATTTTCAAGCGCCTGCCGACTGGAAGTCGGCGATACAGCAGACTGGAAGTCTGCGCTACGGGCGGATTGGCTCCACCGACAACTTCCGGATGCACGGCACCCCGACGAGTCTAATGGGTCTCGCCACGGCCCTCCGTGTTGGTGCGGCCTTGATCGGTCGCGCCCCATAGGTTGACCGGCATCGTGGCGCGGCCGAACGGCAGATATTTGACACTCCCATCCACGAAGGAATAATTCGATCCGCCCGTGCGATCCCCCGGGCCCCGGGCATGCCGCCGCTGTTCCGCACCCACCACGATGTACCCCGTCGCGGAGGTCGAGAGATCCATGTAAAAATTCGTCGCCCCGGTTTTTTTCTCGCCAAAGAGAATGGTGTCGGAAGGGGCACGGATGTGGGTCTCGCTGATGGAACGCTGGGTGGCGCCGCTGGTGAAACTGTGAAGCTCCGCCGGGGAGAGCGCGCTGTCGAAATAATCCCTGAACATGTTCATCACATAACTTCGCGGCGCTTCATCCGGTCGCACCCCTCCGCCCGACGCGCGCGGCGTGGGGTCGCTGGGGCAGAGAAGGACCTCAAAACTTTCATACCCGCGATAGAGTTGAGCCGGCCAGCGGTTAGTGGGGGTAACGGGGGGAAAATTGCCTTCGTTGTCGCCCGCGTAAATGGCCAGGGCGACTCCCAGTTGGCGAAGATTGCTGGCGCAAGCAGCCCGGCGTCCTGATTCCTTTGCGCGATTCAGGGCAGGCAACAAAAGGGCTCCCAACACGGCGATGATCGCAATCACCACCATGAGTTCAATGAGAGTAAATGCTCGCCGGGTTGTCATCGGCTGGCTGAACTCGCCCAACCTAGGCCCCTGTATGCCACCTCGCAACCGGAAAAACGGAACCGGACGGACCCGAACGGATCCGGCCTCAGTCGTCATTCATCCCGCACGCACTCGTCATTCCCCCGCTCGTCACTGGTCACTCGTCACATTGTTGGAGTCTCGTCACCTCGACTGCGACGCTCCGACAGCCCATTCGTCATCCGTCATTCGTCATTTCCCCACTAGTCACTCGCCAC
>JBEEGQ010000373.1:0-15273 GCA_041166945.1 Verrucomicrobiota bacterium
ATGGGCATTATTTACGAAGGCGAACAGCACGGCGCGCGCGACTTCGTCAAGCGCGTCGCCATCAAGGTCATCCGCCAGAGCTACGCGAACCAAACGCAGTTCATCGAAAACTTCATCGGCGAAGCGAAGCTGGTGGCCGATTTGATTCACACGAACATCGTGCAGACGTATCACCTCGGCGAGGCCAAGGGGATTTATTTCATCGCGATGGAACTGATCCGCGGCGTGAACCTCGAACAATTCGCCGAGCAACTCCGGGACAAACACCGGGTGCTGCCGATCGAGATGGCCGTGTTCATCAGCAGCCGTGTCTGCCGCGGGCTCGCCTATGCGCATGCGAAAACGGACAAGGACGACAAACCCCTCGGCCTGGTGCACCGCGACGTCTCGTTCAAAAACATCATGATCGCGTTCGAGGGAGACGTGAAACTCACGGATTTCGGGATCGCGAAGGCCAAGGGCTACCTCATCGACAACGAAGGCGAGGTCGTGGCGGGCAAGGCCGATTACATGAGCCCCGAGCAGGCGGACTTCCAGATCACCGACAAGCGCAGCGATCTGTTCTCGCTGGGAGTCGTCCTGGGGCACCTGTTGCTGGGACGCAATGTATTCAAGGGAAACACCCCTGAGGATTCGCGAAAGAATGTGATGAACATGGCGTTGCCGGATTTCCGGGCGATCGATCCCCGGATCGACAATCGGCTCAACGAAATCCTTCACAAGGCTCTCGTTCGGGACCTGCCTCAGCGCTACAACGACGCCTCCGAGATGCTCTACGATCTGGAACATTACATTTACCATTCCGGCTACGGGCCGACAAATGAAACCCTGGGCAAGATGATCCGTGAACTCTTCGGCCAGGACGCCCGCCTGGCGCGGAATGACGCCAAGGGCAGCACGGAGCTCCTGGAACGCACCGCCCGCGCCACCACCCAGATCCAGCGCCAGTGAAACGGAAGGGGACAGCCAAACGCGACCGGGCCGCTTGCAATCCGATCGCCCTGTGACAACCGTCGTTTGACCTGCATCCAGTCGCTCCATGAAATCCGCGCCCGTCAAACTCGGTTTGCTGCAACACGCCTGCGACGCCGACCCTCGCGTCAATCTCAAGCGCACACTGGATTTGGCAGAACGGGCGGCGAAGGCCGGCGCCCGCATTATCTGCACCCAGGAACTCTTCCGGTCGCTTTACTTTTGCCAGAGCGAAGACCACGACAATTTCAAGCTGGCCGAATCGATCCCCGGTCCCAGCACGGAGGCGTTTCAAAAGTTCGCCAAACGGCACGGGGTTGTGGTGGTGGCTTCGTTGTTCGAACGCCGCGCGTCCGGCCTGTATCATAACACCGCCGTAATCCTGGATGCGGACGGCTCGTTGCTCGGCATCTACCGAAAGATGCACATTCCCGACGACCCGCTCTTTCATGAGAAATTTTATTTCACGCCCGGCGACACGGGCTTTCGGGTGTGGCAGACGCGCCACGGAAAAATCGGCGTCTTGATTTGCTGGGATCAATGGTATCCGGAGGCCGCCCGGCTCACGGCCCTCCGCGGAGCGGAAATTCTCTTCTATCCGACGGCCATCGGCTGGCATCCCAGTGAGAAGAAAAAACATGGGGCTCTGCAGAGTGATGCCTGGGAAACGATCCAGCGCGGGCACGCGATCGCCAACGGATGTTACGTCGCTGCCATCAATCGCATCGGCCACGAGCGGCCGATCGGCGGCGATGGCCTCGAGTTCTGGGGCGGCAGTTTTGTCGCCGGCACGAGCGGACAAATCCTTGGAAAAGCTTCCGTGAACCGGGAGGAGGTTCTTGTGGTTCCGGTGGATCTGGCTCAAGTCGATGCCACCCGCACCCACTGGCCGTTTCTCAGGGATCGGCGGATCGACGCCTATGGCGACATCACGAAGAGGTTGATCGACTAAGCCTTGATCATCGATGGCCCCCGTGGAACCCGCCACGAAAACCACCGCTGAAGCTGCTCACATGGCTTCCGAAATGGGCGGAGCTATGCCCGCCGCCAAACCCGAAACGGAGCGAGACGCCCGGAAAAAAACCCCCGTAAAATGCGGACCCGGAATAGCACGAGGAATAACGCGGATAACCGTAACCATAACCGTAGCCGTATCCGTAATAAGGATAAGGCGCATACACCACCGCGGGGGAGGGCGAATACACCACAGGCTCATTGTAATAAACGGCCGTGGATTGCACCCGGACCGGTTCAGGGACCGGGGGCGCGGCTGGAGTTGTCTGGGGCGGTGGCGCTTGGACCGCCGGCCGGACCTCGCCAACATGTCGCAGCATTGTGGTCAGGACTGCCGATGAAATCCCTTTTTCGCGCAACAACAGAATTTCCCGGGCGGTGGGATGATAGGAAATGGGCGAGGCCTGGATGAATGCCAGAATGACGCTCTCCTCCACTCCCGCCTTGTTCAGCCGCACAATTTCGTCCAACCCGGCCGATAACCGAACCTCGCCGGCCACGGCTCCCGCCCCATTTTGATTTTCCACCGCCGCCGCCTTCGGCGCGTTTTCCGCCGAGGGGGGCGCGACAAAAACAGGCACGCCCGTATCGGCGGGCTCCGCACCCTGGAGCAAGCCACCAGCGAGAGACAACACCCCTAAAATGAACATCTGAATTTTCATGAGAGCCGATCGATGGATTTAAAATCTGCGAACGCACTCTTAAACTAAGCAGCCTTCTGGGCTTTTCAAGCGGAGATTTGGGAAGGTCCTGCCATGGTCGAGCGCTCGTGGGTCAGCGCGACAAACACATCTTCGAGGGATGGCCCGATCGGATGCATGTCGGCCCGGGGAATTCCGGCTCGCGCCAATTCGTTGCGGATGGTTTGGTCGGGGAGGGTTTCATCCACCAGGAGATGCATCGATTGACCGAAAACAGTGGCGGTTCGGACCCCGGGCAGATGCCGCAGCGCCTGCAAGCCGGAGGTGACATGCTCACAGGTGATGTCCAGGCGGCGCGTTCCCCGCGGATTGACGATGGGCAATGTTTTGAGTTCATCCGGAACGCCGCACACGACCAGCTTTCCCGTGTGGATATAGCCGACGTGGGAGCAGCGTTCGGCTTCATCCATGTAATGCGTGGTCACAAAAAGGGTCATGCCCATGCTGGAGAATTCGAAGAGAAGGTCCCACAACTCGCGACGCGCGACGGGGTCGATCCCGGCGGTGGGTTCATCGAGGAAGAGCACTCCTGGTCGATGCACCAGCGAGCAGGCCATGGCGAGCCGCTGGCGCCAGCCGCCGGACAACAACCCCGCACGGCGCGGCAAATACGGTTCCAGGTGCGTCAACGCAATCAGTTCTTCACGCCGTTTTTGGAGCGCTGCCCCACTCAGACCGTAAAGGCGCCCATAGAAATTAAGGTTCTCATGAACGGTCAGCTCATCGTAGAGCGAAAACTTTTGGGACATGTACCCAATCAGATTTTTAATGTCGTCCGTTTGACGGGAAACATCGAAGCCGGCGATATGCGCGATGCCGCCGGTAGGCTGGAGCAAACCGCACAACATGCGAATGACAGTCGACTTTCCCGAGCCGTTGGGGCCGAGAAATCCAAAGATGGAACCCTTGGCGACGCGAAAGCTCACCCCATCCACGGCGGTGAAATGCCCAAAGCGTTTCGTCAGGTTATCGCAATCGATCATCGCCGCGTCATTGTCCATGGGGTCGCATGCCGCGCGGATCGGTAGCCGCACGGGGATGCCGAATCGGTTATTGGGTTTTGCCGTTCTCGGAAAGTGCGCCCGGGAAATGGACCTCCGCTGACATGCCCGCCCGCAACTCCGGCGATTGCAGTCGGATTTTTATCCCGAACACCTGCTTGAGGCGCTCGCCCGCGGTCTGAACATTTCGAGGGGTGAACTCCGCTGAACGATTGATCTGTTCCACGGTTCCCTCGAATTCCCGCGCCGCGAATGCATCCGCCCGGACTTGAACCTTCTGTCCAATCTGAATCCCGCCGAGCCACGGTTGCGGCACATAAACCCGAATCCAAAGATGATCGACCAACAACAGCGTCGCGATCTCACGGTTCGCGGGGACGACGTCGCCCGGTTTAACGCTCAGCACTTCGAGCACGCAATTGGTGGGGGCGCTGATTCGCATCTCCCTTAATTGCGCGTCGATCTGGGCAACCCGCGCGCGCTCGAGGGCGATGCGCTCGGGGCGCGTGCCCGCCTCGACCAGATCGAATCGGCTCCGCGCGGCGGCGGCGCCCTTTTCAAGGGTCGCCACCCGGGTCGTAACCCGATCCCGCTCGGTTTCAGAAATCACCTTGGAAGCGATCAAATCCCGATTCCGCTTGTCGTCCAGCCGGGCCAGTTCCAATTCGGCGACCATCGCCTGCCAGTCATTGCTTGCGGCCGAGCGTTCCTGGGGACGCGGTCCGGCGATCGCCTCGTCGAGCGCTGCACCGGCCTGCTCGCGCAGGGCTTGCAGCTCTGCGGCGTCCAGCTGGGCGATGCGCTGTCCATTGGTCAATGCGTCCCCTTCATTGGCAAATAAATATTCGACCCGTCCTCCATAGCGCGAGGCGACGTGGATTTCATCCGTCTCGATGGTCCCCGACACAGTGGGCGGGCCCGGGGTTTGACGGCAGGAAACCGTCAGGACAAAAAGTCCTCCGGCGATGAGAGATGAGACTCGGAAAGGCACCGGCCGCGAGAGTATCAGCGGCGCCCGGCCTGTTCAACCAAGCTCCGAAAACCCGTGGGAGCGCGGCATTTATGCCGCTTCACGCTGGATTCGAGAGTGAGGTTGGAATTTTTAATGCGCATCTCCCTCCGAATCGGAGCTCGGCAATGGATTGTTCCCAAAGCGGCATGAATGCCGCGGTCCGTTTTCATCGCACCACATTCAACTACACAGGGGTGGGCGTCCGTGATGTTGGATGTAAAGCGCAATGGCATTGCGGCGCACGCGCGCCCACAACGTCGCATCCCGCTGGAGGCTGTCCCGCGCGGAACTGCCAGCGTAGACGCGGACGAAGCGCAGCAGATCGCGCCCGGTCAGTCCGCAGTCGAGCGCGGAAAAGAGCAATCCGCCGAGGTCCTTGACCCGCCAACGCGCCGGCAATCGTGGGCGGGTCTGCATCCGATGCAGGTCGATGAGAAACAGCTCCAGCGGATCGCCCGGCTGCCAGTCGGTCCATGGCCGATTTTTGACCAGGAAATGGCTGAGGTAAAAATCGCGATGATTCATTCCCGCGTTGTGCAACGTTCGGGCGATGGTTGCGATGTTCCGGAGCAGCGCACGTTTCAGAAGTTTTTGACGCGGTCCGGCAAGCCCGCCCCAGTCGCTCGCCAGGTCTTCGAGGGCAATCATTCCCTCCAGCGCCTCGGTGATGAGGAAGGATTCGACATGAGCCGGGCTGTGGCCGCGTTCCCCTTTGCCCGCGACGCGCAGGGTGGCGATTCCCAATTTTTCAGCGCGCTCGATGGCCTCCCATTCCGTGCGGGCGCTCACGATCGGCGGCCGGAATTGCACCCAGTCCTTCCAGACCTCCCGCCACCCGCAACCCCGGTGGACCTTGATGAAAAAGCGGCGTCCTCCGATCTCGGTTTCGATCGTCCGCCGATGTTTGACGTGGCGATAAACTTTGCCTTCGTGGTTGAGCACCCAATCGAAAGTGTTGTCGGCCGGGATGTGCCGCTGCAGATGGCCGTTTAATTCAAGCACAGGCGAACGCGTGGTTTACGCCGACGGCATCGAGTGAACGGGTGCGGCGTCACCCGAATTCGGCGGCGACACCGGGCGAAGAGCCGCGCGATGGTCGCCGATCGTGTTCAGGATGATTTCCGCGGCGTGCTCGTGGCATCCGAAGATCGCGCCAGTTGCTGCGTAGTCCCAGGCCCGCTGACGCCATACATCCAGGACCTCGGAACTCACCGCCTCGGCGATCGCCCGCTCGAACAGTGAAGCCTCGAACGGCTCGGCAAAGGTGCAACCGGCGCCGGAAACCGTGACATGCGGAGCATAACCGCAGATGTCCGTGACGAAAACCGGCAGGCCGAACGACAGCGCCTCGACGAGAACCGATCCGGTGTTTTCGCTGCGAGCCGGGTGAGTCAGAATGTCAGCACCGAGCATCCAATCGGGGACATCATGACGTCCACCCAGGAAATGGACGCGGTCAGCGACGCCGAGTTGGCGGGACAACCGGGCGAAACGTCCGGGGGAAGCGCTTCCCACAACCACGAGACGGGTGCGCGCGCGCGCGGCCGGTTCGAGGGCTGCGAGCGCGCGAATGCTGCGATCGAGGCCCTTGCGTTGAAAATCCGAGCCGACAAACAGCAGGATGAAATCATCGGGACTCCATCCGTTTTGCTCACGGATCCGGCGTCGCGCTGCCGGCACATCCGCGGCAGTGGTTTCGTGACGGCGCGCGTTGGGAGGCAGGAGGTGGAATCGATCGCCGGTTCCGTAATATTTCCTGTAGAGAGGGATATCGCGCGGGTTGATCTGGAGGATCACACAGCGTTGCGTGGCGCCGAACACCGATGCTTCATACTGGAGATATTGGCGCGCGCGCGGAAGCCAGCGGGTCCACGCGGGTTTGGTTTCCAGGGCAGCCGCATAACAGGGATCGGCGCCGTAGTAAAGATCGAGCCCGGGTAGTTTGTTGAAGCCGATAACACCATCGAGCTTGTGACGCGGCAGACTTTCGGCGAGCTGGTGGACGAAACGCCGGTTGCGCGCGGGGATGGTCAGGCCATGCCGTCCGAATTGCTCGACCTTCATGCCATCCGGGGTGGCGCCCTGCCAGGAACGGGTGAAGAACAGCACCTCATGACCCTGCCGCGCGCAAAGCGTGGCGATCTGAAGGCAATCGCGTTGCAAACCGCCGAACGGAAAATAATCAAAAAGGATGAAACCGAGCTTCATGAACCGGTTGACGAAAACGGATTGAGAGAGTCGCGCCCTTGATACCTCAGAGCGTTCGCGGCTCCAAGGGATTTCAAATTTCCAGATTCCTGAAAAATGAGCGCCGCATTCAGCGCGAGCCGGGCATCCATAATCGCGCGCGTGCCGCCAGATGCCATGGGCGCATTTCAATCGTGCGCCGAAAGCAGAACCGGGCATCGGCGGGACGGCCCAGTGCCGCGAGTTTTCGGCCCGCGCGATACCACAGCAGGCCGAGGCGGCTCCGCCAGACCGGCTCCGGAACAGCCGCCTTTCCGCCACGCTCGAAAATGAATCGATGTAACATCTGCGCGCGCCGAAATGCCCTGTCGGCATATTTGCGGCTCAGGGGCGGTTCTCCGCTCCCGGTGACAACCTCCAGATGGTTACGACTCGTCACGGGGCTTCCGGGCACATGGAGCCAGCGGCCCAGGAGGCTGATGCGAAGCATGAGATCGTAATCCTGCCCCGTAGGCCACGCGGAATCGAATCCTCCTGCCTGCCCAAATGCGCTGGCGCGAAATGCGACGCCCGAGGTGCCCGGAGGTCCCTCGTCAAACATGATCGCCGTCGCCGTCCGATCACCCTCCGCGTATTGGGCGTAACTGTGCGGGTCCACCGCACCCGTGGCGAAATCGTGGTTCACCCGATCGGCGCACGCAGCGACCGCATCGGGATGACTCATGAACGCATCGCTCATCCGGCTCAGATAATCGGCCGGCCAGATGTCGTCGGAATCGAGAAATGCATAGACCTCACAGCCGTCCGCCTCGAGGACGCCGCGATTCCGGGCCGCGGCGGCGCCCTGGTTTTCCTGGCGAACCACCTGTGCGTCGAAGGGCGGGCGTTTTGTGGCAATCCATTCCTCGACCGCAGCCGCGGTGTTGTCGAGGGACCCGTCGTCCACAATGATGAGCTTCGCCGGCGGCAGCGTTTGGGCGAGCACGCCATTGAGGCCATCCATCACGGCGGCAGGCCGATTAAAAACCGGGACGATGGCAGCGATGGAAAGACCGGGCACGCGCCGAAGGTAAGAGATTTCCCGGTGCCACTGTCAACCGGGGAACGCCGGGGAAAGCGATTCGGTTTGTTTTTCGACCGATCCATTGTTAATCCATTTGGACATCGAATGAGTCGCGCCGTCTTTCAACGAGTGACCCGTCTCTTTCAGGGCGGCGGAATCTCGCGCATCGCGCGGCGCGTCAAGGAACAGAAGCTGACCTACCTCTCCTCCGCAAAAATCCGCCGTCTCGAACAGTGCCTGCGGAGCATTGAACGGGAGAGCGTCCCCGGCATGATCGTCGAGGCCGGCGTCGCCATGGGTGGCTCGGCCATCCTTCTCGCCGCGCAAATGGGAGAGGCCCGCCAGTTTCGCGGCTACGACGTGTTCGGCTGCATCCCGGCGCCTTCGGAACGCGACGATGAAAAATCCCGACAACGCTTCGACGTGATCCAAACCGGGCAGGCAAAAGGACTGGGGACGCAACCCTACTATGGCTACGTCAAGAATCTTTACGAACAGGTCCAGGATAACTTCGCCACCTTCGGCCTGTCGGTGGATGGCCGGCGCATCAGCCTGTTTCGCGGGTTGTTCGAGGAGACGATGCTGTTTGCGCCGGAGAGCCGGGTGGCCCTCGCGCATATCGATTGCGACTGGCACGACCCGGTGCAGCTCTGCCTGGAACGGCTCTATCCGGTTTGGAGCGCCGGTGGCTTTTGGGTGATCGACGATTACAACGATTACGGCGGCTGCCGCCAGGCTGTGGATGAATTCCTGAAGGGCCATGGGAATGTTCGCCGGATCTCGGACGACACCAGCCTCGTCCTGCAACGAGCGCAATGAGGGTGGTCATCACCAACGCCGTGACATCGAATGGCGGGGACGCGGCGATCCTGCTCGGGATGATGAAGCTCCTCCGAACCGCATTGGGCAGCGAGACACAGTTTGTGATTTTTGACAGCCAACCGGACCTTGCGAAACGGCATTACCCGGAACTCGAGTTCCGCGAACTTTGGCGCGCGCGCGCGATCCGGCTGGCGGGACGCCGCGCGCGCAAATTGCGGCGCGCATTTCATCTGGCCCGGATTCGCGTCGCGGCAAAATTGCAAATCCACGGAGCGAAACGCCTCGCCGCCGTAATGCTCACGCACGAGGAAAAGATCGCCCTGGAGGATTTCAGCGCGGCGGATTTGGTCGTCAGCACCGGGGGAACTTATCTTGTCGAACATTATTCCCTCAAATCGCGCCTGTTCGAATTCGAGCTCGCTCTGGCGCTGCGGAAGCCGCTGGTTCTGTTCACACAATCGCTGGGGCCCTTTCGAAAGCCGGAAAACCGGCGCGCGCTGGCCAATGTGCTGCGGCGGGCGGCGGGCGTGCTGGTGCGCGATGAAGCTTCGCGGAATCATCTCGCCAGCCTCGACGTGCCCCCGGAAAAAATCCGGCTCGCCGCCGATGCGGCTTTCGCCCTCGAGACCGGCCCCCCCTCCTTCCCCACCCCTGCCCCGTTCCTCCGTGTGGCGATCTCAGTTCGCAACTGGTCCCACTTCAAGGAGGCCGATCGGGACGCCGGCATGAATCGATTCACAGAAGCCATGACCGCGTTGACGTCCCACCTGGTGCAACAGCATGGCGCGCGCGTGACCTTTATTTCCACCTGCCAGGGCATCCCCGAATATGCCTTCGACGATTCGCAGATTGCGGACGTAATTGCCGGCGCCCTGCCCGATGCAGTGCGTGAACGGGTGCGGGTAGACGCCGGCTTTCATCGTCCCGAGGAGTTGATCCAGCGGTTGCAGGAGTTCGACATGGTGGTGGCGACACGGATGCATTTGGCGATTCTTTCATTGCTCGCGGGCACACCGGTGCTGCCGGTGTCGTACGAATTCAAGACCACGGAACTTTTCGGACGCCTGGGAATGGCGCGGTGGGTGCAGGACATCGAAACGATCGACCCGCTCGGATTGATTGCCACCGCGGATCAGTTTGTGGGGGAATTGCCGGCGTTGCGCGGCGCGGTGCGTTCCGCCGTGGAACGCGAGCGACTCGAAGCGGCGTCCGCGGTCGAAGCCGTTCAATATTTCTCGGGCCTCCGATGAAGATCGCGTTCGTCGTCACTCATTTTCCGGCGTTGTCGGAAACGTTTGTCCTGAACCAGATCACGGGCTTGATCGATCGGGGACATGACGTCGAGATCCACGCGGATCGCGCCGGCGATGATTCCAAGGTGCATCCGGATGTCCATGCCTACGGGCTTTTGGCAAAAACGCGTTATGCGGCCCGGATGCCCGGGAATAGCCTGATGCGATTGGCGAGCGCGGCGCGCATTGCGGCACGGCATTTGGTCACGTCACCAAGAGTGGTAGGACGGGCGCTGAATGTGTTTCGATTTGGCAGCGACGCCTCTTCGTTGAAGTTGCTTCACCGGATTGTCCCCTTTCTGCCGGAGTGTCCGCAGTATGATGTGATTCATGCTCATTTTGGACAGGAGGGTCTCCGGGCGCTGGCCCTTCGCGAACTGGGCGTCCTGCGCGGACCGCTTTTAACGACGTTCCATGGCAGCGACATGTCGTCGTACCTTCGCAAGCACGGACAGCATGTTTACGATGATCTTTTTCAGAAGGGGGATCTCTTTCTGCCGATTAGCGCGCGCTGGCAGGCGGCGCTGGTCCGGATGGGATGTGATGCCGGGAGAATCATCATCCATCACATGGGAATCGATGTCGGCCGCTTTCAGTTCAGGCCCCGGCGGCTGAACGCCGGCGAACGTCCGCGGTTGCTGAGCATCGCCAGGCTGGTGGAAAAGAAGGGGATCGAGTTCGCCATTCGCGCGACGGCAAAATTGAGCCATTTGGATTTTCAATACGACATCGTGGGTGATGGACCATTGCGCCGAAGCCTGGAGCAATTGATCGATTCCCTTGGTGTCGCCGAGCGAGTTCGGATGGTGGGCTGGAAGGAACAGAGCGAAGTTCTCAAATTGCTGGATCAAGCCCACGTCCTGATAGCCCCCAGCGTTACCGGCCGCGACGGCGACCAGGAGGGAATTCCCGTGGCCATGATGGAAGCCATGGCGATGGGCCTCCCTGTGCTGAGCACACAGCACAGCGGCATTCCGGAACTGGTGGAGGACGGCGTGTCGGGTTTTCTTGTGCCGGAGCGGGATGTCCCCGCCCTGGCGCACCGGCTGGAAACGCTATTGAAATACCCTGAGCGCTGGCCCGTGATGGGCGAAGCGGGACGCCGTCGCGTGGAGGCTGGCTTCAACATTGGACGGCTCAATGATGAACTCGTGGAGATCTTCAAGCGCGGGGCGCGGGGCGCGCTTTGTCAAGGCGCCGGCATTGAAAACGCCCAAGGAAGAGCTTTGTCTTAGCACGGCGCCGTGCTACTTTTTGCGAGTCGTAATCAATCCTGTGAAAGCTTTCGCCGCCCTCCTCACCTTGTGCCTCGTCGCGTGCATCCTTCCGTCCGCATTCGCACAACCTTCCAACACGATCGTGCGATTCCATTTTTATCGCGGCGCGACGGTCATTGGAGATGTGGACGTCGAAATGTTCGATCAGGACAAGCCGGTGACCGTTTCCAATTTCCTGCATTATGTGCGCGGCGGCGCCTATCACAATCTGATGCTCAACCGGTGTGTGCCTGGTTTCGTCATCCAGGCGGGGGCGCTCTGGACTCCCTCGCCCTTGAGTTCATCGCCGTTTCGAGCGGGCACGACGGCGAACTACGGGCCCATCACAAACGAGTACAGCGTCGGTCCGCAGTTGAGCAACACGTTCGGGACGATCGCCATGGCCCGCGTCGGCGGCGACACCAATTCCGCCAGTGCGGAATGGTTCTTCAATCTCGGCAACAATTCGACAAACCTTGACAACGTGGATGGCGGCTTCACGGTGTTCGGGCGTGTGGTGTCGAGCACCAACGCGCTGGATTATTTCAATCACATTCCGCCGCAAAACATCCTGCACCTGGGAGGCAATTACTCGGACCTGCCGGTCTTGAACCCGCAGCACAACTGCAATGTGGACGCGAATTGCCCGCGGTATAACGAGCTGTATCACATCAAGATTTCGATCCTGCCCATCGTCGACACCAAGCCTCCAACGATTACCGTGGTCTCTCCTCCGCCCAACGCGACCGTGACATCGAGCACAGTGACCTTCACGGGGACGGCGACGGATGATCAAATGGTGACGTCCGTTTATTATTCGCTGGCCGACCGGTCCTTCACGAACGCACCCGCGGGAAACACATGGTCCTTTTCGGACGAAATCCCGGCGGGCACCAACCGGCTTTACATAACGAGCGTGGACGGCGCGGGCCAGCGCAGCGCACCGGTCGTCCGGACCCTGTTTTTCAGCCATCGGGAACCGCTGCATCTGGATGTCGTGGGCAATGGAACGGTGATCGGCGCCACCAACGGGCAGCTATTTGAGGTTGGCCGGAACCTGACTCTCACGGCCAAGCCGGCCCCCGGCCATCTGTTCGCCCGATGGACCGGCGATTTCGTCTACGATCCCGCGAGTGTCAATTTTCCAATGTTCACCAACGCGACATTGACGGCGACGTTTGTGACGAATCCGTTTGCGCCGATGAAAGGGACGTATTCGGGGCTGTTTTATAACACGAATTTTTCCTTTCAGCCGAGCGGCGCCATCACATTCAACGTGACCGATCTGGGAAAGGTCTCGGGAAAACTCAACGTGGCGGGGCGCAGTCTGCCCTTCAGCGGAGCTCTTTCAGCGTATGGAGAAGCCAATATTTCGGTCTCGGTCGCGCCACTTTTTGGTGTGCGTTCCAATTGGTTCATCGTCTTCACGCTGGATGTGACCAACCGGTCGGACCAGGTCTTTGGCCCGGTCAACGGGCCTGGCTATCCCTACCTGTGGGACGCGAACACATTTACCTCGGCGCTGCATGTGAACCGTGTTCGGGCGGGGACGACGCTCAATCCCTCACCATATACGGGGAAATATACATTCGCACTTTCCGGCAGCGACACCCCGACCACGCAGCCCGGCGGGTACAGTTTTGCATCGGCGACCGTTACCGCCGCGGGTGTGGCCAAGGCAGTGGGCACGCTGGCCGACGGCACACCGTTCTCCGCATCGGCGCCGGTGACGACCAACGGCCTGTGGCCGGTCTACACAGGGCTGTATGGGGTGCGGGGCTGGTTCTTTGGCTGGGTGCAATATGATTTCAGCAATCCCTCCGACGACTTGCACGGGGCGATGCGCTGGCGCAAGGTGGGTCCGTTTCCCGGAAAGCCTTACGCGAATGGATTTGAAATGTTCCCGTCGCTATTCGGCTCTCGTTACACGACGGCCACCTCCACAAATCGAGTCTTGGATTTCACCAATGGCATCGTGTCATTAACGGGACCCCACCTCCTGGGCGGCGCGACGAACGACGTGTTTCTGGCCACGAACAACACCGTGGTAAACCTGGACACCAACAAACTCACAATCACACTGGTGAAGCCGACCGGTTTGTTCAGCGGCGCGATGACTCCGGCGGGCCAAACCCGATCGATTGCCTTCAAGGGCGCCGTGTTGCCGAAGCAAAAGTACGGGGTGGGTTTCTATCTCAGCACCAACTTGAGCGGCCGTGTCTACTTCGGTCCTTAGATTCCACTCCGCGAGGGCGTCAAACAATCTGCCACCATCGTCACACCGGCTGGGAATCGGTATGGAGTCCCGCCTTTAGGCGGTCCCGGCAACCTGAATCGCATCGGCCACCAACCGGCTAAAGCCGGGACGCCGAACTCCCGAGGGCCACTTCACCGTTTCAGCATCTCCAGCCGGCGACGGCCCTATTTGGGCAAGACCTTCAACTCGCCGGTTTTGGCGTTGTAATCGTATCTCATGCCGGCGGGCGGCGGCGGGATGGCGTTGAGATATTCGGGACTGACGAGTTCGTTGAGATCCTTGGGAAACCGGCCCTCCTGGGCGTAGAAAACTTTGATGGTCTGATCGAGGCCGGCGCCCGCGACCTTGGCGGTCGCTGTCTTGTGGGCTTTGGCCGCGGCGCCGAGGTAATCGACCGGAGCGGTGATCGGGTTGCCGCCGGAAGTGCTGCTGCGATGCGGCTTGGACTTGTTCGAATCGGCGGAATTCTCCTTGTTACATCCTGTAAAAAGCAGGCCGGCCATCAGCGGAAGAGCAGTGAGGATCTTCATCCGATGGCCGGCGCTCAAAACATTGAACGTCCACGTCGCGACCTGGCGCGGCGGACGTCTCAGCGCTGATTACTTGTTCGTGGAGGGCGGTGTGGTCGTCGTTCCCGAATCCGGTTTCTTGTCGCAGCCGACAAGAAGGAGGGAAGCGGCCAGCACGAACAGGGTGAATAGTTTCATAGTTTTGTGTCCGATCAGTTGTTGTTTTTTGCCTCAAACCTGCCGAAGCAGGTTGGCACTGGCGAGGCGAATACACCAAGAGTTGCCGCATTGCCAAGCATTAATTTGACCTGATGCCCCCGCCTGCCTCACGCCAGACGCCCTGATTTCAGCTTGCTTCCGGCCCGTGGTGCGGCGGGAATGAACCCCGAATGAACGCGATGCTCCCGATCCTGACCCTTGCTGCCATGAGCCTCACCCTTCCTGCCAAGCCCGCCGATTTGCGCCTCGGTTTGATCGGCCTCGATACCTCGCACGTCGTTGCGTTCACCAAGTTGTTCAATGATCCATCCGATCCCAATCATGTGCCCGGCGGCAAAATTGTCGCCGCCTTCAAGGGCGGCAGCCCGGATATCGAATCCAGCGCCTCGCGCGTCGAAGGTTACACCCGTCAATTGCAGGAAAAGTTCGCCATCAAAATCGTTCCCACCATCGAGGAACTCTGCCAGCAGGTCGACGCCGTCCTGCTCGAAAGCGTCGACGGCCGTCCGCACCTCGAACAAGCCCGTCCCGTCCTGAAAGCCCAAAAGCCGCTGTTCATCGACAAGCCGGTTGCGGGTTCCCTTCGCGACGCGATCGAAATCTATCGTCTCGCGCGCGATCAGAAAGTGCCCGTCTTCAGCTCCTCAGCCTACCGTTATTACGACAGTCTGGTCGCGCTGAAGAAGACCGACATTGGCCGGCTGCGCGCGGCGATTTCGTATGGGCCGGGCCCGGTCGAGCCTCATCATCCGGATTTATTCTGGTACGGCATTCATCCCACCGAAGCGCTGTTCGCGGTGCTCGGCACCGGCTGCGAATCGGTCATCCGCACCACCACCGCCGAGAACGATGTGGTGACAGGCCTCTGGTCGGACGGACGCGTGGGCACCCTTCATGCCATCAAGAAAGGGGCCTCGCCCCACAAGGTGATTCTGTTTGGCACGCAGTCGGTGGCCGAGCAAAAGGGC
>JBEEGQ010000374.1:0-5831 GCA_041166945.1 Verrucomicrobiota bacterium
CGCAACCCAAGACGCAAAAACGTCAAACTAAACAAAACACCGAATATCGACCAACCTAGCGGGTGGAACAAAAAGAGCATCTGCTGTTAAGACGCCCACAGCGTCGTTTGTTGGCGACCGATTGTCCTGTGACGGTTGCGCCCGCGGCGTTGGAGAGTACAAACGCCATCGCGCCAGCGGCTGTCACGAATCGAACGCCACCCGTTTCGGCGCCGAGCCGGAATGGGAAACCGTCTCAACCATAGAATCGCGGACACCGGTTGTGGCCGGGCGTCACAGCGAGGGGTCAGGCGAATTCGACCTGGGCCTTGAGTGACAGGATTTTTTCCGTGATGGCGTCGAGATCCGGCAGAACAAAATCGTGATGGACGTTGCCGACCCAGGGGGATTGAAGGAGGAGAGAGGTGCAACCGGCGGTGCGCGCGGCTTCAGCATCCTGCCATTTGTCACTGACGACGAAGGAATGGTCGAGGTTCAGATGCCATTTGAAGGCGGCCTCGATGAGCAGGCCGGGCCTCGGCTTGCGACAGGGGCAATGATCGGATTCGTCGTGGGGGCAGACCATGAGGTCATCGAGGGGAAAGGAGCGCTTGATGATGTCGTGCATGCGATCCAGTTCGCGGCGTGATTGGTAGCCGCGGGAGAGGCCGGGCTGGCTGGTGGTGACGATGAGGACGAAGCCGGCGTTCTTGAGTTTGCGGAGGGCGGGTTCGGCCTTTTTGTTGACTGTGAATTCCTCGAGGGTCAAGGGAGCGATCTGATGCTTCGGGCCCGCCTTGACTTCGTTCAGGATCCCGTCGCGTTCAATGAATACGGCTTTTTTCATACGACAACAAAGTTACTTTCTAACCTACCTCATCGGCAGGTTTCCAAAACCACCCAAGTTTTCCCGCCAACCAATGATGGTTTGCGGCGGATCATCCCGGGTGGAGGAGTGGATGCACCGGAGAGAGCGACCGGCGGCGCAGTGAAGCTGCAACAATATGACACGGCTTGGGCGTTTCGCACGTTTCGGATGCAAATGTTTTTTTCCCGCGCTCCCTGCGGGATTTTTTTCCGGGCGCTTCGCCCGCGATTTCAGGAGTCTTATCCGTGACCCCTGCCGCATTTGCGCCGCGCCGCCGTGCCAGCATCCAAACTTGCGCGGCAATAAAACCGATTACTCGATGAGCGCCTTCGCCGATTGAACACGTCCGGCCATGTCCTTTAGAATCGGGGTCGCCCGGGCGAAGGCACTCTTTTCCGTCTGCCCGGGAAACGTTTTCATCAACACCTTCACCGCCGCCACCGTGTCTCCGTTCCAGTCGTGCAACGGCATCATCACCAGGACCGACTCGCGGTCCTTGCCATAATAAAAGCCCTTGCCGGCGACGACGTCGCGCGCGCCTTTGGGAGCCGGGCGCCCAATTTCCGCGGATTCCTTGCTGCCGATCACATGCATGTCGGCGTCATTCGTGATGGAGCCGGCAAAGATTTGGAGATCCAACAGGCGCGGATATTTGCGAAGAGCTTCCTGGACGAGCGTCTGGGCCAGGGTGATTTTCGGGCGATAAACGATGCGGGTCTCCCCGAAGTAGCTCACTGAATCGGACTTGGTCCAAAACCCAATTTTGCCGCTGTGATCCACTTTTTCCTCCTGTTCGGGCAGCGAGAACTTTCCATCCAAAACGGCGCGAATACGTTTGTCCTTCCATTCGACGCGCAGCTCGTGCCATTCGCCCCGGGAGACGGGTGCCTTGATCGCGATGGGAGCGGTGCGGATGCCGCTAACGACGCGAAACATGGCGAGGGTGCCGGCGAGGGCGCTCGCGCGGACGTAGGAAAAATTCTTTTCGTCCTGGATTCCAAAAGCGATTCCCGCCATCTGTTCGACCTCGCCCTCGACGATTTTAAACCGCGTCGTGAGGGAGAAATCCGCGAATATTTCATCCTCGAACACCAGCAGGGGCGCATGTTCGTCCGTCTTGTCCCTGGACAACTGGGCGAGTGCCCGCTGTTGGAGGGTGGGTTTCGAGCCGGCTAGGAACGGCGAGAGGAGCGATGTCACTTCGATTTCGATCACCTGCCAGTCGCCCGGTTGACCGCTGCCCGCGACCCGGCTTGCGAAGCCGGCGGGAATTGCTCCAATCTTGGACGCGTTAAAATCAAAAATCTTCTCGGCCGCGCCCGCCGAAAAGGCGGTGAGCGCCACCAGGGCGGCGAGGCAGGCGGGAGGGCGAGTGAACATGCGGGCCGGAGCGTAGCAAATACAATTCATCTCACAAGGGGAGAAAAGAGGTGATACCGCAGCCTGCGGCGTGGCTGAACAACGCGCGGACAACCTCTACCCAATCTCCATCACGGACCCTTCCGGCCGCAGCCTGGCTTGACTCCGTCGGGGGGCGCTGGCAGAGACTGGGCGACCATCGTGAAGATCATCGAGGTCAGCGCCGGACTTATTTTCCGTCACCAAAAACTGCTTCTCGCGAAACGGCCGGAGGGCGGGCATCTCGCGGGTCTCTGGGAATTTCCGGGCGGCAAACGGGAGCCCGCCGAGTCATTCGAGGAGTGCCTGAAGCGTGAATTGCGGGAGGAATTGGCCATCGAAGTGGACGTGGGCAGGCGCATCGAAAGCCTCGTCCATGTCTACCCGGAGCGGACGGTGCAGATTGAATTTTTCCGTTGCCGCTGGCTAAAGCACGAGCCGCAGGCGGTGGGTTGTGCCGGCATCGCGTGGGTGGGGCGCGATGAATTGATCCATTACGAATTCCCGGCGGCAGATGCCCGCTTAATCGAACGGTTGCGGACCTCGAGCGACCTTTGGACCGAATCCTCCGCCGCCGCGATGGACGAATAAAAGCCGCCGGGAACGGAAGTCAGCCCCCTCGGCGTTGGGATGCATCGCTGGGGCGCCGGTATTTTTCTGCCGGCGTTGCTGGCCTTTTGGAAGGGGGGACTGCTACCTTCGCCGGCGTGAAAGCGATGAAAAAAATCATTCTAATCGTCCTGATTCTTCCAATCCTGCTGCTGGTGATTTCATTTTTTCTTCCCTCGCAATATCGCGTGGAGCGGGTCGCCATGATCCAGGCAAAGCCGGACGCGATTTTTCCGTGGCTGGCGCAGCTCAGGAAATGGCCGGAATGGACGGTCTGGAATACAAATTACGATTCCACCCTGGCCTACACCTTCAGCGGGCCCGCAGAGGGAACGGGTTCGGAAATGTCCTGGACCGCGAAGTCGGGCAACGGTTCGCTCAAGCTGACGGGAGCGGACGTGAACTCGGGAGTGAGATACGAGCTGAATTTCGACAATGGAAGGTTTCTCTCGACCGGCGGTGTGTCGCTCAGTCCCACCGGGGAAGTGACGCGCGTGACGTTTTTCAACGAGGGCAATTTTGGAAAGAACCCGGTCCGGCGCTATTTCGGGCTGCTCATGGATAAAATGATGGGCGGCGATTTTGACAAAAATCTCCAGGGCCTGAAACAGAAGGTGGAGACCCGCGCCCATTGAACCAGGCGTTGGATACAATCCCGGAAATGAGGATGTGCGCATTCCCTAAAACTTCATTCATCGCGCTGTGGGGGTTTCTTGCGGTGCTGATGAGTGTGAAGGCGGCGGGTGATGCGGATCACGCCTCCCGGGTGGATCGGCCATCCGTGTTCATTGTGGTGGGCGCGGCGGGAGAGACGGAGTTCGGGCAAACTTTCGCGGAGTCGGCGGCACACTGGCAGGCGGCCGCATCAAATGCCGGGGCCAGCCTGGTCGTGGTCGGGTTGGCGACGAACGGGGCGGTTTCCGACCGCGAGCAGTTGCAAACGGCGCTGGGCCGGGAATCCAGGGAGGGCGCTGCCGCACTGTGGCTCGTCTTCATTGGCCATGGCACATTCGACGGAAAGGAGGCCAAGTTCAATTTGCGTGGCTCGGATGTTTCCGCGACTGAACTCGCCGAGTGGCTCAAATCTTTCACGCGTCCGCTGGCGGTGATCAACACCGCCTCGGCCAGCGCGCCGTTCCTTGCAAAGTTGTCCCGGACGAACCGGGTGATCATCACCGCGACGCGCAGCGGGCATGAGGCCAATTACACGCGATTCGGGCGCTTTCTCTCCGAGACGATTGCCGATGCGGGCGCCGATTTGGACAAGGATGGGCAAATCTCGCTGCTGGAGGCGTTCCTCGCGGCATCGCGTCGAACGGCCGAATTCTATGAAACCGAAGGGCGCCTGGCGACCGAACATCCGTTGGTGGACGACAATGGCGATGGCTTGGGAACGCCACCGGAATGGTTCCGCGGGGTGCGCGCGATCAAACGCGCCAAGGAGGGCGCGCTTCCGGATGGAGTGCGCGCGCATCAGATGCATTTGCTCCCGAGCGCGGGCGACTCGAAGCTGGCGCCGGCCGCGCGGGCCCGCCGGGATGAATTGGAACTGGCGGTCGCGAAACTTCGCGAACTGAAGTCGACCCTGGATGAATCGGAATATTACAAGCGCCTGGAGACGCTTTTGGTCGAGATGTCGAGGCTCTACGAAAGTGCTCCGGCGTCGCCAACTCCGCGCTAACAGGCCGTCAAAATACTCCTTTCTGTAGCAGACGCGAGGAGACTGCCACTTTATTAACGGGCTGTTCAGCGGGCGGTTTTCAGCGGTCTTTTCATCGAGGCCTGTCCCAATTTAGTACGCAAATCTACCTAGCTTCTTCGCGTATCCGGGGCGAATTGAGGCGATCCCCTTCTGCCGGTAGAGTTTCCGAATCATGTGCTCAACAAGCCCGGCAACTCATCTGATGGAAACGCTGTGGCGGCACGGCGCGCGTGAGGCGCGCGGGCGAGATGTGGATTGCTTTTATTTGGGGATTTGGATTTAATCAAAATGAGAACGACGCGTACCAGCGTCGGCGAGCGCGGGTTCACAAGGAGGTCAGAATCCCAGCATGTGCAGAGCGGAATGGCGCCGGAAATTTACCGGCGCTGAACGGTTGAATTTGGAAAGACATGGCAACGGAAACGACAAATAACAATTCCGGATTGGGAACCCATCCCGTTACCGACGGCCACAAGCCGTTCGTCGACGAGCGTCACAAATGCCGCATCGGCGCGGGATGGGTGGCGCAACTCCTGATGCTGGCGGCGCTGGGGTTTGTGGCGTGGGCATTGATGCGCGTCATCGGCGACAGCCGGGTATGGATTTCGCATCGTATCGAGGTTTTGATCGCGCTGGGAGGCCTGGCGTTCTGGAGATGGAGCTGGTTTGTCATTCAGAACGTGCGCGCGTTGATTTATCGGTACTATGTTTTTCCCCGCCTTCGAAAAGCCGCTGCGCAAGCTGTGGCGCAGCATGGGCCGGTTCCGGAAGTGATCGTGCTGGCGACGACGTATCATGAGAAGCCGTGGATCACGGCGCCGGTGTTCGAGTCGATTTTTCAGGAATTGAGCACGCTCGAAGGCCTTCAAAAACGGTCGCGGGTGGTGGTGGTGACGGGCTGCGATGAGGATGACGCGAATGTGCGCCGGGCGTTTGAAAAATGCTGCGGGCCCGGCTCGACGGCCCGTTCGGAATTCTGGCCACCGGAGCTGATTTTGCTGCGCGGCGACAAGGGAAAACGGCCGGCGCTTGGGACGGGCATGGAGGAGATTGCGCGGGGCAACCCGCACAAGGAGGGCGTGGTGATCATCCTGGACGGCGACACGATGATGAGCCCGGGATTGTTTGCGAAGGTGATGCCGATCTTCCGCCTGGATCCGCCGGTCGACGCGATCACGACCAACGAGAACAACCTGGTGAAGGGACCGACGTGGTTCGGGGAATGGACCTCGCTGCGATTTGGGCTTCGGCATCGTTCGATGTGTTCGATCTCGC
>JBEEGQ010000375.1:0-2900 GCA_041166945.1 Verrucomicrobiota bacterium
TCCCACACCAGTGGATTGAACAGGAAATGAGGATGTGAAAAGTTGACGCCCGGCGGGTGTTCCCCCTGTTTTAAAGCTGCGGCAAATGAAGTCGTGTCGATGCTCTTGATCCCCTTGACCGGCAATTGGTCAAACCCCTCGGCAATTTTCCGAATCGCCTCCCTTTGCGCGATGCTGTCCTGATAGAGATAATAAACGGCGCCCGCGAAGATCAGGAGGGCGGCGCTCAGAATCAACTTTTCGTAGTGCTGACGACAGATCTGCCCGATTTTTCGAAGTTGATCCATGACGCTTATTTGGCGGGCTTGATGGCATAGACCAGCATGGTCACCTTCAGCCGCTTCTCCTTGAGAACATACAAAGGCTTGTCGTTTGCCGGCGGGCGAGCCACGCCGGGAGCCACCGGCACTCCGGGCCGCGGAAGGGGCAGTCGCGGCAGGTTCGGATTGCGACCCGGCGGCGGCTGAAAGTGGGGTGGCGGCGGCTGCGAAGTGCCGATGCCAGTCCCGGCCGGCGCCCCGGGCGCGGACGGATCCGGTTCGACCATCATGGCCTTCGTCACGAATCCTTGCGGAGAACGTTCCAGGCTGTTCAATACGGCGGCCAGTTCCGAAGTGAAACAGAAGAAGGTGAATTCATACGGATGCGACGCGGCCTCCGCGCCCGCAATCAGCTCGTTGTTCAATATCGGGCTGAGATAATCGCTGGAATTCACACTGGTCCGATCGTCGCGCGAGACACGGGCGCGGCGGATATTGCCAATTTGATTGATGCGGGCCTCGAACAGGATCATGCAAAGGGCCTTGATCTCTGTCATCTGCTCGGGCACCAGCGGAAATGTGTCGGGAGCGAACTCGGTTTTCGATTTTTGGGTCTGAAAAGAAAACGCGTACGGATCGGCCGGCAGTCGGACGCCGCCTTTGAGGGCGACATTGCGCAACTCATCGAGGGTGTTGTCGCGAAGCCGGCTGAAACCGCGCGCATCCACCTTTTCACCCGGCACCGGCATGAACAGCTTGTGGGCGCTGGCCACTTCCGCGCGAAGTTTTGCCGTCTCGGCTTTGGCCGCCGCGATGTTGGTCGCGTGCGGAAAAACATCGAGGGCATAAAGCCCGTTCAATTCGGTGCGCGTGCTTTGCACTTCGGCGTCCAACTCGGCATTGCTGGCCAGAGCGGCATAAACGTAATAACCGCCTCCTCCCAGCAGAGCGAGCGCGACAATGGCGCTGACGGTCAGGAAAAGATTGCGTTTGATCCAAAGCATGGCGTCAGAGCTCAGAGTTTTACCGGCCGCAACAATTTGACCTGGATCTGGAAGCTGATCGTCAGGTTCGTGGAATCCGCGCCAAGGATGTCGCCGATCAGTTTCGTCATGTTCGGATCGAAAAACGTCGTCTTCCCCTTCAGCTCATCGGTCACGGCCTCCGCGATCCCGGTGTTGGCGACGGGTTTGTTCATGTTGACGCTGCGGCAGGTCAGAAGGAAATACTGGACCGTGGCGTTGGTGTTGCCCGCGGTTGACTGGGGGTTGGTGCGATTTCTCAAATCGCCGAGTAATCCATCCCGGCCTTTGCCACCGCCACCGCGGGGACGCTCCGGCGGCCGCATGGGATCGGCGGCGGTAGCAGGAAATTCAGACCCGCCAGGACCGCCCGTTACCAGGGCATTGGTGGTGAGGCCCTCGGTGAGATAACCGGCGGATGGCAGAATGGGCGCCCATTTTTCCACCCAAACACCGACGTTGGGCGTGCCCAACTCCTTCTCCTTCTTGTCCTCGACGCTGAGCATCACTTCGCGAACCGTCATGAACATCTTGCCCCAAAACACACGATCCTCGAGCCATTCCGCATAATGGTCGGCCTCGCGCGCGGCGCGCGTTAATTCGTAACTGGCGGTCGTCATCGGTTGCCGGCTGATTTTCAGCGGTGTCAGCCGGCCCTTGAGTTTGCTCAAGGCGGCCTGACGTTCATGGGCGATCTGCTGGTAAAAGAAGCCTGTGGCGAAAACGATCAAAATCAGGCAGAGCACTGCCGCCGCAAGAAATGGCTTTTTCCTCGAAAACTCCTGCCGCTTCTTCGAGCTCTTCGGCATGAGATTCAAATCCACCGGGCACCGCGCCAGGTTGCGCAATCCCAGTCCCACCACCTCGCCCAATGAATGGGCCGATTTGGCCAGCTCCTCCCGGTTTAATTCCGGGTCCAGCTGCACATTTCGCAACGGATTGAAATATTCGACCGGCAAATTGAGCTTCTCGGAAAAAAACTGTGCCGTGTAAGGCATGCTCGTCGCGCCACCCGACAGGAACAGCCGCTCCGGCGGCGAACCCGCCTGTTGCCCGCGATAAAACTGGATGGTCTGGTTGACCTGGATGTGCAGGCGCGTCAGGACCTGCCGGGCAATCTTCGAAATCGCCGCCTGATGCGGATTCTCCGGCTCCTCGTAGGCGCCGCCGAGGCTGACAAATCCCTCCTCGATCTTAAGCCGCTCTGCTTCGTCGTAGCTCAGTTTCGATTCCTTCGCAAAATCCTGCGTGATGGAATTGGCGCCAATGTTGATCCCGCGCGAGTAAATATTGCCCTTTTCGAAAAACAGGAGGTTGCTGGTTTTCGCCCCGATATCCAGCAGCATGGTGCAACCTTCGAGATCGCCGTAGTTGAAGCGAAACGCATTGCTCAACGCGGCCGGCGAAACATCCACCAGGTTCAGGCGCAAACCGGATTTCTCGGCGCTCCGGAATAATCCCTCGACGATGTCGCTCTTGATCGCCACGAGCAACACCTCGAGCTCGCCGGTCGGGGTGGCGCCGAGGATTTGATAATCCCACACCACCTCCTCCAACGGGAACGGAACATTCTGCTGCGCCTCGAACGAAATGATCCGCTCGATTTTTTCCTCGTCGA
>JBEEGQ010000376.1:0-29210 GCA_041166945.1 Verrucomicrobiota bacterium
CGCGCGATGGATTCGTGCAGCAATGCCACCTTGTGCAGCCAAACGGTCACGGTGATCGATACGACGCCGCCGGTGATTTCGTGCATCGCGAATCAAACCGTCGAATGCGGCGCCGCCTGGAGCTTCACCGCGCCGGGGGTCTCGGATATTTGTGACGGCACCAACCTCACGCTCACGGTGGTCAACACCCTGACCAACCTGCTGTGCGGCAAAACGTTTTCAGCGACGCGCACCTGGCGGGCGACCGACAGCAATACGAACAGTGCGCAATGCAGCCAGACGGTGACGATCGTGGACACCACGCCGCCCGTGCTGACCTGCTCGCCAAACCGGGTCGTGGAATGCGGCGTCGCGTGGGTGTTCAATTTTCCGCTCGGCACGGATATTTGTGACGGCACCAACCTCAGCATTAGCATCGTCGGGACGGTCACCAACACGCTGGTGGGACAGACCTACTCGGCGACCCGCACATGGCGCGCGCTCGATTCGTGCAGCAATTTCTCGACGTGCAGCCAGACCGTCACGGTGGTGGATACGACTCCCCCGGCGAATGTTTGTTCGACCAACATCACGGTGGAATGCGCGGGTCCGTCCGGCACGGTGGTCGGCTTCGTGACGACAGCGATGGATGTCTGCGATACGAATGTCCTCGTCGTATGCACTCCCCCGTCCGGGACACCGTTCACGCTGGGGTTGACCACGGTGCGTTGCGTGGCGACGGATGACAGCGGCAACACGAATGGCTGCCTTTTCACCGTGCGCGTGCAGGACACGACGCCCCCGACGATTGCCTGTCACTCGGACATCATCGCGGCGGAATTTCCGCATGATGGAGGCAGCGCGGTGGTCACCTTCGCGGCGCCGGTCACGGGGGATATTTGCGATGCGACGCTGGCGGTCGGTTGCGTGCCGCCGTCGGGGACGGCATTTCCGCTGGGATTCACGACAGTCCGGTGCATGGCCCGCGATGATTCTGGCAACTCGAACGCGTGCGCGTTCGTGATCCGCGTCATTCCCTACCGGCTGTCGGTGACGACGGTGATCACGACAAACGATTCCGGGCCGGGCTCATTCCGACAGGCATTGCTGGACGCGAATGATGCGCCGGGTGAAAACCTCATCATCTTCAATCTGCTCGGCGGTGGGGCGCAGGTGATTCATTTGTTGACCGCGCTTCCCGTCGTGACGAGCCCGGTCATCATCGATGGCTGGTCCCAGCCGGGTTTTGCAGGAACGCCCCTGGTCCAACTCGACGGCAGCGCGGCGGGGGGCGCGGACGGCCTGGTCATCGTTGCGGGGAACAGCGTGATTCGAGGACTGGCGTTGACCGGGTTCGCAACGGCGATACGGCTTGAGACCAATGGCAACGACGTCGTCCAGGGCAATTATATCGGGCTGAGCCCGGGCGGAACGAACGCACCGGGCAACACCGCGGACGGCATTTTCATCAGCACCGCATCGAACCTGATCGGCGGCACGAACTCCGCCGAACGCAATGTCATCGCCGGGAATGGCGGGAGCGGAATCCATTTCGACACGCCGGGCGCCGTGAGCAATTTGGTTTATGGAAATTTCATCGGAACCACAGCTTCGGGAACGACGCCGGCGGGGAATGCGGGGGATGGCATTCGGTTCAGCAATGGCGCGGCTCGCAATGCCGTCGGCGGATCGAGCGCCTCGCAGGCCAATGCCATCGGGTTCAATGGCCGGAACGGCGTCGCGCTGGAGCCGCTGGCGGGCACCGGCAACGGGCTTCGCGGCAACGCGATCTTCGCCAATGCCGCGCTCGGCATCGACCTGGGAACGGACGGGGTGACGGCGAACGATGGGGCAGATGTGGACGCGGGTCCGAATCGGCTTCAGAATTTTCCCGTGTTGAACGATGCGCGTTCTGACGAGGGACTGACCACGATTGACGGGACATTGAGCGCAGAGGCCAACACAACCTATCGCCTCGATTTTTTTCTCAACAACTCGACCGACCCAACCGGATACGGCGAAGGCGCCATTTTTATGGGGTCGGCCACGGTGCTGGTGGGAGCCGGGGGCAGCGAGGCATTTTCGACATCGTTCGTTTTTCCCGCGACGTATCTTCAGTTCGTGACGGCGACTGCGACGGATCCAGCGAACAACACCTCGGAATTCTCGCAGCGTGTCGGGGTCCGGACACCGCCGGTGCTGGAGGCGCAACCCGTGGCGACCAATGCGCCGCCGGGGCAGCCCGTGACGCTTTGCGCGCAAGCCTCGGGCACCTCCCCGATCACGTATCAATGGCGCAACAACGGCGTCAACATACCGGACGCGACCAATGCCTGTTACGTCATCCCAGTGGCCGAAGTCGCCGACGGCGGCAGCTACAGCGTGGTGGTCATCAATGTATTGGGCGTGATGCAAACGGCCCCCGCGGCGCTGACGCTGCCGATCGGGCGCGTGGCGGGCGGCGATAATTTTGGAGATCGAGTGGTCCTGACGGGCTTCTCCAATGTTGTCGCGGGCGCCAATTTCGGGGCGACGCGGGAATTTGGCGAGCCACTGCATGCCGGCAAACCAGGCGGCAAATCGGTGTGGTACACGTGGGAATCGCCGGTGACCGGCGTGGCATCCATCGGCACGAAGGGCAGCACCTTTGACACGTTGCTGGCGGTTTACGAAGGCGACAGCGTGAGCAATCTGACGACGGTCGCGCGTGACGAGGATCGGGGCGGATATTACACCAGCGGGATTCGATTCAATGCCATCAAGAGCCATCAATATCATTTTGCGATTGATGGTTACGGCGGGCAGGAGGGCGATTTCCTCTTTGGATGGTCGCACGAAAAGGCCAGCCATTTGCTGCCGGTTTTCGTGGATCACCCCGTCAGTCAGACCGTGGCAGCCGGCAGGACAGTGATGTTCAGCGGCGTCGCCGTCCGGTATTGCGCCAACGGGCACCATGGATGCCCGGATCCGAGTCATTACCCCGAGGAGGAGCTGC
This sequence comes from Verrucomicrobiota bacterium, assembly GCA_041166945.1. Classification (GTDB taxonomy): domain Bacteria; phylum Verrucomicrobiota; class Verrucomicrobiia; order Limisphaerales; family JADJPG01; genus DASTLJ01. Next base: position 2,975 of record JBEEGQ010000376.1, read on the forward strand.
CCCAGCTGGATTACCAATGGTATTTCAATGGGGCGCCGCTGGCGGGCGCGACGCATCCCTCGCTGACGATATCCAATGTGCAGGCCGTCAATGTGGGCGACTACAGCCTGCGTGTGTCGACCCTCTGGCAGAATGCGGACAGCGATGCCGCGAGTTTGCAAATCAATGAGTCGGGGGCGCTGACCGAGCAGGTGCGGGCGATGGATAAGTTTTTGGATGCGGCGCTATCGCCGGTGCAGTTCCGGCTGGGAAACAGCGGCAGCGCGCTGGCGCCGGCAGGCGGAGGATTCCAGCCGGCGGCCGTCGTGCGCGGTTACACGGGCTCCCAGACCTTCAACAGCACCAACGCGCGCTCGGACATCACGGAATCGAGCATCTGCGGGGTGGCCGGCGGCGCCTCGGAATGGATCACGTTTGTCATGGAGGAAACGGGAACCCTCTTCATCAACACCGAGGGCAGCTCCTACGACACAGTCATCGCGATGTTCCAGCGCAACCCCACTAATTTCCTCCAGCTCCAAATGCTCGCGTGCGACAACAACAGCGGAGCCGACGGTCACGACAGCTCCCTGAATGTGCCGGTGGAAGCGGGAAAAACAAATTATCTGATGGTCGACGGCGTGAACGGCCTGGGCGGCATCCTCAAGCTGAATGTGACCCTCGTGACGCGCGCGTCCATCACTTCGCAGGGCTTCGTCAACCGGGCGCACAAATTACGCGTCAATACCCACGCCAACGCGCGGCTCGCCATTCAAAGTTCCTCCGATCTGATCCACTGGATAACGCTCCTTACCACCAACTCTCCCGGGAACACCGTTGATTTCATCGACACGGGATCCCTGGATTCACCACGCCGGTTTTATCGGACACAGATGTTCCCCTGATGTCGGGCCGGCCGCGGCGGCTGGGGGATTTACTTCCAGGCGTTGCGCAGGAACCGCAAAAAATTTCCGTGGCAGATCGATTCCACATCGGCTGCCTTGTAGCCGCGGCCGCGCAACAACTCCGGGACCTGTTGTAGATCCGCAATGGTATCGAGGTCCATCGGGCATTGCTCCCGACCGAAACCACCATCGAGATCGGTGCCGATGCCGCTGTGGAGAGCGCTGCCCGCGAGCTGGCAGACGTAGTCGATATGCTCGGCCATTTTCTCAAGGGTGAGTTTCGTCGCCTGCGGAGTGGTCTGGCCGCGCACCCATCCGGGAATCATCATCCAGGCGTCCAGGGGCGCCCCAATCACCGCGCCCCGCCGGAATAATTCCTGGAGTTGGACATCCGAGAATTGGCGATTGTGAGGTGTCAGCGCGCGTGGATTGGAATGGCTGGCCCAAACCGGGCCCTGGAACAGATCCAATGCCTCGCGAAAACTCGTGTCGCACAAATGCGTCGCATCGAGAATCAGCCCAAGCCGATCCATCTCCTTCAACAACTCGCGGCCTTTCGCGCCGATGCCGCCGTCTGAATCGGTGCCGAACGCATACGTGCCCGGCCCGTAATGAGCTGGGCCGACCGCGCGCAATCCCTGCTCATAACTCCGTTCCAGGTGACCCAGCGTCACGATGGAATCGGCCCCTTCGAGGCTGAGAATATAACCGATTGGTTTCTTCATCGAGTCGGCCGTGGCGGTCGCAACGACACCGGACGCATCGTTCCAAACCGCGAGATGCGCGTCCAACTGGGCGCGGTTGCGAATGGACACCATCTCGCCCGCCTCCTCCATCGCCCGATACCAGGCGAGCTGGCCCTGGGTCATCGCCCGTGCCTGCGCCGGAGAACGCCAGCCATCGAGCGGATGGGCCGGTTTCGCGTAGCGCGCAATTTGCGTGGCTACCACAAGCCCCACATTGCCCCGGCGTAATTCCGGCAATGACACTGTGCCGCGCCCGCGATCCGGGCGATCGACCAGTCCATACTCGCGCGCACGAATTTCGTCGATCGGTTTCGTCAGATCACGATTCCACTCGATCGCATTCATGGCGAGATCCAGGTGGGCGTCGAAGATGAACATGGCGCGCTAAAAAAACCGGTTCAGAAACACATTGATGAGCAGCACGACCAGCAGCGTGACAACGCTCATGATTGTCACCATCACCGTCCATGTTTTCAACGTCTGCTCGACGGTCAAATTCAGATACTCCTTCACGAACCAAAACCCGCCGTCATTGAGATGCGACGCGATCATCGAGCCGGCGCCGAGGGCGACGACGAGCAATTCACGACGCAGATGCGGCGAGCTGTCCGCGATCGGGGCCAGCAGCGAAGCCGTCATCGTGATGGTGACCGTCGCGGAACCGACAGCGATGCGGATCAGGACGGCGACCACCCATCCGAGCAGCAAGGGAGAGATGGGGAGCGCGCCGGCCGCGTCGGCGATCGCCTGGGCGACGCCGGCCTTTTCCAGCACGCGGCTGAACCCGCCGCCGGCGCCCACCACCAGCATGATGTTCGCAGCGGGTCCGACGCAATCCTCGGTGAATTTCAGGATTTGCCGCCGGTTAAAACCGCAGGAACTGCCGAACGTGTAAAACGCGACCAGCACGGCAATCAACATGGACACGATGGGCGACCCGATGAACCCGGCCCACAGCCGGGCGGGATGAGCGGCCGGCAGCAAAAAGCGCGTGAGCGTATCGAGCAGCATCAGCACGACCGGCAGCGCGATCGTAAAAATGGTGATGCCGAAACCGGGCGCGCGGCGGGAGACGAGCGGCCCGGGCGAACGTTCCATTTCGACGACGGCCGAGCCGGCGCCGAAACGGGGCACGGCCCATTTCGTGAAAGCGACGCCCACCGTCAGCGCGACAGGAAAGCCAATCGCGATGGACCACGCGATGGTCTGGCCGACGTCCGCTCCCAGTTTTTCGATCGCCACCATGGGCCCGACATGGGGCGGGACCAGGCAATGCGACGCGGAGAGCCCCGCCGCCATCGGGAGCCCGAGAGCCAGGAGCGGGAGACGTGTCTCCCGGGAGAGGCTGAGCACGATGGGGATGAGCAACAGCACGCCGACACCGAAAAACACGGGAAGGCCGACGATGAATGCGACGATGACCATCGTCACTGGAAGCTGCGCATGGCCGAGCCATTGGATGAAAGTATTGGCGACCACCCCGGCACCGCCCGATTCGGCCAGCAATTTTCCAATCATGGTTCCCAGGCCGACGATGACCGCGATAAAACCGAGAGTGGTTCCGACCCCTTCCTGAAAAGCCTTCGCCACGTCGATCAGGTTCATCCGCGAGGAAAGCCCGACAAACAGGGAGGCGAGGGTCAACGCGAGAAACGCATTCAACTTGAACCGCGCGATGAGCAGGATGAGCCCCAACACACCGAGCGCGGCCACCACGAGCAGGCGCGTTTGATCGGTGAACATTTGGGAAAGGCCGATGCTTAAATTGTGAGCCGCCGCTCGCGGGCCGCAACTTTCCAGCGCGCCTCCGCGCGGCCGTTTTGAATGACAACCGCCTCGGAATGCAGCGCCACCGTCGGGCAGATGTGGCGCGGCACGCCATAAAGAACGTCCCCCACTTCGAATTCTGCCGCCCTGGGTGTCTCGATCACCAGATGTTCCTCGCTGTGCAGGATGAATTGCGCCTCCTCGTGCCCGAGAAAGCGGACGCGCGGATGGGGATTTTCGGATGCGATCGATTTATGGCCCAGATCCAGGCAGAGACGATGTCCGCCGGGTTTGCTGATCACGCGCGTCAACACCAGCGCCCCGGTTAGAAAGTTCATGTCGCGAAGCTTGTCCTCATACCCAAAGTCCCACAATACGCAGGTGCCCGGGCTGCACTCGACAGCCGCGTTTCGCGCATGCAGGGGAAAAGTCGGCGTGCCGCCGGCGACGATCCGCGGCACGGAAAGACCGTCGGCCTCGAGCTCATCGCGAAAGCGGAACACCGGAATGAAAGCCTTTTCGCAAACGGCGGCGCGGACCGCCGGATCCGCATCATGAATATGCCCGTCATAAACATGCAGCCCGGCCGGCAGCAAACCGGGCAACGATGCGACGAGCCTGTACAAACCGAGCGCGGCAGGACCCGGTTCGATGCCGCAACGGTGCATGCCGCAGTCCAGGTCGAGCATCAGCCCGAGCACAGCGCCGGACGCCTGGAAGACCTCCGACAAGGCGCGGATGGCGGATGCGTCATCGGCAACCGCGCTGAACTGTGACTGCGGATATTGTTGCACGAGCTGCAGCATCCGAATGGCATTCGGTCCGGCGGGTTGGTAGCCCATCAAGATATCCGGAGCGCCGCAACTGGCGGCCATTTCCGCCTCGGCGATGGTGGCGCACTTGAATTTATGGATTCCCAACCGGAGCTGCCTCCGCATCAACTCGGGCATCTTGTGTGTCTTGATGTGCGGCCGAAGGCGCGCGGGACCTCCGGCCATCTCGATCATGCGTCGAATATTTTCGTCGATGCGGCCGGGGTAAACGAGCAGTGCGGGAGTGGGGATCTCCGCCACGTTGCTGACGGCGAACCAGTCTGGCGGTGAGTGGGCCATTGGCGTGGCAGCGGGCCGGTTATGCGAGTTCAAAGATCGCTTCGATTTCCACCGCGATGTTGCCGGGCAAAGATCCCATTCCAACGGCGCTGCGGGCGCCGACGCCGTTCTCGGGCCCCCAAAGATCGGCGAAAAGTTCGCTGCACCCGTTGATGACCTTCGGATGATCGGGAAAATCCGGGGTGCTGTTCACCATGCCGAGTACTTTCACAACGCGCCTCACCTTGTCCAGGCTGCCCAACTGGGCGCGCAATGTCGCGAGAATGGCGAGACCGACCTGGCGCGCGGCATTTCTGCCGTCATCGAGCGTCAAGTCGGCGCCCACCCGCCCGGTAATGAGCGTCTTGTCCGATCGAAGCGGACCGTGACCCGATACGTAAGCCATCTGTCCGGCAACGACGAGCGGCCGGTAAACGCCGACAGGCTTGGGCGCGGGTGGAAGTTCCAGATTCAATTCAACGAGGCGGGCTTCGGGAGTCATGGTAGGAAGAATTGGTGAACTCATAAAAGGGGAGGCGGCTCGAATTGACGTTTCGCCGCCGAATAGAGGCCCATCGAGATCAGGTAAACGACGAACCCTCCGGCGGCAAAAGCGATGAGCCATGCTCGGGGAAAAACGTCGCCGACACGTTCGAGATTGTCGTTTTTCATCAGGTCATCGCTCATCGCCACCGACAGGTACCGTCCGTAACTGACAATAAAAAGTCCGAGTTCAGCGACAAAACAGATTAGGAACGCGATGGCGAGGAGAGCACCCGCGCGGCGGCGGCCCAGATAAATCAAACCGGCGCCGGGAAGAAAAAGATTCAACGCAGCGCCTACCCGCAGGTTTTTGCCGGTGGTCCGGAGGGGAGGAGGGTTGGCCATTCGGTTGGCGCTGTCTACTTCGCCATCGGCCAGCCCGCCTGGACGAGGCCTTTGTATCCACCCAAAACAGAAGCGACCTTTTTGAAACCCATGCGCTGAGCGATCTCGCACGTGAGCGCGCTGCGATAGCCGCCCCCGCAATACATCAGGATCTCTGTCGCGGGATCAGGAAACATTTTTTCGATGTCCCGCTCGAGCACGCCCTTGCCCAAATGAATCGCGCCAGCCGCGTGGCCCGCCGCCCATTCGGCATCCTCGCGCACGTCCACGAGAACCGCCTGGGGATTGCCGGCGAGGCGGACGCGGGCCTCGTCGATTGTCACCTCACTGATGCGCGGCCGGACTTCATTGACGATTTTCAGGAAACCGGGCGAATGATCCATGAAGCAACGATAGGCCCGGGCAATGCAGGGTCAACTCAATAGTCCCAAGTGTGATAAACCTCGTACACATGGAGGCGTCCGCCGGCGAAATAGGAATTGGCGGGAAAATAAAAACGCCGTTCCGTCCGGTCGAAGCGCAGGCGCGCAGGAACCGAAGGATCGTTGGGATCATAAATCGTAAAGGCAATTTCATCCCGGTCCTCGCGGGCGTCGATCACGACCACAGCGTGATTGATGCTCACCTTGGGAAAATCGGACAGATGAACGACGGGCGGCCGATTGCGGCGGAGGGATGCAACCAGCTGGGCTGCCATTTTTTCCTGGTGCCGCCGGCTGAACAACCAAACCATCCGCCAGTTGCCGCGCTGGAAATAGCAGGCCCACGGCGTGCCGGTTTCAGCCTTGAGGAGCGCCTCGTGCGCCACGCTGAACTCGCGCAGGTTCGCAAAGCCGGGAATGACAATTCGCTGTTCGGGCGATCGCTCCTCCCGCGGGCTGCATTTGACGATGCGCCGCACCAGCGCCCGATAGGTGGCTTCATCCTGACGGGGGAGCGTCGCGTCGAATCGCGCATGCTGAAAAAAAAGCCGCGCGGTTTTTGCCACCACGAAGCAGTGCAGCGCATAAGTCGGTTCGGGCCTGCGCGGTTCGTGGGTCACGTTGCCCGTCACGGGATCGGTGCGATAGACCCACTTCAGCTCGTTGGGATAGGCGAGGACGTCGTTGTGAAAATCGAACGGACGCGGGAAAGCATCGGCGCGGTGCCGCCCGGCACATCCGGAAAAGACGAGGATCGCCAGCAGCGCCAGCGACGTGGTGGCGGGACCCTTCCGGAAGTTCAGCATTGCCGCGCACGTTACAGTTGCGCTACCTGTGCGGCAATGCTGTACGAACGCTGGGAAGCCATCGCAAAAGCGCGCGGCGATTCCATCGCCTTTCAAGAATCCGGATCACCCCGTGTTTGCACCTTTCAGATGCTCGCCCGGCGCATGGACCGGGCGAAGAACGGATCGAATCCGGTCGAGTTTCCACAGCTGAAACCGGGCAACGCCGAAACCGGCCTTGCAGAATTCCTCGAAACAATTCTCCGCGCATGGCGTGAGGGCAGGCCCATTTGTCCCCTCGACCCGGGCCAGCCACGTCCGGCCTTGACGGAGATTCCGCATGGCATCGGCCATCTCAAAATCACCTCGGCTACCACCGGCGCTGCGCGCTTCGTCGCGTTCACCCCGGAACAGCTCGCCGCCGACGCCGATAACATCGTCGCCACAATGGGCCTCCGCGCTGACTGGCCCAACCTCGGCGTGATCTCGCTGGCGCATTCGTATGGGTTTTCCAATCTGGTTCTGCCGCTGCTGCTGCATGGCATTCCGCTGATCCTGACGCCGTCGCCGCTGCCCGAAGCCGTGCGACACGCGGCGGGCCTCGCCTCGGACATCACGCTGCCGGCGGTCCCCGCGATGTGGCGCGCCTGGCATGAAGCGGGCGCGGTCCCCGACCGTGTGCGCCTTGCCATCAGCGCCGGCGCGCCCCTGCCCCTGCCAGTTGAACACGAAATCTTCAACCGTTCCGGTTTGAAGATTCACAACTTTTATGGCGCCACCGAATGCGGAGGGATTGCCTACGACGCCGGCGTAAAACCGCGCGACGACGCGTCCTGCACGGGCGCGCCGATGCGCAACGTCCTGCTTTCCACGAATGCCGCGGGCTGCCTGGTGGTCCGCGGAAAGGCGGTGGGCGAGTGTTACTGGCCGGCTCCCAACGGGAGCCTGGCGCGCCATCGGTATGTTACGAGCGACCTCGCCGAGATCCGTGACGGGATCGTTCACCTCCGCGGGCGCGCCGGCGATTTGATCAACGTCGCGGGCAGAAAAGTTTCTCCGGAGAGCATCGAACAGGAATTGCTGCGGCATCCGAGCGTGAAGGAATGCCTCGTTCTGGGAGTGCCGGCGGCCGATGCGGGGCGCAGCGATCAAATCGTCGCCTGCGTGGTGGCTGATTCAGCCGTGACCGCGGATGACCTGAAGCATTTTCTGCTCGAAACACTGCCGGCCTGGCAACTGCCGCGCGACTGGCATTTCGTCGATTCCCTCGCGCCAACCCAGCGCGGCAAGCTCTCGCGCGGCCAATGGCGGGTGCGACTCGGTTTTCCCTCACGATAATCATGCATGAAAATCTCCACTTCATTTGTCCCACTGTTGGCCACCAGCGCGCCCGCCGATCTGGGCCCCGGTCCGCGCGCGGGCGTGCTGGCATTGCCGGAACTGCACAGTGCCGTAGACGCCGCGCTCGAAACAAAACCGTTGCGCGGGTTGCCCGCGCGGGTGTTGCGGGCGCTGGTGCTCCTCTGGCATGACCATCACGATGAGGCGCACGCCATCGTCCAGGACATGTCGGGTGTCGATGCAGCGTATGTCCACGGAATCCTTCACCGCCGCGAGCCTGATTATGGCAATGCCAAATATTGGGTCCGCCGCGTTGGAACTCATCCGTGTCACGAAGCGTTGTCGAAGGAAGCCGCCGAGTTGTTGAAGGAGCAGGGATTCGAGGATCTTCGATCGAAGCTGTTGCCGGGAGGCCGTTGGGACGCCTTTGCATTTGTGGACGCCTGTGAAGCCGCGGGTAAAGGAAACGATTCAACTCGCACCGCGCGTTTTCTGCGGGAGATACAACGGGCGGAATTCCAGTGTCTCCTGGTGTCAATAGTTTTGACCGACACCTATACAACCGTTTGACGCGCCCGGCGCCCGTTTCCATGTCCTGAAGGGACAAATGATAGTAGCCGGTGGGAAGCGCGCGTCAGCGGGCGCACCCACTGGATCGCGATCCGAAAAACGGCGCCCAGGAGGCAAGAAATCGGACAGGAAAAACCACAGAGGCACGGAGACCTGACCAAGTTATTTTTTTCCGAGGCCCACTTTTTTGAGGAATGGATCAATGCTCTGCTGGCGTCCTAAAAATTTCTCGATCGACACGGTCGCATCCCTCGAGTCGCCCACGGCATAGATCTCATCGCGGAGACGGCGCCCCGCTTTGACGTCATAAAAACCGCGCGGCGATTTCTCGAACACCGTCGCCATGTCAGCCGCAATCGCCTCGGCCCACGCGTATCCATAATAGCCCGCATCGTAGCCCATCAAATGGCCGAAGTAACACGCGAACGCCGTGCCGGGAGCTGTCGGCAGAAAAACGTCGCTCAATGCCTCGTTCGACAGCTGGATGGCGTCGCGCCCCGACCCCTTCTTGATCTCCGTGTGCAACCGCAGATCCATCAGGGCAAATGAAAGCTGTCGCCGATAATAGACGCCGCTCGTCGCCAGCTTCGCTTCCTTCATCTTTGCCAGCGTCGCGACCGGAAACGTCCGGGACGGATCCCGGTAATCCGCGGCGAAACTGTCCAGCACGCGCTTGTCCCACACCCAGTTCTCGAGCATCTGCGAAGGGGCCTCCACGAAATCCTGCGGCACGCTCGTTCCTGAAAACCGCTTGAAACGCGCGCGCGTTAAAATCGAATGCATCGCATGTCCGAACTCATGGAACAACGTCTCCACCTCCTGGTGCGCCAGCAGTGAGGGATGCCCGCCGGATGGCGGCGGAAAATTGCAAACGAGGGCGACGGTCGGACGTTGATATTGCCGGCCGGGCAGCTGTTTTCCCTCGATGATGCCGAACTGTGCGAAATGATTGAATTTTCCCTCGCGCGGAAACATGTCGAGATAGAAAAGCCCGAGGGGTTCCGCCGTTTCGGCGTCGGACACGGCGAATAACTGCAGGTCCTCGCACCATTTCACCGGCGGTTCCAACTGCTCAAAGCGCAGGCCGAAAATCGTCTGGTAAACATGAAACATCCCGAGCAGACAACGGTCGTAGGGAAAATAAACCCGCAACGCGTCGGCATCGACGGTGTAACGCTCCTTGCGGACCTGGTTATTGAAATAGCGCCAGTCCCAAATCATGACCTTCGCCTCGGCATCGCCGGTCTCGCGGACTTTGAGCTTTCGAAATTCGCCAATTTCCGCCGCGAATTTGGGCTGGAGCCCGGTCTTCAGCCGCTCGCAAAAATCCCTCGCGCGGGCGGCCGTCTTTGCCATTTTAGGTTCGATCCCATAATCAGCCCATGAGGCATAATGGAGGCGGCGGGCAATCTCATCGCGCAGTTCCAGGATCTGCTGGAGGAGCGGTCCATTCTCAGCGCGGGCCAGCGTGTCGTGCGCGATCAGGAATCTTTTGCGCGTCGCCTCCCGCTTCGCATTGTCCATCAGCGTTATGTAGTGGAATGTGATATTCGCCATCACGGAATACTCGTCATCGCCCGTTTTGATTCCTTTCTGTTTCAAAAAGTCATCGGGAACTCCCTCCAGTTCCGCCCGGGTAAACTTCACGGCCTTCTGGGCCTTGGTGACATTGGATTCAAAATCGGTGGTCAAGCGCGTGAGTTCCTTCCGAAGCCGTTCCACTTCGTCGCGCTCCGGCTTGGGCAGATCCAACCCGGCCCGTTTATAATCGCGCATCGTTTCCGTGAACAATTTTGCCTCCTCACCCGCCAGCTTGGGCTTCGTGTCCGCGTATTTCTTGAGCGTTCGATAAACATCCTCCCGATATTCAATGCCGACGGCCCATTCGGAAATGGCCTTGGCGGCGTCGGTGCTGGCGTCGCGAACCGCTGCATTGGTGCTGGTCTCCTTCAGCAGTTGCATCCGGTTCGCAGTGGTGATGGCCTCATAGAGCAAATCGTCCAGAGCGCCCATCGTGTTGGCGAAGCTCAGGCGGTCGTGGCTGCACGATGCAATTTCGCCCAGCGCCAGGTCCGCGCGCCGGATCGTGTTCGAAACCGATTTTTGGATCGCTCCCGGCGATGTCTCGAACTCGGGCAGGCTGATGACCGACTTAAATTTGAGCGCGCGCTCACGAAAGGCTTCGAGGGTCGTCGACGGCATATTTGTTTCCAAAGGGGCAGCCGGCACGATTTGGGCGGCGGGATCCGAAGGGGCTTTCGCGACCGGTTCGGGCCTCGATTGGCACGCGGTAAAAAGAGCCGGCAGCAACAGGATCGAAAGGCAACGCATAGGTGATGCACGCTAGCCACCGCACCGGCGGGCGGGCAAGCCGATTCAGGCTGCGCGGCGGGGATTGGAAGACGGCGAAGGAGGTGAAGGTTGTCATGGGGAAGTTAATGGGGTTGGGGTGCGGGGGCATACTTTCTGTCCTGGCGGCGGGACGCCGCCAAACTCGCAGGCGGGGGACGCCTGCGCTACGCGCCGCGCGGGGTTTGCCGCAATGCTTCACTGGGTCTGCGCAGCTCGCACCTGCTGCGCCCGCGGACGCTCCTCCTTGCCCACAATAATGGGTTTCCTGCAAATGTCGCTAAGGTGGCTTGCCAGCGCGGCGCGACCGTAGCGCCGACTGGCAGTCGGCTGTTTCGCCGGTTGGCAACCGGCGGGGGAACGAATTAACAGAACACGGTGCAGGCATGCCGTTTGGTGGTCCAACTCAATCCAGTTTCTTGCCCGGGCGGAGTGCCACTCCGCGATACAGCCGATTGCCAATCGGCGCTACTTGCGCGTCACGGAGTGCCCCCGTCTCGGACGCAGCAACGCTCAACGCCGCTCGCCGTTCGAGTATTCAGCCTGGCGAAAAATAAGGAACCTGCTGCGGCCGAGGACTGCCGCACTCCGTCAGAGACGGACGTTGGACCGTCGTAGCGCCGACTGGCAGTCGGCTGTTTCGCCGGTTGGCAACCGGCGGGGGAACGAATTAACAGAACACGGTGCAGGCATGCCGTTTGGTGGTCAAACTCAATCCAGTTTCTTGCCCGGGCGGAGTGCCACTCCGCGATACAGCCGATTGCCAATCGGCGCTACCTGCGCGTCGCGGAGTACGACCGTCCCGGGCGCAGCAACGCCCATCGCCGCTCGGCGTTCGAGTTTTCAGTCCACGTTTGCGAGCGGTGCCGGACTTGACCGGAACCGGCCTTCATCCGACGCTTGCTCCCATGATTTTAACCGGCATCGGGGATGAAGCGGGCAATACCATCGACGCTCAATTGCGGGCGGTGAAGGAATTGGGCTGGACCACCATCGAGATGCGCGGCGTCGAGGTGCCCGGTTTTCCGAAGGCCAACTTCCACGATATTCCCGACGCGGCCTTCGATGGCGCCGTCGAAAAACTGAACGCCGCCGGCATCGGCGTGTATTGCTTTGGTTCCACGATCATGAACTGGGCGAAAAAAATCGCGGATCCGTTTGAAGCGACCGTTTCGGAGGTGAACCGATGCATCCCCCGGATGCAACGGCTGGGCACAAAATTCGTGCGCATCATGAGTTACAAACCAGCGGACGCCGACGAACAGATTCCTGCCGAGGCCTTCCGGCGGGTGCGCGAGGTGACGCGGATGTTTCTGGATGCGGGTCTCACGCCGGTTCACGAGAATTGCATGAACTATGGCGGGATGAGCTCGCGCCATGCGTTGCAGCTGCTGGAAAATGCCCCGGGTCTCAAATGGGTCTTTGACACCGCCAACCCTGTTTTCAACGCGGACCGCGTCCAGCCCAAGCCATGGCCCCAGCAGGATCCCTGGGAGTTCTGGAGCCGCGTGCGGGATCATGTCGCCCACATTCACATCAAGGACGCCACATGGAATCCCGCGAAGAACGATGCCGATTATCACTGGCCGGGCGAAGGCCAGGGACGCGTGCGCGACATTTTGCGCGATGCGTTTGCGCGCGGTTACCAGGCGGGCATCTCGATAGAACCCCACATGGTGGTGGTGTTTCATGACGCCGGCTCGAAATCCAATGACGAAGCCATGCGGGCGAATTTCGTCGAATACGGACGGCGCCTGGAAAAACTGATTGCCGAAGTTGGCGGCAGCGAGAAATGAGCGTGCGCGTCAAAATATGCGGCATCACCCGCGCGGAGGACGCGCGGGCGGCGATCGACGCCGGCGCCGACGCGCTGGGGTTTATGCTTTGGCGATCGAGTCCGCGCTTCGTGACTCTGGCCGCGGCGGCGTCCATCCTCCGCGAGTTGCCGCCGTTCGTGGCGCGGGTGGGGGTGTTTGTAAATCCTTCCGAGGCCGAAGTCCGGAGTGCCATCGAGACCTGCGGGATCGACACACTCCAGTTTCACGGCGAGGAACCGCCCGAGTTCTGCCGCCAGTTCGGATTGAAAGTCGTGAAGGCGTTTCGCGTGCGCGACGCGGATTCGTTGAAGCCCATGGCGAATTACGAGGGGCAGGCCTGGCTTCTGGACAGCCATGTGAAGGGCCAGCCCGGCGGAACGGGCACCGTGTTCAATTGGGAGCTCGCCGCGACCGCGGTGAAAGAGGGCGGCTGCATCATTCTTGCGGGCGGTTTGGCGCCCGAAAACGCCGCGGACGCCGTTCGCCGTGTGCATCCGTATGCCCTCGATGTATCGAGCGGGGTGGAGTCCGTTCCTGGCAAAAAAGACGCCGTCCGGATGCGGGCCTTCATCGCAGCCGCCAAAGGTGTTTGATGGGGGGAGGCCCATCCCTGCCCAGTAACCGCCGAACAGAAGCGCCTCCTCTCCCCATCCCTGCCCAGTAACCGCCGAACAGAAACGCCTCCTCTCCCCATCCCTGCCCAGTAACCGCCGAACAGAAACGCCTCCTCTCCCCCTCCCTCTCCTCCATTTCCGAAATGGAGGAGAGGGTGCCCGAAGGGCGGGAGAGGAGGAGTTTTGCGCTTTACGCGATGGCCCTGAATCGTACCCTTGCGCCCATGCCATCATTCGACATCGTCAGCCAGGTTAACTCGATGGAAATCGAGAACGGAGTGAACATCGCGAAGAAGGAACTCGCCAACCGGTTCGATTTTAAGTCGAGCAAAGCGGAGATCACCCTCGATAAAAACGAGATCAAACTGACCGCTGAAGATCAATTCAAGATCACGGCGCTGGCTGAAATCGTTCTCGGCAAGCTCGCCAAACGGAACATCAGCCTGAAGAGCATCGACAAGGGGGAACCTGACATCTCGCCCCTCGGACACGCCCGGCAGGTCATCAAAATCAAACAAGGGATTGAAACGGCCATCGCCAAGGAAGTGACCACGTTCGTCCGCGGATTGAACCTCAAGGTCACCACCCAAATTCAGTCCGAGGAAATCCGCGTCACGGGCAAGAATCGTGATGACCTCCAGGCGGTCATCGCCGCCGTTCGCGCGCACGATTTTCCCGTCGCACTCCAATTCCAGAATTTCCGCGATTGATGGCGCCGGGCGCGCGGAGCTTTATCCCTGCTTCCCGCGAAACGATCCTCCCATCGATCCACTCACCTTGATGGCGGCGGCGATCTTTCGAATCAACGATCGCTCCGGCAGAATTCCCGCCGCGCAACGCGTCAGCGCTGTCCCCGCGGCAATTCCCGCCCGCAGCCACGAGACCGGTGTCGAGCCCGCGACAACCTCTCCCGCCACCGCCGAAAGCATCGCGTCGCCGGCGCCGACAGTATTGCGCGCCTTGCTCCGCGGCGCGGCAGCATGGAGGATGGTTCCATCCTTGGAATGAAGCAGCAGCGCCCCTGCCCTGCCCCGCGAGAGCAACACCCAGCCGCCGGTGATTTCTGAAAGAGCCCCCGCCGCGCGCCGCAATGCGTTTTCGCCCTTCAATCGACGCCCGCAAAATCCCTCAAGTTCGTGCTCGTTCGGTTTGACCAGCAACGGACGGGCCCTCACCGCGTCCCGAAACGATTCGCCATCGCAATCGAGAAAGACTCGCACTCCCGCGCGATCCGCGAGCGCCATCAGTTCGCGATAAGCGGACACCGGTACGCCTCGAGGGAGGCTGCCGGAGAGCACCATCAACGCGGCTCCGTGCAGTTCGTCGCGCACTGCCGCTTTGACGCGCCGCCAGTCCGCGGCGCTCAGGGTGGGTCCCGGAGGATTAAAGCGCAATTGGCCCTGGGCGCGGGTGGTGACGATGACATTGGCGCGGGTGGTGCCTCTCAGGGGAATTGTGCGGATTGGAATGCGCTCGCGACGCAGACCGCGCTGCATCTCGGCGCCGGTGGTTCCGCCCAAGGGCAGCAGCAGGCGCGGTTTTCCCCCGAGATGCTTCAGCCAGCGCGCCACGTTGACCCCTTTGCCTCCGGGCCAGCGCCGTTCGGATTCGAGGACATTCTTCTCCTCCCAATTGACGTGCGGCACATGCCACTCGACGTCCACCGAAGGATTCAACGCGACAACCAGCGTGTGCATCACCGGTCAATGAGCAACACTCGATAGAATCGGAATGGGGCTGGGCCGCCGGTCTCCGAACAATCGTCCGTAAAGGTGAACGTGGTGTTGATTGAAGAAACCGGGTTTGCGAAGGAGCGCCAGGAATCCGCGGAAAGGGTGGATGACCAGTCGACGACGAATTGTTGGTTGGTCGACGCCATCCAAGTGAGCACCGCGCCGCAGGACGGTCTCGCAGTAATCAGCACCGGGAACAAACCAGGCTTCGGCGCGAGTCCCTCCTTGATGCGGAAGAAGTGCCAGTTGGAGGGAAGGTCCACGCACCATCTCACCGAATTGTTCGTCGCCCGCAATGTTGGCGAGATCGCTGTCCAATTGGAGACCGACAGGTTGGGCTTGGCCTGGACATGATAACTGACGCCGGGGAGCACATTGGTCCACGTCAGGCACAGCTGGGTGCTGGTGATGGATGGGCTCGCGAGCGAAATGTTCATTCCCGAGCTGGTGTATTGCGACGCACAGACCATGTAACTGACCGGGGTGGGATTGGTGTTCACCACCGCGACATACCAATCACCCGGGGTGAGTTGCAGCGGCGCAGTTCCATTCGTGAACAACGTGATCAGCTCTTCGCAAGTGCCCGGCCGGGCGCTGATGCCATCGTAATTAGTCAACGTGGGCAAAGGGAGACCGCGGCGGGCAATCAGATCGACGTTGCCGCTCGGACTCAGGATTTCGAAGTGGGCGCGCACCGAAGTCGGGCTGACCGAGAAGACGTAATATTGCAGGCGCGGATCATCCGGCGGAGCGGCGCCGGCGATGTTGTTGCTGATGCAAACGGTGTTGGCGAGGCGAATGACATTGGCATCCGCGGTCCCAATGGGCCCGATGATGAATTGAGTTGCGCGCACTGAATAACTCACGGCTGTCGCGCCGCGATTCACCACAGTCACATACCAATCGCCGGGCGTCAGGACTGGCATCGTGGCGGCATTGGTCACAAGAATGATGAGTTCATTCGTAATCCCGAGATTGACGCTCGAGGCATCAAAGCTGAGCTCCGTCGGCAACGGCACGCCACGGCGGATGAAGAGATCGACATTGCCATTGGCGGCGAAGGTTTCGAAGTTTGCCTGCACGGCATTGTTTGAAACCGTGAAGACGTAATGCTGGCGGCCGTCACTGGCGAGACTAGTAGAGGTGGCGACGAGGTTGGAGTAGGCCAAACCGTTGGTCAACCGGATGATGTCCCCGGCCCCCGCGCCATCGATGATGTATTGAGTGGCGCAGACGGTATAGGTCACCGGCGTCGCCTCGCGGTTGACAACAGCGAGGTACCAATCGCCCGATGTCAGGAAGATTGGAGAATCATTGGTAGAGATGGAGATGAACTCATCCGCTGGACCGGCGTTGGTGCTGGCGCGAGCGAAGTTCGTGGACGACGGCAATGGCGCATGGCGGAGGAACAGATCCACGTTGCCATTCGCGGCGAAGGTTTTGAACACGGCCTGCACGGCATTCGGGGAGACGTTGAAGACATAATAATCGACCGGATTACACGCGGCCGGCGCTGCGCCCACCGTGTGCGAGAAGGGCCGTCCATTGGTAAGCCGCGTGATGTCGTTGGTGGTTGTCTGGACGACGCGCACCGAATACGTGGCCCGCGCAGACAGGATGGCGCCTGCTCCAAAATTGGTCAGCAAGGTGGTGTTCTCGACCGCCAGGAACCAGCGTCCTGGGGCCAGGGCCCGCGGAGCCGAATTGCTCGAGATGACAAAATATTCCGGAACTGTTCCGGTGTTGGTCCCGTAATAATCCGCAAAGTTATTGCGAGGCAAAACGAGTTCACGACGCAAGTAGGCATTGACGTCATGCACGATATTGCTGGGATTCGGGAGCGGCACGATCTCGAACCGCGTTTCGACGGCGCTCGCCGGCACATCCAGCACATAATAATCGATGCCCGCGCCGTTGATGTAATTGGTCAACGGCACTGTGTTGACAACCGGCACGCAATTCGCCAGCGGAGTCACATCCCTGTCGAGGAACTCAATAAGACGGATGGAATAGCCGGCGGGGAAAGGCAGCGGGTTATGATTAACCACCGCAAAGTACCAATCGCCGGGGGCGAGTGGAACAGGCGCGGAATTGGTCGCGATGAACAGGCAGTCATTGGTCGTCCCCAGGTTGGAACTCACGTAGGTGAAGTTGGCGGGATCCGTCCAGCAGGGCCCGCGCTGGGCGTAAATGTCGACGTTGCCCCCGAAAATCCCGAACAGATCGATGTTGATCTGAATGGCGTTGGTGGCGACGTAATAATGATAATAATCGATGCCGATCCCCGCCGAGCCATTGGTGGTTTCGAGCGCGATTCCACTTACCGGCGTCCGACTCACCAATTCCGTGATCTCATCGCTGCGAACCTCGAAGGCGCGCACGCAATATTCCACGGGGCGACTGTTGGTTTCGCGATTGACGATGGCCAGGAACCAGTCGCCGCCGCGCAACGGCACGGGAAGCGAATTGGTGACGACACAAATCAGTTCGGTGTTCGTTCCCAGGTTCGTGCTCGCGTAGGGATAGAACGAGAGGCTGGCGTTGGTGAACAGGTTGGTGCTGACATACGGATAATTAGTCACCGCACCGCGGTAGGAGGGAAGATTCGTCGTGCAGAGGCCGTATTGCAGGTAGGCATCCACGTTGCCATTGGTGCTGGTGACTTCGAAGGTGGCCATGACGGCATTGCTCGAAACATGGAAGGCATGGAACTGGACCCCGGCATAGCCCGGGCCATTGGTGGTTCCAACCGTGTAGCAGGCGCGTTCCCCGTTAACCAGCTGGATGATGTTGTTGGAAAGCAGCTGAGTCGCCCGGATGCAATAATCCTCGAGAAAACCCTGCCGGCGCACGGCGACGAACCAGTCGCCGTTGGTCAGCGGAACGGGGGATGAATTTGTCGCCACACAAACGTACTCGGTGGTGTTGCTCAAGTGCTGGCCCGGGTAAGGATAACTTCCCGGTCCGCCGGCAACTGTCGCGAGATTCGGGAAACACGGCCCATAATTGACAAAAATATTCAGATTGGTGCTGCTTTGACGCAACGTTTCGAACACGGCCTGAACCGCCGCGTTGCTCACGTTGAAGACGTAATAGTCCGTGATAAAACCGATCGAACCGATCTGGTTGGTGCAAAAGGCGACGCCATCGGTCAGGCGCACGATGTTAGTGTCGAATATCTCGGTGGCGCGCACGCAATAACTGACGCGTTGCGCGTCGGTGTTGGTGGTGCGATTCACCACAGCGATAAACCAATCTCCGCCGGACAGGGCCACAGGGGTGGAATTTGTTGCGACGCAAATCCATTCGGCATTTGTCCCGGGGTTGGCACTGTAATAGGGATAATTTGTTGAAGCCGGGTTGAACGTCGTGAAGTTCGGAAGGCAAAGATCCTTCTGAACAAAGATATCCACGTCGCCGCCGAAGATGTTGAACGCCTCGAAATTGACCGCAACCGCGTTGGTTTCCGCGTGAAATATAAAGTACCGGATCCCGTTGGTGCCGGTATCATCCAGGAGGGGCAACCCATCGTCGCAGATCGTTTGAGCGTTGATGAGACGGGTAAAGCTGTTGGTGCCCAACTGAACTGTGCGGAGGCAATAGGGGGCCGGGTTGGTATCGCGGTTGACGACGGTGACGAACCAGGGCCCGGGAGCCAGACGCAGGCTCGCGCTGTTCGTTGCAAAACAGATGAACTCGTTGGTCGCTCCCAGATTTGTGCTCCAGACAGGCAAGCCGGAGGCATCACCGTAAAATGTGGTGAAATTCGTCAATGGCGGCGATCGCTGCACAAACAGATCGACGTTGTTGGTGAGGTTATACAATTCAAACGTGACCTGCACCGCGCCGGTGGCGACGTTGAATCGGTAGAAATGGACGCCGGAATTGGGCATGTCCAAATCCAGTGGCGGAAGAATATTACAAACCGTGCCCTCCGCGAGCCGGCGCACGTCGTTTGTTTGGATCTGGCACGCACGAACGCCATAGGTCGCGTTGGTGGACCCGGTGCGATTCACCACCGAGAGGAACCACCATCCGGGAGTCAGCACCGTCGGATAATTCGTGACCACCACCCTGAAGTCGTTGGTGAGGTCCAGGTTGGTGCTCGCATACGTAAAGGCTGCGGGGCTGGGCGGGGGGACGGGTGCGCCGTAGCGAATAAAGAGATCGACATTCGTGTTCATCCCGAACACTTCGAAGGTCGCCTGCACGGCGCTGTTCGACACATAGAATTGATACACATCCGCGCCACCCGCCGACGCGATCGTGTTGGTGAAAGGGAGACAATTCGTCAGTTCCGTGTAGGCGAAACAATCGGTTTGCTGGGTCACATCGACGTAGTAGGAAGCCGTGGCGGGACCGCGATTCACGACGGCCATGATCCAGCAGCCATTGGTCAATTGATTGGTGGCGGTGAACGCACTAAGCGTGATGCATTCTGCGGAGGGTATTCCGATGTTGCTGCTGACGAGAGAGGTATTGGTCGGCGTCCGGTTGACCGGCAGAAGCCGATCGAGCGCGACGTAGATATCCAGGTCGGCATTCGTCGAATACGCGCAGAACGACGCCAGGCAGCTGTTGGATAAGATGTTGACCTTGTAATAATCGATATTCCCCGGCGCCAGCGAGTTGGTGTATTGACCTCCGGTGCCCAGCGGGATCACGGTTCCTGTGATCTGGCTGACGCACAACTGGTAAGTGGCATCGGCCTGGTTGGCGTTATAGACACCGATATACCAGCGACCGGGAAGCACCATGCCGGTGAAATCCGTGACCTCAATGAACTCGTCGGCCAGCCCCGGATTGTCACTGCGCCGATAGTAGAAATTGTAGTTCGGCAGCGGAAAGCCGGGCTTCACGACAAGGCCGAGATCCGCGCTGAGCATGCTCAATTGGAATGACAGCTCCAACACATTGGAAGCGATGTCGACCTGGTAATAGTCGAACAGGTTCGTCGAGCTGATCGTCGCGGTCACACAGGGATTCGTCACAGTTCGAACGTTCAACAGATCCGCATCGATACGGTCGAACGAAACGGTGAGACAGAAATCCACCGGGTCGGAGTCCGAGCGGTTTCGCACCGCCAGATAATAGCGATGGCCGGGCTGAATCTGCTGGGGGCCGAGGCCGAGCAGGCCGCCATTGGTGGTGAAGCTGTTCCAGCCATTCGTCGCGAGCACCGCAAAGCCATCCATCTCGTTGGAGAGAAAATTCGTGTCTCCCGGCGAAACGAGCGGGACTCCGAATGGATTGAACACGAGATCGACGCCCGCCGAGGCGGTCAGGAAATTGGTGGAGATGCTCGCGGAAAGCGGGGTGTTGATGACAAAGAAGGCCGCCTCATTGGTTCCAATGGTTCCACAATAGGCCACGCCATTGGACAGGGCGATGACGGGGGGGTTGGTATTGACGAACGTGATGTTCAACCGCCAGGCCAGCAGGACGCTGTTGGTGAGGGCCGCCCCCGCCCGGCTGTCCCAGATTTCGAGCCGCCAATCGCCAAATGCATTTTCACCCCGAAAAATGCTCAAGGGCTCTTCAGGTTGATAATAGATGCCGGTCTGAATCACGGTGGTGACCTGTTCCACCAGGAAGGCATCGAAAAAGACCCCGGCACGTCCCGGCGTCAGCGAAGCCACCTCCAGCAGCGTTGAACTGCTGTCGGCTGTGAAATTGAAAATATTGGTCATCCATACGCCCGCCGCATTGGTGGGCGGACTGACCGACACCGTTCGGATCGGCACCATGAGGGGGTTGATCACGCGCACCTCGGCCGTCGCATTGGTGGGTCCGGCCGGGTTATAGGCATAGGCATAGGTCACGCGATACTCGCGCCCGGCGACCGTTGCGAAATTGGTCTGGATAATCCCGCCTTCGGTGTTGCCGTTGATGTCGAGGAACCGCTGGCCTTCGTACGGCGCGGTGTACCATGGGGCATTGGTGGCGCCGACCCCCATCGTGTTAACTTCACCGGATGTCAGCAGCCAGCCGGTGACAAGCTGGCCAACAGGGGAATACAAGAATTCGGGAAAACTCACACCATCCTCGAACCCGCTGTTCACAAGCGTGGCATTGGTGAAATAATTCGTGACGTTATAATTGATGTTCGTGAATGGTGGCGGCTCAAATTTAATGGGCAGTCGCGCCAGCGTGGCGTTGTCGGTGAAATTGGCGTAAGTCACGCCGGTAAGAATCTTGGCCGTGATGGTCCAAAGGGTGCCCAGGCTGGAAAAGCCCCCTTCGTTCATGATGATGGTCAGGTTCGTGGCGGAGCCCGAAAAATCGACGGCGAACGTTCCACCGCCGCTGACAAAGCCTGAATCAAACAGCAGCTCGTTTTCGTAATAGACCGTCATCCGATCGGGCAGCGAGAAGAAGTCATAGTCCACCTCGAGGGTGCCATCCGGACCGCTCAAGTTCAGGTCGATGTTGGTCTGCGCAGGCCCGCCAATCGAGGAGATGGGCACGATGGTTAATGCGGGAGTGCCAAAGCCGAAATTAGCGCCGTCCGGGCCGCCGCGATTTTCCGCGAGCGCAACGCGGGTGCCGGAAGGGCTGACAAGATGGAGAACCAGATCGGCCGTGCGCGGATGATCGATGCGGACCCCCACACGAACGTCAGCGACCAGTTGATTGCGGAAGACATGCGCGACGGCATTCGTCGTCGCGTCATCGAGCAGATTCTGCGATCCACCCGAACGGAATGCGAAAGCGGACGCCTTCTGGAGGTCGCGTCCTATCGTCACTTTGATCCGTGTCGTGATCGGCGTGGAATTTGGATTGAAGATGCCAATGAAATAGCGTCCTGCCGACAGCGGGGGCGAATCGCGCTTGGTCAACTCGAGGCAACCGCCCGGCGGCGCCACAAAGGCGAAGGCATCATAAGTCTGCCGGTCCGGAAAGCCGCCGCGCTTCACGTAGATTTCCACAGGGCCAAAATCCGGCGCCGCACACACCTGCAAATTCGTCGCGTCATTTGGGACGTCGATCACCGTGTAAAAAAACCGGTTGGGAAGGATGGTCCGGATAATGCCATTGCCGTTGGTCAAGTCATCGCTGCGGGGCTCGATGCTGATTACGAGATTATCGACGCGCCCGGTGTAGAACTGGGAACTGTCGATCATCGACATCTGCCAGACCCCTGAGCCCTCCTCGCCCACAAAATTTCGAAGTGTCCCGGGCGGATCGGTGAAGGTCGCATTGACGATCTGTCCGGAATCGCTGTCATCGAACACCCACTGGATCGAGCCGGTATAATTAGGCGGATTTCCCTGGCCATTGTTCAGGGTGGAAAACTTCTGGTTATGTTCCAGCACCCCGATCAAGTCGCCGAGATTGCCATGGGTGACGGCGTTGGTGACGACGACATTCTGGACGACGGCCGGCTCGGTCACGAAGGCAAAGACGAGGGCCGCCTGGGGGCTGTCGGGGGCGCCGTCGGGAATCTCGGCAGGCAGCACGTATCCCTGGGCGACGATGTTTCCGTTGGTGTCCATCGAACTGAATGGCGAACTGCTCGATACCGAGAAGAAGCCGAATTCGCCCGCCGCCTGGTCTTCGGATTTCACCCCGGCGTAGTAGACCGTGCCCGGTATGACATTCGAGAGCACGACCGACTCGGTGCCGCCCCGGGTCAACGAGCGGAACGAGGTGGCAATCGCAGTTTGATCGAGGTTGGTGATCGCGGGGTTGGCGCTGACGTATAGGTCGAGGTCGGCGTTGTTGGTGCGCGGCCAGGACAGGTTCGGCGCCAGGAATACCAGGAACGCGATATTGCTCGCCGTGCCGGTCTGGGGCATCAGCACCCCGTTCGTATCCGCGACCAGCGGGAGCTCATTGGTGACGACAAAGAACCGCCACTGGTTGGTCACGCCGTTGGTGGAAATCAGGAAAGGCGAGTTGGCGCCGACGCGCTGATGCAACAGCGGAATGCCGTTGGTCACCGTCGACACGAACGGGGCGGGGTCATAACCGCTGGAGGAATCGGCGGCCGCCAGCGCGGTGGCCGAGGGGCTGCCGCTGGAAATGACGAGCGCATAATCCTGCGCGATGCCATTGGTCTGGGCCGTGACCGCGTTCACATTCACGCGATGCGCGCGCACAGTGACGGAGTAACTGCCCGACAGGCGGCGATCGATGAACACGTTCTCCACATTGTTTACCTGGTCCAGCGCGAGCAAATCGTTCGTGGAAACCGGGACATTGAAGGTGCCCGAAATGTTGTTCCCAATAAAAACCTGCCCATTGGCGAGGTTGGTGACAATGAGATCGAGATCGTTGACCAATTTGGGTCCGACGGCCGGATTGCCGGGGGGATCGGTCCAAACCAGGGTGATGCGCAACGGAAAATTCGTTGCAGCTCCCGTTACGGACACGGTCCGCGTGGCGCTCTGGCCTGTTTGCAATGCGCGCGCCGGGTCCTGTTCGTAAAAAACGAGCGACCCTGCCACCGCTCCGCGCGCGCCGTCCACGGCGTTGACCACCGGGGCGCTGTTGGTGATGTTGACCAATCCCCATCCCTGCCCGTTGGCGCCGCCTGAAATCTGGTAGTCCAGGGCGCCGGCTCCCCCGAGCGAGCGCGCGCCATTGATTAAAAGCGCCTTCATCAACGCTGGGCTGTTGGTGCGTGCCAGGCGGGTTGCAAAATATTCCTGCATCAACGCCAGCACCCCGGACACTCCCGCCGCCGCCTGGCTTGTTCCGGATTCATAACGGTAAAGCCCTAGGCGGCTGTTCAAGTTGCTCAGCACGCTGAAATAATTCCCCGTGTCATTCGTGAGGACGATGATGACCCGCAGGTCGTAGCTCACCGGAAAATTTTCCGTGTTGCCGATGGAATAATAGGTCGTCCCGCCCGTGACCGCGCGGCCTCCGAAATTGTAGCCCACAAAATCAGCCGGACCCGGCACCGCGCCATCGCGGATATGAATTTGCAGAAAAAATGGGGAGGGCGAAAACCGGTTCGAGAGTGTCTGGACGAAAACCGCGACGCCCTCGGGAGGAACAAAAATCGGCGACACATTTGTGGCATGCGGCGCGACAACCTGGTTGGGAAGGTCTAGAACCGAGAGGCTGTTGAAGACCTCGGGTTCGCGATATTGAGGGTCGGTGGACCGGCAGGAAACGATGAAGGTGCCGGGCGCGACGACATCCGGTTTGAAACGGCCCGAGGGACCTTCGCGGCCCACTCCGACATTGCCCCGCGCGGACAACGACGCCACCTGGTTCGAGCTGTCGGTCAACCCCAGCCAGACGGGAAATGAGAATTCACCGTCGAACGACACCTCATTGGTAATGCTCCGGCGGTTCTCGGAGGCACCCACCGTGATCACATTTTTTGCAGTGCCCGGAGAGGTGATGAATCCGGGAAAGCCGCCAAAAAATTCAGTTTCCACCGGATTCCCATTGCCGGCGGCAAACACCAGCGTCAGCGGCTGCGACCCGGGAACACCGGGGAGCGCGTCCCGCGCGCCGGCATCCCAAATCGCGGAGGCGAGGTTGTAATCGGACTCGCCAATATAGGACCAGCTGTTGTTGTTGATGATCGCGTTGGTCAGGGCGGCGGCTTCCAGCAGCGAGGTGTCGGTGGCGGGCGGACCAAAATAGGTGTCGATGCCCTGCGAGAAAAGCAGCGCGGCGGGCGCCATGCCGCGAAAGTTCGCATTGGAAACGGAGCCCACAACATTCGTGCCGGGAGGGCCGTTGGCGCCGCTGCTGGCGATGATGCCGGCGACGTGCGTTCCGTGACCGACGATGTCGCGGGTCGCCCCGGAAACCCGGCCAGCGAGATCCGGATGGTTGGCGTCGACCCCGGTGTCATTCACGGCGACGAGGACATTCGCACCGGAAAGATTGAGGTAATTCGCCGCGGTGCTGGTGTTGGTCGAGACGCGAAGCCGGGCGCGGGTGAGATCGTTCGCCTTCGCGCGCGGGAAATAACGTTCGATGTCCTGAACGGCAGGGAGCCGGGCGAGGTCCGCCAGCTTGTCCACCGGCGTGATCACCGTGAGATGCGGCCCGAACGGTGAAGGTTCCTCGCTCGTGACTGCCACACCCAGCCGATCAAAGTCCGCCTGTGCCGCGGCGCGTTCGCCGGGAAACAGGAGAATGTTCAATGCCCCGGCGGGCAGCAGCTTTCCCGCGAGCGCCAGGTCGAGCAGCGCCGGATCGAGTTTGAAATAGGGTTCCCACGCCAGTACGGCTTGCATTTCCGGCGATGCCTTGAGCTGCTCTGCCGCCGGGGCGGAGGCGCGCACGAGAAAGGCGTTGTTCGGGACGTAAGCCACAATTTCAGCGCCCGCATTCCGCAACGCCGCTCGAAACGCGTCCGTGATCGGCCCGCGCGCCTGGACGACATAAGCACCCGCATCCCCCCGCGCCCGCAACTCCGCGGGAATTACCAGCGGGATCCCCGCCGTGGAATCGATCAACGCATTGCGCAGCAGCAGCGCGTGGTCGGAGTGGATGAGTTCATCGAGAGTGAGACGCGTATTGGAGAGTCGATGTGCGAAGGGATCCAGAAGCGCAGTGCCGGCTGCATTTGTTTTTCCCACGGCGCCGGGCGGAACTGCATTCGATATGGCCGGGGGAACATTCGAAACC
Organism: Verrucomicrobiota bacterium; assembly: GCA_041166945.1. Classification (GTDB taxonomy): domain Bacteria; phylum Verrucomicrobiota; class Verrucomicrobiia; order Limisphaerales; family JADJPG01; genus DASTLJ01. The sequence goes on from JBEEGQ010000376.1 coordinate 28,584, forward strand.
GGCTGGGCGGTCGAGGGGGAAATATTTCCAACCGGGCCATTGGTGGGATGCGAAGCCGCCTCGAGCGCCGCGCGGCGCTCGAGTCGCGCCGACAGCTGCCAGAAGATCCCGGCCCCTGCAAAGCAAAGCAGGCTCAGGATGACCCATGTCCGGGTTTGGAAACGCATACGTCAGTTAAGCACAAAGCGGCATCGCAACAAAAGTCGAATTCCGTCATTCAGGGACCCGGCCCCCCGCGCGATCGTCATCCACATTCGTCCACATAATGGGTTTGGCGAGGGGGAGAACCCGACGACGGCCGCGCCGCGCTCCCTATCGTCCCGCATGCCACAGGCGCGGTCGGCCGGCGGGTCAATCGTTGGGCAGCAGGTTGAACGCCTCGATCACCACATGGGGCCGCCGATAATCGGTCCGCCCGGCCTGGTCCTTGTCGAATTCGACCCGCATCACCGAACGGGTGGCGGTTTCGCCGGTAATCTGGTAATTGCGCACGATTTTCGAGGAGGCATCGATGCCCACACCGATGCCTGGTGTGAAATCCGCCGGCTTGAGCGATTGGCCCCACGCATATACGACGTACCGAGGCTCGCCCACTTTGACTAGCGAAAGTATCTGCTGCGGGAGCCT
>JBEEGQ010000377.1:0-6949 GCA_041166945.1 Verrucomicrobiota bacterium
GAAAGATTGAAACCTTGTGTCCAACGCGCAACGTAGGCCCGATATCTCACGGGCGAATTCCCAGCCGGGCCGAACTCGTCAATAAAAAACGTAAATGACCGCAGGTATGGGTCGGATGGAGCTAGGAACGTTTGTCCATCTGCGGACACTCCGTTCCCTCCCAATGCTCCAATGCCCCCGCCTGTCCAAGATTGCGTTGTATCAATGGTCGTATCGGCCAATACGCCTGAACTACTGGCGAGAAGCCCAACGCAGATCAAAAGCTGGACGGGGTTTTGCAAAGGAATTTGGGGACTCACGAGTGTCTCCTTTACTGATGAGAAGTCAATGTCGAACCAAGTTTCTGTCGAACCAAGTTTCGAACCACGTTTCCATTACCCCTCACGCACTTATGAAACTCAAATCCTTCCAAAAATCCGACCTCGCCCGCCTCGCACTCCACGACGGCGGAATCCTCGGATGGGATAAAGGTCTCGGCAAAACCCTCGGCATGCTACTCTGGTCCCTGCTCAAAGCCGGACGCCACCCCGGCAGCGTCCAACCGGTCACCGCCTGTCTGCTCGTCGCTCCTGGCGACGTCCACGACGCCGTGATCAACGAGGCCCGTGAAAAGCTCGGCCTTCACGTTACGCCCCTCGATTCACAGGACACCTTCCTTCGCCTGTCCACCGTCAATCCGTTCACCGGCGTTCGCGAGCTTCCCGACGGCTTTTACCTGAGCAGCTATACCCAGCTGGCCACCAACAAAATCGCCGACTTCCCCGCGTTCGCCGATGACCGCCGTCCGCAGGAGAGCGACGAGGCGATGATGGTCCTGCTGCATCAGACCCCTGCCGACGTGGCCGCGTTCCACGCCGAGCGAGGGACCATTTACGCCAAGCAGTATACCGCGCTGGAAGCCCATCCCGACATGTCCAGTCGCGCATTACAGCGCCAGTATTCCAACCTCAAAACCATGGCCATGCGGAACTCCAATTAATGGCGCGAGGTTGAAATTGAAAATGCCTTCGCCATCCTCCGTCATTTCCACGGCGACACCGAGGCCTGCGGCCGGCATTCCTGCGGAATTGTCGACTCGCTATTGCCGGAAAGCCGCGACTTCGTGCGCCACTGCCATCTCGTCCGCAAGCATGCCGAGATGAGCGCCGGCATCGGCGAACTGCGCACCCTGCCCCCCGTCGAAGAAATAGAAGGTAGGGATGCGTCGCGCTGCGACCGCCCATCCTCCGAAGGAACGCCGTCCGCAGGACCAAGCCCGCCGATCAAATGCGTCTACTCCGCCAGCCTGGCCGATCTCTGTCGTTACACCTTCACCGCGATCGCCATCGATGAAGCCACCAAGATCAAAGGCGAGTCCACCCTGATCGGGGCCGGCATCCGCCAGTTGTCCCCCCGTTACCGTCTCGTGCTGACCGGCACCCCCATCAAGAACCGCGTCCCCGACATCTTCCGCTTGGCCCACTGGGCCACCGGTGGCCACGATGACGCCACCGCCCGCTGGCCGTATGCCTGCCAGAGCAGCGAGCGCGAAGCCTTTGCCAACGAATTCCTCGTGAGCGAACGCAATGTGACCAAGGAAGAAGCAGCGCGCAGCGCGCAGGAACGCCGCCCGCAGGGCCGTTACAAAAAGCTGACCCCTCAAGTCTGCAACATCCATCGGTTGTGGAAATTGTTGGGACCGATCGTCCTGCGCCGGCTCAAGAAAGATTGCGGTGAGGACCTGGTGCCCAAGCATCGCTATGTGATCCGCGTTCCGATGGGCAGCGAACAAGCCAGGGTTTACCGGTATCATCTCGAAGGCGAATACCTGGATTGCAACGGCAAGCCCGCCGTGGGCGCCCAGCTGCAAGCCCTCCGCGTCGCCGCCGCCGCCCCGCATTCCGACCTGCTGAAATACTCGCCGCAACCCCGAAGCGCGCCGCCGCTGCCATCCCGTTCCGACACTTCGTGGATCCCCAAATACGCCACCGCCCTGACCCTGGTCGAGCAAGTGCTGGCCCGGCGCGAACAGATCGTAATCTTCTCCGCGCTCATTGAACCTCTCGAGACCCTCAGCCGCCGGCTCGCCGAGGCCGGCGTTCCCCACCTGGTTGCCCACGGCGGTTCCACACCAGCCAAGCGCCGAAAGCTCAGCGCCCAATTCAAGTTGGGTCCAGCCGTCGGCGGGATCGCAGTAGGGGAGTCGGGGAATGCCGGCTGCAAGCCCGTTCCGGTCCTGCTCGCCAGCGGCGAGTGCATGGCCGAAGCCCACAGCTGGCACCTGTGCAACAACGTGGCGCTGTTGGCTTATAGTTGGGCGTACGACAAACTGAGCCAGGCCATTGACCGCTGCCACCGCCTCAACTCAGTCAAGGCGCTGAATTACCATGCGATCGTGTGCGACGGCAGCGTCGACCGTAAGCTCGAACAAAACCTGCAGGAGAAAGGGGACGCCTCCGACCTGGTATTGGATGGTCACCTCTTGGGAGAGAACCCTGAGGAACTGAACATGGCCGACCTTTTGGCCGTGGCCGCGCGAGAGTTTAGTGCCGAGAGCAAAACAGTGCATGAATCCGTCCTCGAAGCGGAATGGCCCGCCCTCCGCACCCGCCTCCATCAATCCGCCACGAACTGGTTTCGGGAACCGATCCCGGTCATCCAAATTCCGCAATGCAAGCCCCACCCATGGGCTAACCGTCGCCGACTCGTCAGAGTGTAAAAAAGCCAAAATCCCGCTACGGCTATTGCCGTAGCGGGACTTGGAACAATCCGTTTTATACCAGGATTCGGCCACTCCGGGTTCCGGACGGATGCGACGGGGCCGACATGGTGCTCACCGTTCCGGATGGACGCTCGCTTAAAACTTCGAGCTTGAGATCGAAGTCTAGGCCATTAGGCAACTTGTTATTGCAAACGGATATGATATCCAGAAGGTTAAAAAAAGCTTCCCCGAAGAATGCTTGAATGTCCTTCTGCAAGTCCACATTTTGGCTTGCGACCGCAGCGAGAGCTTCCAAGTTGTCCCGAATTCCGTGGGCATGCAACCTGACAGCCTCGACATGGGTGAATGGTTTTCCGGCGATGATCGCGACACGTTGTCCTGTGGCACGTGAGTATTCTTTGATTTCTCGAATCGTGATATCCTCATCACGTCCGTTTTCCAGCTTTGAGATGGCGCTCTGGCCGACCGAGAGTCGTTCGGCCATTTGCTCTTGAGTAATGCCCGATTGTTGGCGCAGCTTGGCCAACTGCAATGCTATCCGGGTTTCCCCAGCGAGCACGGCAACTTTTTCACGGACATCCTGAGAGACGCCTTCTCCCTCCATGAGCGCCGATACAGACTGGTATTTTCGACCAGTTGGCGTTGATGGGGTTTTTTCGTTCTCAGTGGTCATTTGTGCTTCCTTCGTATTTCTTTGGTTTGGGTGGTTCGGTAGGTTACGTCATGTGCTCAAACTCTGCACATACTTTTTGGAATATTCAATATCGGAATGTTGGGTATCTTTGCTTCCGATTGTTATCAGATGCAAAGTCTTAGCACATTCAATGCCGAAAGTGTACAATCTTGTTTCCTGCAAATTACCGGCATGGCCCTTTTGATCTACCGCAATAATACCCGAAGGTTCCTTATGTAAGTAACCAGCCTGCACACACTTAAAGCTTTTTGAAACGTTCAATAAAACGAGAAACCGTTGGACATTGTTTAACGCCGCCGCAAGTTCATCAGGCCGCTTTTTTTCATACCATTTGGAGTCTCGCAAAAATTGGGTTGAAGGCTCAATGGACCACATACGGACGAGGAGATTCATTCTTTACAGGAATATCGTCAACACTATTGCGCAGAAATGAGACGGCCACCGGATTTTGCCGTCCTCAGTTTGGACACTCAGAATTCCTCATAATTCCTGCTGAGTCTCTGCATCTCTGATTCCGTGACAAATCCCCCCTACCCCTAAAGGCCAGGCCCAAATCTTCCTCGACCGGCTGTTCCAAGCCTGCGGCCATGCCGGCGTGATCGACGTGGGCGGCCAGACCGAATACCGCATCCGAAAAGTTAAACATGACGGCGGCGGCACGAGCTTCGCTGATCTCGTCTGGAAACCGACCGTGCTTATCGAGATGAAAAAGCGCGGCACGGTCCACCAGAAGCATTACCGCCAGGCATTCCATTATTGGACGCGCTTGGTCCCCAACCGGCCGCGCTATGTGGTCCTGTTGCAATTTCGACGAGTTCCGCATTTACGATTTCGAGACGCAGGTGGATGCGCCGGTCGACACCCTTGCCATCACCGACCTGCCTACGCGCTGGGGACCGCTAGCTTTCCTTTTTCCCGGCGAGCTCAAGCCCACCTTCGGCAACGACCGCGTGGCCGTCACCCGCGACGCCGCCGACGCGCTCGCCGGTTGTTTCCGCCGCCTCGCACGAAAGGATCGGAGCCCGGTCATTCCGCAGCCGGAAGCACAGAAGTTCATCCTGCAAATGCTCGTTGCCCTCTTTGCCGAGGATATTAATCTCCTGCCGAAATATTTCGTCGGCCAACTGCTCGAAGAATGTCACAGCCCTACCGTCTTCGACACATTCCCGTTGCCCCAGGCGCCCACAGTGAAACAGATCGACGCGGTGGCGCTGGCGGCGCGGGAGTTGCGGCGCGTGCGCGCCGAGGCGTTGCCCAGACTCAAGGGCGGCCTGCGCGCCCTCTATCGTACCCTCGAACTACCAGGCGCCAATCCTCTCAAGGACGCGCACGCGAACCTCGATACCGCTGTCCTGGCGGCCCACGGCTTCAGTACGAAGAAGGATTTGCTCGCCAGCTTCTCGCACTCAACCAGAAAGTCGCCACGAACATTGAGCAAGGTTTATCCGTGATCGCCCCAGGCGTGCCTGACACTCACCCCAATGCTCAGCAGTTGGTAACGGAAGATTGCATCAGGCCAGCCCCTTGACCCACATGTGCTTTGCCCACGAAATCATCTCGTCCAAAAATATCTGAACAACGATAATCCGACGTTCGCAGCACCGAAAACAACAAGTGTCTCGCCGACTCCAACTTTCCAGCCATAACGCCAGAATGCACAAATGATGAGAGCAAAATAGGCGATGCTCAAGAGTCCCCGCACTACCTGTCCCGAAAGCCTACGATAAAACGAGCCATGGCTGAACGCCGCAAACCCGGCCACTACGCCCAACGCGAACGAAAGTGACAGGTAGAGCCAAGGCATAACGGTTTGCCTGTAGTCACGCAACGACTCAAGCCAAGGGTCGATGCCGCCCGTGGTTGGGCGGCATGAACTACTCAATGGCACTCCTTCCAGCAGGTGTATCCGCCGTCTGAGTTTGCAGTGCATACGTATCCACAAGTCGTACCCCCATCGGTGCCTCCATCTTTTCCTCGCGGACCGCCAGGACATGTGTCGGGTGCCCGCGGTGGACCCGTGGGAGTCGGACTCGGGTTACCGCCCGGGAAAGGTTTGTAGAAAGTAATTGTCTCAACCAGACTGCCGCTTCGGTCAGTCACGCGCCAGCAAAGAGCCAGCCCGCTGATTACTTTGGCCCAAAGGGTGAATCCATCATGAGTTGCCATTTTGGTTAAACCATCTTTGAGTTTACGCCTGCGTAGATTCAGGGTGGCAACTACATAATCTTCCGGGTCGAATATTGATCTCTTTATCTTCATTCCTTTATTTTTTTCTAATTGAGTCAACCGAACATTTTGCCGCTCACGCTGGCTGTCGCGGCTCATATCGAGGCTTTTAGCCTTATCGTGTGCATTTGCCAAGACACGATTTGGGGCAATCTGGAGGCGGAACGAAGCTCGCATGCAGACAACAGGAATGACAGAAGCATGATTAATATAAGCGGCTGTTTCATCGCTGGGAGGTTGCTTTGTTCGTGTATAGCAATCTGCGCGCGATGGTCAGTTAGATGCAGGGTATGGCATGGCTAGCGTATTCATGATTACTTACGCAATAACCTTCGGCAGATTGATATCTCCATCCGCTCCGAGTGGCCCGCCCACCGCACCCGCCTCCACCGGTCCGCCACCGTATGGTTCCGCACACCCCTCCCCGGCATCCGGAGTGAAGTTGTGGCGCACCCTTGGCTGCAACGCCGGCGTTTGACGGCGGTTGGATGATCAGCTCGTTCGAAATCCCAACTCGGTGATCCAAACCGCTCACCAGTTCGTCTCAGCCCCCCCATAAGCTGGATATTGCTGTGCGGTAATTGGTTATGCGAATGGTGAAATCTCGCCTTGGATCTTTGTGCACTCTTTTCCACCTTGGGACCAACACCCGGCCGGAGTCTGGAATTCCGCGGCCTTCGAATATTGTTTTCGATTGTTTGAAAGATTCTGCCTGTGCTCCCCGTATGAACAGCATAGCACCACTATGAAAGCGATTCTTACTTCCACACTCGGCATAATAATGGCGTGCTGCGCCCCGCAGTCCGCCCGCGCTTGGAACAATTCCGGGCATATGCTCATCGCCACCATCGCCTACAACGGGCTGAGCGCCCCGGAACAGGGCCAGGTGAATGAGGTTCTGAAATCCCATCCCAAGTACACTGCCTGGTCCGCTGCTTACAACTCCGCTTCGCAGGTACCCCTTGGCTTGTATGTGTTTATGCAAGCCAGCGGTTGGGCTGACGAGGTGCGCAACTACAGCGAGCCTGCCACACACGCCAACTGGCATTTTATCGATTATCCCCTCCGTCCCCCGCGGTTTTCCTACCGGGCAGCGTTCGCCCCCAACGATAATGCCGTCGTGGGCATTCGCACCCTGCGCCGCACCCTGGATGACCCGCACCAAGGCGCTCAGGCTCAGGCCGAGGAGCTTGCCTTCATCGTTCATTTCATAGGAGACATCCACCAACCTCTGCACTGCGCCACGCTCATCAACTCCACTTTCTCAGATCCTAGCGAGGGTGATCGCGGGGGGAACCACTTCCGCGTCAAAATGCAGGCCAACAGTG
>JBEEGQ010000378.1:0-10373 GCA_041166945.1 Verrucomicrobiota bacterium
CTACGCTCGCCCTCCTCAAAGACGGGTGGTGCGGACAAGGAGATTCCTGTTTTGCTAACTACGCCGCTTCTCCTGTTTTGCTCGCCCCGCGACAGAACCCTCACGAACAGGCGCCCTATGCGGCGGCGCACGGCATTTAACGCGCTTTTCGGCGGCGCCAGTTCATCGCGAGAAGCGTGACCAGGGCTGCCGTGAGGAGAGGAATCGTGCCGGGCTCAGGGACTGGATTCAATGCGTTGAATCGAATGCCGCCTGTGTTGGCCTGCCCGGGAAGTCCGTCGTCGTTCTGCACGAAATCCGCGTCAAAACGATTGATGCTGTTGCCGGGGCCATACTCGATGGCGAGGATGTTAAAATAACCGCTCACGGTGCTGACCGAGCGACCTTCGCCCGACAACAACATGCCCGGGGTGACTCCGCCGGGAACCGGATAGCACGTGGCATTGTTGTATTGCCCGACCGCCAGCGGCACATTTCCCGCCGCCGAAAAATCCAGGAACCAATACCTTGTTTCCGAACTGATGATCAGCGAGACGCCGTTGCCGTTATTGATCTGCGCCACGATGCTGAAGCCGTTGGTGGTCGAGGCTTCGACGGTTTCGCCCTGCCCGATGACGCTCTGGGCATCGCTATGGAAATAAAAGATCGAGCCTTGCCCGAAGGCCGGCGCCGCCAATCCCAGGATCGACATCAGAATCACGCTGATGGCAGTTCTCGTTTTCATCGTTATCCAGCTTTCCTTTTGCGCATCGCAATCGCGCGAGGTCCTGTAATGCCTAACAACACTTGACAGGACTCGGATTGCAGCTTCCAAGGAATTAACGACAGAACGTGGAAAAGTCTTGAGACCGATTTTGACGCGGATGGGAGCGCATCGAAGATTCTGCCTCCTCCCTATTAAGCAGCAGCCAGTAGCAGCCGAGGTGACGAGGCTCTGATCTCCTCCCGTCCCAACCCCCTTTATCTTTGACCAAGGACCCATCCCGCCCGCCAGGTGCAGATGCCTTGCGCGTTGAATTGCCGTTCGAAATCCGTCACTACCGCGGCGAGATCCGGCGGCGTCTCCAGCGCTCGAAATTCCTTCGCGCCCCTAAAGACCTCCTGCATCTGCTCGAAATATTCCGCATGGTCCGTGCGGAGCCAGACGACGCCGCCCGAGACGAGCGCGCGCGCCGCTGCAACCGGAAAGTGCTCGTTGATGAGGCGGTTTTTTTGATGTTTCCGCTTCGGCCATGGATCCGGAAAGTAGACATGCAGAGCGGTGACGCACGACGCTGGCAGCAAATATTGGAGAAAATAGGACGCCTCGATGCGCATCAGCCGGAGATTCTGCAATCCGAGGCGTTGCCCTTTCCGATCCAATTTTCGCAATCGCCCAAGCAATCGTTCCACACCGATGAAATTCCGTTCGGGATGTGCCGCAGCCCACTGGGCGAGGAACGAGCCATCGCCGGCGCCGAGCTCCACCTCGAGCGGTTGCGTCGCCGGGAACATGGCCGCGACGCGCAACGGCTCGACCCACGATTCCGGACGATGAATGAGGGAAGGCCCTTTGATCGGAGATTGAATTGCGGATGATGGCGTAAGCGACATCGCGGACAACACTTATGCCGTTCACGTTGCCGATCCAGCAAGAGCAACCTCGCGAAACGGAGAGCAGCCGTCCTCGGCCTTCTCCACAAGAGTAGGCTGCCCGCAACTTCAGTCGCGAGGAGCTCATTCTGCGATCGTAGCGCGGACTTCCAGTCTGCTGTATCGCCGGTTTCCAACCGGCCGGTGAAAAATCGCTTCACGCCACACGGCCTGCGATCTCCGTCGGAACCGGCGAAACAGCAGACTGCCAGTCGGCACTACGGTCGTCCAACGTCCGTCTCTCACGGAGTGCGGCAGTCCTCGGCCGCAGCAGGTTCCTTACTTTCACCAGGGTGAATATCTCGAACGCCGAGCTACGTTGGTCGTCGCTGCGCCCGAAGACGGGCGCACCCCGCCAAGGGTCGCGGCTTCCGCTACTTCGGACGGGAAATTCTTCCAGGCTCATCGGGCGCGACCGGCTGAAGCCGGGACTCCAAACGGGGCGGACGCTCTGGGGCGTGTGGAAATCCTCGTTGACTCACCAGACACCCATTCCCATCATGCTCGCGATTTTTGAATGCAGCACTGACCATGAGTATTATCACCGACATCCTCGCCCGCGAAATTCTCGATTCACGGGGCAATCCGACCGTTGAAGTGGACGTTATTCTGGAGAACGGAATCGTTGGCCGCGCCGCGGTTCCCAGCGGCGCCAGCACGGGCGAACACGAGGCGCTGGAATTGCGCGACGGCGACAAAAAACGCTACGGCGGGAAGGGAGTTGCCAAGGCTGTAAAAAATATTCGCGACGTCATTCGCCCCGCGCTGCGCGGGTTCAGCCCCCTCGATCAAATTTCCGTCGATCGCACAATGCTCGATCTGGACGGCACCGGCTTCAAGAAGTGCAAGCTCGGCGCGAATGCGATCCTGGCCGTTTCCCTCGCGAGCGCCAAGGCCGCCGCTGCCTCCCTGGGGCAACCGCTCTTCCGGCATCTTGGAGGGCCGAATGCCAAGATTCTTCCCGTGCCGATGGCCAACGTCATCAATGGCGGCGCCCATTCCGATGCGCCCATCGATTTCCAGGAGTTCATGATCATGCCGCACGGGCTTCCGACCTTTCGTGAGGGGCTCCGCGCGATCACTGAGATCTTTCATGCGCTCAAGGCGGTCTTGAAAAAGAAGGGCCTCAGCACGGCTGTCGGTGACGAGGGCGGCTTCGCGCCGAAACTGGACAGCGCCGAGGGGGCGCTCGATGTGATCCAGCAGGCGATCCGCGATGCGGGTTACGCTTCCGGAAAGGACATCTACCTCGCCCTCGATGTCGCCAGCAGCGAGTTCTACAACAAGAATGGGAGCTACACCTTTAAGAAAAGCAGTGGCAAAACTCTTTCCGGCAAGGAGCTGGTCAAATTCTACGCCAAGCTCTGCCGCGACTATCCAATTGTCAGCATCGAGGATGGCTGCGCGGAAGGCGACTGGACGAATTGGAAATTGCTCACCGAGGAAATCGGGGATCACGTCCAGCTGGTGGGCGATGATCTTTTCGTCACCAACGTGCAATTTCTCCAGCGCGGAATCGACACCGCCACAGCCAACGCGATCCTGGTGAAAGTCAATCAAATCGGGTCGCTGACCGAGACGCTCGACGCCGTCGAGCTCGCCCACAAAAACGGTTATCGCGCGGTGTTGAGTCATCGGTCGGGGGAGACCGAGGACGCCACGATCGCGGACATCGCCGTCGCGACGAATTGCGGGCAGATCAAAACCGGGTCGCTCAGCCGGACGGATCGCACCGCCAAATATAATCAACTCCTTCGCATCGAGGAATTGCTCGGCAAGAGCGCCATCTATGCGGGCCGGAGCGCGCTGCCGAAGGAACGGTAACCGGCCTGTGCCGAAATTCTTTGCCCCCAACATCGATCGCGCCGGCCGGCTGATCCGCGCGCTCTGGGGCCTGGTGGCAATGGTTGTGGGGATTTTACTCTGGCGCGCGCATTGGTGGGCTGGAGTCCCGTGTTGTCTCCTCGCCCTTTTAGCATTCTATGAGGCCGTCCGCGGCTGGTGCATCGCGCGGGCGTGCGGCATCAAAACGCGTTATTGAAACGGCGCCCGCGTTCGCCCCATGAACATCCTCGTCACCGGCGCCTCGGGCCTCGTCGGATCGCCAATCTCGGCAGCCCTGCAATCGGACGGTCATCACATCGAGAAACTCCGGCGGCAGGAAGGCGCTGCGCCAGTGTGGAATCCCAACGCTGGAACGATCGATCTGGGATCATCGCCTGCGTTCGATGCCGTCATCCATCTGGCCGGCGAAAATGTGGGGAAGCGATGGACAGCGGAACGCAAGCGCCGCATCCGCGACAGTCGCGTTGCCGGCACACATCTCCTCAGCGAAACCCTCGCGAAACTTGCAACACCTCCGCGCGTGCTCATCTGCGCTTCCGCCACCGGTTTTTACGGGGATCGCGGTGAGGAATGGCTGGATGAAAGCAGTCCGGCGGGCGCCGGTTTCCTGGCCGGTGTCTGTCGCGACTGGGAATCCGCCGCCGCGCCCGCAGTCTCCGCCGGCATTCGAGTTGTTCATCTGCGGTTTGGAATTGTATTGGCGGGGCAGGGCGGCGCGCTGGCGAAAATGTTGCCGGCCTTTCGCCTCGGTCTCGGCGGGCGACTCGGAGACGGGCGGCAATATTGGAGTTGGATTGCGATCGAAGATGTGGTCCACGCGGTCCGGCATGTCCTGGAAAATCAGGAGCTGCGGGGAGCCGTGAACGTCACTTCGCCCAACCCGGTGACGAATCGTGAGTTTACTGCTGCGCTGGGGCGTGTCCTGAAGCGACCGACGTTTTTTGTTGTGCCACGCCGAGTGGTGTCGCTGCTGTTCGGGGAGATGGGACGGGAAGCGCTGCTGTCCAGCGCCCGGGTCCGGCCCGGCAAATTGCTGGCGTCGGGATTTCGATTTTGCTCGGCGGATTTGGACGCCGCGCTGGCCCGGGCGCTTGGATAAAGCCCTTCCCGATTCTATTGGGATTGTCGCTGCATTCCATCCTTGAAAAGAGTGGCGGGTGGGATTTCAAATCAATCCTGTGATGAAAACGAGATTCTATCCCACCATTCAATATGTCCTTTTTCTTGCCGCAACATTTGCGGGCTTTTCGGCGGTCCAGGCTGCTGATGAAAAAATCTGGCACGTCAAGGCCGTGCATCCCGAGGGCCGGTTGCTCGATGTGAAGGCGGTGGACAAGGACGGCAAACTGCACGCCGTCAAAGCGATTGAATCCGATGGCAACCTCCATCTCCTCGATGTGAAAGCCCTCGTCGACGGCAACCGGCTTCCAGTGAAGATATTGGTCAGCGACGACAAACTGGCGCCTGTGAAGGCCATCGGCGCTGACGGCACCCTCTATGGCATCAAAGCGGTGACTCCGGAAGGAGACAAACTGGATGTGAAAGGTGTCGGCCGCTCCGGCACCCTCACTCACATCAAGGCGCTGGGGCCGCAGGGGGTCCATTATGGCATCAAAGCGCTTTCGCCCGACGGCCGCATGTACGACATCAAAGGGATCAAAATGTCCGCCGATCGGGTCGAGACAAAGGTCAACGGCGTGGAGGTGGCCGCTCATGTGAAGGCGTTGCCGCCAGTCGCTGACGGAACGAAGTAAAACGCAGGACTCGAAGTTTTTGTCCGGAAACAGCCGCGTCAGGCTTGCAGTTATCCTTGCTGACGCTACCGTGTTGCCATGAAATTCCCCGTGGCCCTGGCTGTTGTCGCTGCTGTTTTCAACATGGCTTCTTCGGCCGCCACGTTGCAGGTCCAGACTGCGGGCCGCACCGGAAACCTGACCTGGACGGGGGCGTTCACCGCGGGTGTTTGCACCGTTGAGACTTCGTTGACGCCCGGCAGTCCGTGGACAGTGCGGACGAATCATTTCACCTCCAACACCGTCGGCAGCAGTCGCATTTCGCTTACATCGAGCAACACCTTTTGCCGGCTTTTGGCTGTCGATATTTCCACAAACACGCCGCGGCACTACACCAACCTTCTGGAATCGTACGGCATTTTGGAAACCGTGGCGGGAAGCGGCCAGTCCCAGACCGATACCAGCCATTGGCTGCCGTCCTACGAAGGGGAATGGGCCACCAACGTCAGCTTGTCGCGTCCGCATATTTCGTTTGGCGACCCTTGGGGGAACGTTTTGATTGTCGATCAGCGAAGTTCCTCTGTGTTGAAGGTGAGGCCCGACGGCCGGCTTCATACTTATGCTGGCACGCACAATACCAATTTCAATGGCGATGGCCCGGCATTCGCCACGAATCTGAACCTCTGCTTTCCGAATGGCGGCTGGATCCGCGCCGACGGCACTTTTTACGTTCTCGACACTGCCAATGCCAAGGTTCGTCGCATCGACACCAACCAAATGATGACGACACTTTTTACGGCGCCCTCTCCATTGGGCGATGGTCGCGCGTTATGGGTGAAGAGCGATGAATCGCTGATCTATTTTGGATCCGGCACCAGCTCGAATGAAACCGATGTCGGCGCAACATCGACGATCCTCAAGAAATGGACCCCCGCGGGCGGCGTGAGCGTTGTCCGCACCGGTTTTGCGGAACTCGGCAACATCGTCGGAGATGAACGCAACGGCGATCTCTACATCACGGATCGCCTGGGCTATCGCATCTATCGACTGGACACCAACGGCGTGATGACCACTTTTGCGGGAAATGGGACCGCCACCGGCAGCGGCGGTGAGGGTTTCTACGCCACCAATACCAGCCTCAACGTGCCCCGGTCCATCTGGTTCATTCCCAACGGCGGCTATTTCATCACCGAGCACGATCCGGGAAATCGCATCTGGTACGTTGACCCCGCCGGCATCATCCATCGTTGGATGAACGGAAGCAGCGCGAACAATTTTCGGGTCGGCGACGGCCAATGGTTTTATGCGAACCCCGCCGCCGCCAAGCTTTCCCGCGTGCGTTCGGCCAACACCGATCCGTTCGGCAATTTGATCATCACCGAAAGCAATTACGGTTACGTGCGTCGCATTCGATTCGGACGACTTAACCCCTGACGCTCTGACACGATCGAGGCGATAACAATGTGCTGGCAGGACTGGGCGAGGCGCGATCCAGCGGGGCGTGATGCAGGAAGGGACTTTGTTGGACGGGACCTGTTTGAGTGTGCGAACAACAGGGTGCGAGACCTCTTCGCGACGCCTCTTGAACAGAGATGACAAGATAATCTCCTTGCGGTAACCCCCTTCTTTCTGATACAACCTCCGGCGTTACCTGACGACCCGCTTCATGCGTAAGCCTTTTGCAAGGGCATCCGCATGGCCTGCCCAGACGAGCAGAGCAACCAGTGGGTTTTTGTTGTGACGGTCGCCAACTACGAAGTAAATGACATGCAGAAGGACGGATTCATCATCATCTCGTCGCGCCCTTCCGGCCCTCGTCGCTTCGAGCGTGAACTTCCTTTTTTCCTGCGCCCAATGTTGGAAAATATGTGTCGCCTCCCATTTGCTTCAGCCACTTGAAAGCCTCTCCCATGCCCAACTCAGAATTATCGAAGGAGCAACCTATGCATAAGGCCCCGACTGTTTTCGCCAAGTTTTCCACCCGTTCGGGCCATCGCGAGCGTCTGGCATCCCGATGCCTGGCGGCCATCGGGTTGTGCGCCTTCCTGTCGGCGGCGTTGCCCGCGCGATCGCAGTCCTGCTTCACCAATGCCAGCTGGACTGTGCGCTCGGATTTTTCCGGGACCACCATTCCCAGCCAGCCGCGGAGCCTCCGCGGCCTCGCACTTTCCAAGAATGGCGCCCATGTCTTTGCAGGAATGATCCAGGGATCCGATTCCAGCTCGATCCGAAAACTGGACGCCGCCACCGGTTCCGTCCTGGCCACCGTTCTCATCGGAGACTCCCGCCAGCCCAAGGCCGTTGCCACGGATGACCGCGGCTATGTCTACGTCGCCACCGGGGCCGCGGATGGACAATTCCAGATTTTTGACGGCTCCGACATGAGCTTGATCAATGTCGTTACTCCGAGCGGCACCGCTTCCATCGGCGGCATGAGCGTTCGGAAAAGTGGCAGCATTTATTACCTTTACCTCGCACGCGACGCCGCCGGCTCGGCTCTCATCGAGCGGTATGTGGTCACCGACCCGATGCTTGTCCAAACCAGCTTGAGCTTCGGGACCAATGGGAATGGCAAGTTTAATGTGCGCAACATCAACTCCGCCGCCGCGTCGCTCACGGGCCTCGAAGTGGCTTCCGACGGCACCATCTACCAAACCGATCGCGACCTGAACCTCATCTGGAAGATTTCTGCGGACTACCTCACGGTCAAATCCAACTCCATCCCCCGCGCCATGGACGTTGTCCTTCTCGCCGATAAACTGTGCGTCAGCCGCTACGACAGCAGCAGCTCGGACGTCGTGGTCTTGCGCCAGTCGGACCTGGTGCAGGTCGCCACCATCCCCACCGCCATTGCGCGCGATACTTTGGCGGACACGGGTTACGCCGGCATTGATGTCACCACCGACGGCCGGCTCTATCTGGCGGATGAGGTTTACAGCAACACGCCCCCGACGCTTTTCCGAGATCGGATTCTTGTTTCGACGCCCATCCCCACCAACATCATCCATACCTGCCCGCCGCCCGTTTCATTTCAATGCGCCAATCTCGTCCCGGCCGGCGCCAACAATCAGGCGCAGTTTCAGGCAATGGGCGGCACGGTCGCATGCTATGCCGCTACCGTTTCCTCCGCCGACGGGTCACTCACGCCCGGCCCGATCGATGGAACCATTCTGCGCACCTATACCTTGACCGATAACTACGGCAACACCGCCTCCTGCACCCAGACGATTACTGTCGATGACACGACGCCTCCCATCGTCGCGTGTCCGGCCAACGTGACGGTAAAGACCACGAGCGTCAGCGGGACCACGGTCTCCTACGTCACGCCTGTCGCCACGGATAACTGCGACCCGACGCCGGTCGTCACCTGCACGCCGGCGGCTGGAAACAACTTCCCCATCGGCACAACAACCGTCACCTGCCGCGCCACGGATCTCGGGTTCAATACCAACACCTGCCAGTTCGCCATCACCGTCCTGCTCCAGCACAACACCAACTACGTTGCCAACAGCGTCGTCACTGACAACAATCCCAATGGTTTCGCGAGCACCAAGGTCGTTTCCAGCTCCATCGGTTACTTGACCGATGTGAATGTGACCCTTCATATCACCAATGGCTGGAATGGCGATCTCTACGCCTATCTCGTTCATGATTCCGGTTTCTCCGTCCTTCTCAATCGCGTCGGCCGCCGCGCCCTGGATCCCATCGGCTATGGCGACCCCGGCTTCAACGTCACATTGGATGACAGTTCGCCCAACGACATTCATGCCTATCGGTTTACCCTGTTCGGAAACCACGTCACGCCCATCGGCGGCCCGCTGACCGGCACCTGGGCGGTCGATGGCCGTGCCGCCAACCCCACCAACGTCGTCGACACCGATCCGCGAAGCGAGTTTCTGAGCTCGTTCAATTCACTCAATCCCAATGGACAATGGACGCTTTTTGTCGCCGATCTCGAAAGCGGCGATCAAAGCAGCCTCGTGGATTGGGGACTTCAATTGTGCGGTCTGCTTCCGACCCCCGTCGCCATTCTCGCCCAATCCGGAACCCAGACTCTTCAATGCTCCAGCAATTTGACCCTCGGCATTTCCCTCAACGCCACCGCTACTCTTCCTCTCACCAACCAGTGGTATTTGAACGGTGTCGCCATTTCGGGCGCCACCGGAACCAACCTGAACTTTTCCAACATTCATCCCGCCAGTTCGGGGACCTATACGTTTACCTCCTGTAACATGGCGAATTGCGTCACCAGCGCTCCGATCGTCATCACGGTGGTTGACACTATCGCGCCCGCGATCGCGACTTGCGCCACCAACCTCACGATTTGCCCCAATCCCGCGGGCCAGGCGACTGTGCCCGATTTCACCATCCAGGTCGTCGCTACGGATGCCTGCAGTTCCGTCACCGTCACCCAAAGTCCGCTTGCGGGAACCATCATTGGCAGCGGCATCACCACTGTCACCCTCACGGCGGCGGACGCCGCCGGCAACACCAATGCCTGCACGGTGCAATTCGTTGTTCGGACAAACACCTCTGCCACGGCTCTCAATTCCCTCACTCTTTGTCCCGGTTTGTCTGCCGCTTTTTCCACAGTCGCCTCCGGCACCGGCCCCCTCACCTATCAATGGACAAAGAATGGGGCGAACATCGGGAACGCGACCAATGCCTCGTTTTCAATCCCTGCTGTTGCCGCCGCGGATGGCGCCGCCTATTGCGTCATCGTTTCGGGCGCGTGCAACAGTGTGACGAACTGCGCCACTCTCACCGTGTTGACCAATACGACAGCCACTGCCCTGGCAAACATTGTCAATGCCTGCCCCGGCACCAGCGTCTCGTTCAGCACCACAGCCGCGGGCAGCGCTCCGTTGACCTACCAGTGGACCCTCGGTGGTGTGAATATTTTCGGCGCCACCAATGCCAGCTATACCATTCCAGCGGTTGCACCGGCCGATGCGGGTACCTACTGCGTGATCGTTGCCGGTGCGTGCAACAGTGTCACCAACTGCGCCACTCTTTCCCTCGCCGTTGCCCCCACGATTTCGATACAACCCGCGGGGCAGGTGACGCCGATGGGGAATGGGGCGGTGTTTGGGGTGACGGCAGCGGGGACGGGGCCGTTGGGGTATCAGTGGCGTTCCAACGGGGTGAACATTGCTGGTGGGA
>JBEEGQ010000379.1:0-24803 GCA_041166945.1 Verrucomicrobiota bacterium
CACCAACACGCCGCCCAGCGCGCCCAGCGGTCTGGCCATGACCGCCACCGCCGACGCCGTCATGCTCTCATGGAATTCCGCCACGGACGGTCAAACTCCGGCCAGCGGTCTCACCTACAACGTCCGCGCCGGCACTATGCCCGGCGCAAATAATCTCCTCTCCGCGCACGTCAATGTGACCAACGGCTTCCGCCGCGTGCCCGCGATGGGCAACGCGATGTTGCGCCACAGCCTCCCGCTCACCGGCCTGACCAATGGCCAGATCATTTATTGGAGCGTGCAAGCTGTGGACTCCGCTTTCGCCGGCGGCCTGTTCGCCACCGAGACGAGCGTGGTTTCCATTCCGCAACTTACCATCACCCCCACCTCCAGCACCAAGGCTATCGTCTCCTGGTCCCCGCCGACCTTCGGCTGGCTCGTGCAACAAAGCACGAACCTGAACACCCCGAACTGGACCCCCACGACAAGCGGTGACGCGAATCCCGCGACTGTGCCCGCCACAAACGGGGCGCAGTTTTATCGCTTGTACAACCCATGAGCGCCGACGTTAGCGAACATGACCTTGGACGGACTGGAAGCATTGCTAGCCCAACACTTCCCCAAGGTGAAGTGGAAGGACGGCAGACTCTGGCGTCCCAAGGTTAACTTCATCCGATATGCGGATGACTTTATCATCACCGGCAGCTCGAAGGAATTGCTGGAGGATAAAGTGCGTCCCTTGGTGGAGCAGTTCCTGAAGGACCGAGGGCTGACGCTCTCGACCGACAAGACACGCATCACCCATATCAACGAGGGGTTCGACTTCCTCGGACAAAACCTCCGCAAGTACGACGGCAAACCACTGGTGAAACCGTCGAAGAAGAACACGCACGCGTTCTTGGAGAAAGTCCGGGGAATCATCGACGTGAACAAATCCGTCGGCCAGACCGTGTTGATTGGTCTGTTGAACCCCGTCATTCGTGGCTGGGCCAACTACCACCAACACAGCGCGGCCAAGGAGACGTTCAACCGGGTGGACCACGAAATCTGGCGCGCCCTCTGCCAGTGGGCCAAGCGCAGACACCCCAAGAAATCACGCGACTGGGTCAAGAAGCACTGCTTCCCAACCTTGCGCAACCGAGCTCCAGAAGAAGTTCGGCATCCATCGCCACGAAGCCGGGATTAAACCGTCGTGAAACCGGCTCCGCTCACGCGGGGCTTTGTAACGGCTTGAGCCGGATGAGGGGAAACTCTCACGTCCGGTTCTGAGGGGAGGGAGCGGTGGCAACGCCGCTCCCTTACCCGACCAGTTCCGTCATGGACCAAAGAGGAAATCCCCAACGTCGAATTAGATTCTTTTGCTCACTCCCCGCTGGCACGGATGCGGCAACCCGCCGTGAAGGGTTAGTTGGCCGCATCAACAACCGCAAATCTTCCATCACCTTTCGATCTTGCTCTCAAACTGCTGGTTCAGATATTGTTTTTCTCGTCGATCGTAACGAACATCCCTATTCGGGTTGCGTCTCCGCGCTCGCGCCGCATCCGACCGACTCGAACATTCTCTACATCGGCACGGTCAACGGCGGCGTGTGGCGCGGTGACAACACCAGTTCCACGAACATCACGTGGACACCGCTCACGGAGGATCAACTCTCGCTCTCCATCGGCGCGCTCGCACTCGACTCGATCGACGCATCTGGACTGACGCTCGTCGCGGCGAGTGGAAGGCGCAGCAGTTTCGGTGCGGGTGGGAAAATCATCATGGTCGGCGCAGACAGACAAGAGAATCGGATTGGCCTGTCCCGCATTTCCTGAAAAACTCGTGCCGCTCAACCCAAGTCATCGATGAAAAATACAAATGAGATTTCTCTTGTTGTCACGCGGGCAGTAACAGCTTCCATTCTGTCTTGTTCGCGGCCAGCGAGCGCACTGCTATTCGGCTTATTATTCTTCTTCGCTTTCCTCCTGCATTCCCACGCGGTCGGGACTTGGGTGCCACTCACCAACAGCCCGCCCGGTCCCGCGGGACATTTTCTTTTGCTCTCGGACGGCACCGTGATGGCAGAAGACTTCAGTACCAATTGGGGGCCGGGATGGTTTCGGCTCACGCCGGACAGTCATGGCAATTATGCCAACGGCACATGGTCGAGAATGCCGTACATGCATGAGACACGCCTCGACTTCTCCTCGATCGTGCTTCGGGACGGAAGAGTCCTTGTTGCCGGCGGCGAATTTGGCAGCGGCACTAACAACGCCGAAGTTTACGATCCTGCCACCAATGGCTGGGCGCAACTGCCGCCGCCGCCCGCGGGACAAGTCGGCTTCTTCGATTCGAGCGCCGTTTTGATTCAGAACGGCAACGTGCTCATCGCTCCGGTTTCTCCTGCGACGTCTGGCGGGACTGTAATTTTCAATGCGGCCTCAAATACTTTCTCCCCCGGCCCCACTCTTTTCCGTGGGTTTTACGAGGACGAAGCCAGTTGGGTGAAACTGCCCGATGACAGCATTCTGACCGTTGACCCGTTCGGCACGAACTCAGAACGTTACGTCCCGTCGCTGAACCGATGGGTCAACGACACCAATGTTCCGGTGCCGCTCTACGATCCTTATGGAGGAGAGTTGGGACCGGCATTGCTCCTGCCCAACGGCAAAGCGATCTTTTTCGGCTCCACGTCGAACACCGCCATCTACACACCGTCGGGCAACACCAACTTTGGCTCCTGGGCAGCCGGGCCGAATTTCCCGAATGGCCAAGGAATGCCGGACGCTCCCGCCGCAATGCTAGTGAATGGAAAGATCCTGGTTGCTGTCTGTCCCACACCCACGGCGGCCGATCACTTTCCGCCACCGGTCAGCTTCTACGAATTCGATTATCTCAGTAACAGCTTTACGCGGGCTAACTCTCCGACCGGCGGGAATACTTTTGCCGGGGCTGTCTGGCCAACACTCATGTTGGATCTGCCGGACGGAACGGTCCTCTTCGGCCACCGCGCGTCAGATTTTTATATCTATCGACCCGACGGCACACCGTTGGCATCTGCCAAGCCGACGATCCAAACGATCTTCACGAACAGCGACGGTTCTTTGCACCTGTCGGGGACCTTGTTCAACGGAATTTGTCAGGGCGCTTCTTACGGAGATGACGAGCAGATGGACAGCAACTTTCCGCTCGTCCGTTTCACGGATACCAATGGCATCGTACGCTACGGTCGCACCTACAACTGGAGCAGCACTGGCGTCGCGACGAGCAACCAAGTGCTGAGCACGGACTCAACGGTACCCGCGGGCGCTTCGCTGCGTGACACCATTCAGGTCGTCGCGAACGGTATCGCGTCCGATGGCGTTACGATGGTTGTGACAACCACGAATGACAACGGACCGGGATCGCTGCGCCAGGTCGTGTCCGTGCTCACAGCGGGATCAACGATTACCTTCGCAACGGGTCTTTCCGGAAAAACGATCCTGCTGACCAACGGAGAAGTGTTGATTGACAAGAACCTCACGATTGATGGCGCCGGGCTCTCCAGCGGCGTTCGCATTGACGGCAATCATAACAGTCGCGTTTTTGAAATCACCAATGGCAGCACACTGGCGTTAAACGCGCTGACGATAACCAACGGTTTCGACGCGACGGGATTTGGCGGCGCAATTTACAATCACTCAGGCGGCTTGATCCTCGCCACGAACTGCACCTTCGCCAAGAACAGCATTCGCGGCGGTGATGGCGAGAATCGCGGTCCTGGCAACAATGGGGGCCCAGGCGGCGCTGGCGCAGGAATGGGCGGTGCGATTTACACTGAAGGCACGTCGCTCACACTCTCTGGTTGCGCATTCGTTGGCAACGTCGCCGCGGGCGGCAACGGCGGCAACGGAGATGGCAACAGCTTCAACGCGGATTCCGGGGGCAACGGCGGATTTCCCAATCGCGGCAACGGTGGCGCGGCGGGCAATGCCGGTGGCCCGGGCGGCTTCGGGGGCGGCGGCGGCGGCGGCGCGGGTTCCGGCACGGCGGGATTCAACGGCGGGGCGGGCGGCTTTGGCGGGGGCGGTGGCGCGGGCGGTGCGCGAGGTCTCGGCGGTTCAGGCGGCGCGCCAGGCGCGGGCGGACAGTACGGCGGCGCGGCGGGAGGATCTTTTTCTTCGCACTCCGGCGGCGGTGGTGGCGGCGCGGGACTTGGCGGCGCGATCTTCGCGCGCACCGGCGCGGTCACAGTCGTGAACTGCTCCTTCACCGGCAATATCGCGACCAACGGCGTCGGAGGCGTTGGTTCTTTTGGCGGCGGTAATGGCGCGAACGGCCAGGGTGTGGGTGGCGCGGTCTTCAATCTCGATGCGAAAATCACCGGACAGAACGTGGCCTACATTGGCAACATCGCCACGACTTCTGATTCCGATGTCGAAGCGTCCACGATCGTCACGACGCTCGCGGACAACGGCCCCGGCTCATTGCGGCAGGCCATCGGCAACGCAGGGATTCGCCCCGGCAACGACACCGTGACGTTCACGACCAATCTTTCCGGCGGCGTGATTCATCTCACGACCGAATCACTCGTCATCACCAATCATGACGGCGCGTTGAGCATCATCGCGACGAATCTGCCCGGCGGCCTCACCGTCAGCGGAGAAAACGCACGGCACGTTTTCATCGTTATGCCCGGCGAATCGTTGACGCTGGACTCACTCACCATCAGCAACGGGCACGCGGTGAGCTTGTTTAGTATTACTGCGCTGGGCGGTGGGTTGTGGAACTTCGCCGGCACAGCCGTAGTCCGACGCTGCACGTTCGTGGATAACGACGCCACGTTTGGCGGCGCGCTCATGAGCTACCAGGGTAATCTGACGGCCGAACACTGCACCTTCTCGGGCAACCAGGCGGTGAGCAGCGGCGGCGCCATTGAGACCGGCGCGGGCGTTCCCATTGCCACGCTTCGGCAATGCACCGTCGTCTCAAACTCGGCATCTACTTCCGGCGGCGGCATCCGTTTCAACAACGGGAGCATCAGCTTGAGCAATTGCCTCATCGCCGCCAACTCCGCGCCCACGGGGCCGGATGTGAATCTAGTCGGGGCCACCTATGCCGCGAACGCTTACAATCTTGTCGGCGACGGCACGACCAGCGGCCTGAACAATGGCGTGAACGGCAACCTCATCGGCACTGCTGGTGCGCCCATCAACGCCTCCCTCGGCCCGCTGGCCAACAACGGCGGCCCGACACTGACGCACGCGCCGCTCGGCGGCAGCCCGGCGATTGATGCGGGCAATCCGACATTCAACGGCTTCGGGTTGACCGACCAGCGCGGACTGGCGCGCGTGGTGAATGGACGCATGGACATCGGCGCAGTCGAGACGGGACTGCGGACTTATTATTCGTTCGACACGTTCACGGTGTTCGATGCCCTCGGCAGTTCCGTGCCGACGTATCAGGGTACCGGCCCCAATTACTGGAACGCCGACCATCGCGGCCAGATCAACTCCGCCATCGCGCTGAACGATCCCGGTTTCGGCACGAACAATTACTACCGGCTCACCACACCGCACGATCCGACCAACTCCAATCGCGGACTCGGACTCAAAGGCGACTTCACAGTAAGCGCGTGGATTTATCCTCGCGTCGTCGGCCCTGGCGATAAAATGGTGCTCGGCAACACGGGACCCGGCGGCACCGGCTCGTTGCACTTCGGTTTGCGTGGGTCGAATGCCTATTTCGGCTTCTGGAACAACGACATCGCGGGCGGTCGCGGCATTCCAGCCAATCAATGGACGCACCTTGCGTGGACCTACAATTCGTTCGGCGGCATTATGGCCATCTACGTGAACGGCCAGCTTGATGCAAGCGCCGTGGGCCGCGCAAACACGACCAAAGACGCCGACGTTTTGATCGGTTACAGCGAAGGGATTCCCGGCTCTTACTTCCAGGGATTCATCGATGAATTCGCGATATTCGGCGAAGCGCTTTCGCCGAGCCAGATCACCGCGCTCGCTGCGCCGGCTGGTCCGCTGCCCAACACCATTCTGCCTGCGCCGGTGCTTTCGCCCGGACTCGCCGCGGCCGCGTGCCGTTGGAACGTGCGCGAAGTCTGGGGCCACACGAACGACCCCGCGGTGATGCCCTACGACCTCCCATCTGCCGCGCACGTCGCCAACACACCACAATTCGGCCGCGTCACGAATTACACCAGCACGGTGATCAATCGCGTGGACCTCGATCTCTTCCCGTGCTGCCCCGGCCCGTTCATTAGCACCGCAGTGCCCTTCGCTGGAAATACTCCGGCGGACGACGACAATTTCATCCTCGCTGCGAACGCGACGATCTACATCGATCAGGAAGGCGATTACACATTCGGCTTCGCGAGTGATGACGGCGCGAGCCTGCGCATCGTCGGCGCGGTGTTCGCGAGTTCCACACGCGTGGACACAGGCAACCCGGCGAATCCGGCACATCGCGGCGACACGCTGATTCATCCCGGCGCAACCGCAAACTCAACGACACTCGGCGTCACGCACCTCAAGCCCGGCGCGTATCCAGTTGAATTTCTCTACTTTGAAATTGCCGGCGGCGCTCACGCCGAGGTCTTGGCCGCGCGCGGTGTGAAGACAAGCCTCGATTCCAGCCTCGCCCTGCTGAGCCCTCTGTTGTTCACCACGAACCGTCCGTCTGTTTTCATCACAGGCGTGCCCGCGAGCGCCAACTTTCGGCTGAATTGGGGAGCGTCCTCGTGCTTCCGCCTGCAATCCACCACCAACATCCTCGGCCCTTGGACCGACGTGCCGAACGGAACAAACGGCGTGGTGGTAACCTCCGCCCCCGGCGCAAAGTTTTTTCGTCTGACGGAATGAGGAAAGCGCTGGAGAGATGCAGGCATCCGTTGAGATCCCGTTACTGACATCATATTTCCTTCGCGCGTCAGGAGCGCTTGCTTTCAATGTAATTTCGACACTTGACGGGAGAAAAAGCCGGTAAGGAATTTACCGCTCGGGTCAAGGTGAGGCGAGGGTCGGTTTTCGACCAACGCCTACACAAATCACCTTAAAATGGCCTATTTGCGGCAGAGTATGCATTGCAAGAGCACGCCAGAGCAGTGGGTAAGCAGCGCAAGAGTACTGGCAGAGGAAGGTGGAGGCGAAGGTCGGAATCGAACGAGGACCAATTCTAAAGGGTTCAAGCAGCTTTTGCGACCGCTCGTTCATCGCCCCCGGAATGCCCCTCCATTGCGAGCCAACCGCTCGCTCAGTGAAGGTTTAGGTGAAGAATCAGGTGAAGCTTTTTTCGGTCTCTGGGTGGTTGCGCGATGTTCATGCTGGGTTGGCCTGGCAACAGCTCACCTGTGGCCCTGGCAACCTACGGCGTCGAGAATGCGCTGCGCACAATCAACGATGGCTTGAGTCGAGGCCGGATCGGTTCGTCCGAGTTGTGCATGCACTTTATTCTGGAACGCGGCCAGCTGATTTAGTCCTGAGGTGAAGTTGTCCCTGTCGAAGGATGCACAAGCAGCTTTGAGTGTCGCCACTAACGGGCCCTTGTTCTGTCGACTGGAGGCGGCTCCATCCAGCAGGGCAATGCACTGCTCAACGGCCTCGCAGGCCGTGATGACGCAGACGTCCAGGGTGCAACTGCTGATCTCCCGGCCATCACTCAGCGCTAGCACAGCCTGGTGGCAGCCCAAATCGAGGCAGTTGGTCACTGTTTCACCCTTCCAATGCTTGGTACCATCCACTTTCCACGAGAACTGAAGAGCGTCATTATCGGCATCGGACGATTGCGATCCGTCCAGGATAATGCAGGCATTCGAACCGTTGAGGGCGACCACGTAAAACCTTGGGTCGTTCGGGAAAATCAACACGCAAGCACTCGGAAGAAGCCGCGCCAGGCACGCTGGCGGCACATTGGAATGAAGCACGGTGATCCTAAAGCTACAGGAATCGGAATTCCCCGAACTGTCGGACGCCCGGCAGGTGACAGCGACGGTTCCGATCGGAAACCTGCTACCTGATTCAGGAACGCATTTTGCCATTACACCGCCATCGCAATGATCGGTCGCTGTGACGGTGAAATGGACCACTGTCCCGGTCTGGCCGGTTGCCTCGATTACCAAATTGGTCGGGCAAATGATTTCGGGAGGCGCGATGTCCTGCACAGTAATCGTCTGGCTGACGGGCGCAGAAATGTTGCCGCATTGATCTTTCGCTACCCATTTGCGCGTGACGGTGTAGTTGGCCGCTCTCGCCCCGGGGGTGGTTATGTCAGTGAAGGTGATCATCGGATCCGGATCACAATTATCAATGGCTCTTGGTGGTATGAACAGAGGCGTAGCCGGACATTGGATAACCGCGCTTGCTCCTTGACCACTTAGGACAGGCGCGGTCGTGTCACGTACTATAATGATCTGGCTGTTGCTCGCGGCGTTTCCGCAGGCGTCCACGGCCATCCATGTGCGAGTGAGGCTGTAATTTTGTGGACAGCGGCCGGCGGTGAAGACATCAGTGAATGTAATGGTTGGGTTGGGATCGCAATCGTCGGTCGCTGCCAAGATGGCCAGGATCGGCGGCAGGCCGTTACATTCAATGGTCGCTCCGACGGGCACCGGTCCCAGTCGGGGCGGTGTGACATCATGGACGGTTATCGACTGGCTGACTGGCGCAGAAATGTTCCCGCATTCATCCTTTGCAACCCATGTGCGCGTGATCGCGTAGGCACCAGGACAACGCCCAGGAACGGTCGCATCGGTGAACGTCATTGTTGGATTGGGATCGCAATTGTCGATCACTCTCGGCGCTGTGAATACGGGCGTCGCCGGGCAGCTAACCGCCATGTTTGTTCCCTGACCGATCAAGGCTGGAGGAATTGTATCCAATACTGTAACGACGCGCATATTTGTTGTGCTGTTCCCGAAGGGCTCGGTAGCCACGTAACGTAGCGTGTATGTGCCGGGCGTGTTTGCATCGACGAAGCCGCTGACTTCCACCGGAACTGCTCCAGCGCATACATCAATGGCAATAGCCCCCGGATCAGCGAAGCCGGAATGACACTCGACAATCATGCTCGCAGGTCCATTGAGTGTCACAAGCGGAGGAGTCGTGTCCACCACGGTTACGATACGGGTATTAGTCGCGCTGTTACCCGACAAATCCGATGCTACGTAACTCAGCGTGTAGGTGCCCGCAATATTCGTATTCACGTGGCCAATCACTGAAACGAGTCTCACACCGGCGCACGAATCTGTTGCAGTTGCTCCCGGCTCCACGAAGGCCTTATGGCACTCCACGCTGAGATTGGCTAATCCATTGAGGACCACAACTGGGGCTGTAGTATCCGCGACGGTCAGCGTTGCCACCGAACTGGTCACCAGACCGGAACGATTGCTCACAACGACCGAATAATCGCCGGCCACGATTTGGAAAGCGGGAAATGCAAAAACTGAATTCGTCGCGCCGGAAATTGGCATTGTACGGTTGAAAAACCATTGATAGGATAACGGTTCATCTCCGGCAGCGGTGACCGAGAAAGTAGTTATAATAGAACACTCCGCGACACGACTCTGGCGTTGTGTTGTAATCGAAGGAGGAAAAGCTTCGGAATATTTGGCGACAAACACTTGGAAGTCGCTGCCACTGACGATATTTGTGTCATCAAATTGAGCCGTCATGGAAAACGCTCCAGTCAAATAAATATGCGCTAATCCGTCCAGTGCGATTCCTGAACCACCATCATATGCGTCGCTATTCGCTTGTTTTGCCCAACGGAGATTTCCACTCGAATCATACTTAGCAAAGAAAATGTCTGGATCGCCCTTGCTGGTCAAGTTCGTTACGGAAAACGACGCCGTACTTTCAAATTGCCCAGTGACGTAGCTGTTACCTTCTCCATCTACGACAATGCCATAGCCTATATCGTTAAAAGATCCCCCCGCCTGCTTGGCCCAAAGGAACTGGCCATTGGAACTGTATTTCGCAAGAAAGATGTCAAAACTCCCAGCCGAAACAAGATTCGTAGGACCGAAATATAAATTGGTTTGGAGGAACGTGCCTAATACATAGCAATTTCCGGCCGTGTCAATGTCGATACCGTAAGCCAAAGCACCGTGTTCGTGCCCGGCACTCATTGACCACACCACGTTACCGAAGCAATCATATTTGGTTACAAATATGTTCAGGTATCCGGTTAGATTCGTATGCGTAATAGGGCCGAAAACTGAATTGGTGGAGTTAAAATAACCTGTTACGTAGCAACTACCTTGCGGATCCACGGCTAGGCCAGAAGCGTAGTCTCGAGACTGACCTCCCGCCTGTCGTACCCAGATTAATTTGCCGGCGTTGTCGAACTTTGCAACAAACACCTCAAGGTCGCTCAAATCTGTCGTGCCGTTGTTGCTGAGATTCGTCGTGCCAAAATCCAAATAACGATGGAAATAGCCGGTTAGGTAAACGTTGTTGGCGGAATCCAGTCCGACGGCTGTCCCCGCAGTGTTGCTGTCGCTCGCATTAATCTTTCGGGACCATTGAAGCTCGCCCGCATTGTTGTACTGAGCGAGGAGAACATTTGAGCCGACCCTTCCGCAAATATAGCTGTTGCCAATTGGATCGATTGCGACGCCTTGGCCGATTGCTCCTACAGGGTCACCCATGTGACGGGCCCAGAGGGCATTCCCATCGCGGTCGTATTTGACGAAAAATAGTGCAGATGCGTCGGTGCTGTTGGTCAACCTGAAGTTTCCAAAATTGATCCTTCCGGTCAAAAAGCCTCCGGTCACAAAGACTTCACCCGAAGTATTCGCGCGAAGACCCTGGCCACTGCTGTAAATCGGGTAGCTGGGGGGACCTGATGCACGAACCCATTGTAGCGTCGGTAACTGGGCTTTTGCGCAGTCGATGCAAAGGGAAAACAAAATCATCAGGATGCTGAGGCGGCGAAGAACACCGGCCGTGGTGCGCGGCCTTGGGACCTGTTTCATATCCTTTCTAAAGTCGAAGGACAGCGCCCCGACCCATTGCGTCAATTCTGTTACACATCCAAACAAAACTAGGTTCGACGGCACTCAGCGCTCCCAACTTTGCGAACCCATAGTCCGTTGGTCTTCGCCTCGTCGCCGGGTGTGATTTCGGATCACAAGGCCCAGTGTAGGGCCGCTTTTAAAGGGTGCAAGCAGCTTTTGCTACCCTTCGCTCATCGCCCGGCATTGCCTGCCTTTCAACTGCCCGCTCAGTGAAGGCTTGGGTGAAGAATTCGGTAAGATTTTCTCTGATGCTTTCTGGCGGTTGCGCTCTGTTCATGCTGGGCTGCCATCGGCGAAAGATTGCGCCTCACGATTCCGATTGCCCCATGCGGGTGCTCGTTTACCCTACCGAAACGAGCGATCATTATGGACGATATTCGATATTCGGAACTGGTCTTCCTGCGCCAACTTGCTACGGGTTCACGCCACTTTGAGTTCTTCTGCACATCCAGCCCAGAGCAGATCAAAGCAATTGACCTACCGCAAACGCACTACATCGAGATGGCGATCGCCTTGCTGGAGGACTTGTACATCCGTTTTGACGATCAGGAGATGCAGACGCTCGTGTCGCGGCTCCGCGGTGAGATGTCCCCGGGGCAGAAATTCCCACAACGATTTCGCGAATATCAATGGGAGAACCCGAGGCAAGCCCTCCGGGATGTCTTCATCGGTTCACCTGTCCATCGACTCGTCATCACCTACCGAGGCCTCAGACGGATCGAAGAGTTACGTGAGGCGTTGCAGCGTGATCGTATTCTTGAATTCTTCGAAGTTTTGCTCGATCTTCGGTACTTTTGCCCCGACTTGATGAGGGCTTTTCAGCGATCGAATGATACTCCCATCAGCGTGCTATATGCGGACATGGACAAGTTTGGGGAAATCAACAAGGAGTTCGGTCAAGCCGCGGGTGACGTGGTGATGAAAGCATACCTCGAAGCCGTTCGCGACGGGCTCGGTGAATTCGGCAATGGCTATCGGAGTTTGGGCGATGAAACAGTTTCACTTATCGTTGGACAGCAGCATAAACGAACGATCGAACTGGCAGAGGGGATCAGGACGCGAGTGCAAAATATGCAATGCAACCACAAACGAAAGAAACTGCCGAAGGTGTCTGTGAGCATCGGCATCGCCACAACGCCCCCAGATGCTCGCACAGCGGATTTGATTGATGTCGCAGAGGAGCGCAAGCGCCAAGCCAAAAAATCTGGAAGAAATTGCGTGATATCAAATTGAATCCCAACATATCCTCCTGTCAGTTTCGACAATGGGGTACATCTGCGGCGCGCACGCTAACCAGTTCACCATTCGTATTGCTTAAGCTTGCGCCTGTCATATGGCGATGCGGCGCAATTCACACAACTATGAGAGCCGAGACACGAGTCAAAGGAACTTGGTGGCTGCCAGAGAACCCAGAAAAGCAACTCCTCGGTGAATTAACTTACAGCCAAACTGGTGGCGCGGAACTTGACCTGTACGATTACTTTTTCGATGTAGGCGACGACTCAGTACTGCGACGGCAGTTCACGGTATGGGGAAGGACTGTTGGTGGAAAGTCGGCAACTCTTTTTGACTGTTACACGCGCAATGTTTCAATGCATTTGCCTGGGGGAAGATCTGCAAAGGTTTCTTCGTATCGCGGTGTTATTGGCGGGCACTTTGCCACACCGGCAAAAATGCAATTCTGCCGGATGGCCTGCGAATTGACACATCTTTCAGATTGGGCCGCACGGTCTGGAATCAGCGCTGAACGCGATCAAACAACTCACACAACCACGTTCGCATTCCGAGTGCCGCAAGATGTTCTGCTCGGCGAGGGGAACGGCATTAAGATGCGATTGGAATTCGCCGGCCACGCCTCACACGAGCAAGATGGTTATCGCCTGCGAGAAGAGTGTAGGCTAATCCTAGAATGCGACCAACTTACTTCCTGCGAGCTGTTCGATGACATGCTTGCCAAACTTCAGCATTTCTTTGCCTTGGGCATTGGCAAACCCGTATACCGGCTTTCGATAATTGCGAGGATGGATCAACCCAAATACCACGTGGAGAACACTCCCATTTACGAAGAATTTGAGTTCATTCGCAAAATCGATCTACCCGATGATTGTGAAGACAAGTTGTTGCCAATCCAGATGCCATTCAGTCTTGCCGCAATCGACCCTGAACCGAACACCGCACTTGCAGCATACCTTGATAAACATGCCATGCTCGACCCTGTTTATGACCTGTATTTTTCGACGCTCTACAACCGGGACATGCCCACGCGCCAGCGATTCTTGAGCCTCGCACACGGGATCGAGGCTTATCACCGTGGATTCATTGGAGGCAAGTATGTTACGGACGAGGCCTACGAGCGTGACATAAGGCCTTGTTTTGTCAAAGCGATACCCGGGAACATTGATCCAGATTTTAAGGTTAGTCTCTTAAATAAACTGAAGTATTTGCATCAGTTCTCTCTTCGAAAACAAATCCAAGACGTATGCGGACGATTCGAGCCACTGCTCGCCGAGCTTTGCGGTGATCCCAAATCGTTTGGAAATCGAGTTTCAGATATCAGAAATCGTCTGACGCATCCTGATGGGAATGCGCCTTGCGAGATGGATTGGAAAGAATTGTGGCTGCTTAGCGAGCAAGTGGCGCTTGTTTTAAGCGTGTGCTTGCTCCATGAGCTTGGTTTCTCGACGGAGAAAATCCGAACGATGCTTAA
Organism: Verrucomicrobiota bacterium; assembly: GCA_041166945.1. Classification (GTDB taxonomy): domain Bacteria; phylum Verrucomicrobiota; class Verrucomicrobiia; order Limisphaerales; family JADJPG01; genus DASTLJ01. Next base: position 13,678 of record JBEEGQ010000379.1, read on the forward strand.
TAACAACCGCCACGCTCGCGCTATCTTTCTTAATCGTTGACCGCTAACATCCCTCGAAAGTACGCGATTGAACGTAGTAGGAGCAGGTTTTGGTTTGAGTGGAAGCGGTAAACGGCGTTGGCCAAAGCGCAGACCTTTCTAGGTACAAGCTCCGTGCAGGTTCCTTAAATTGGAGTGCTCCCTATCGATTTGCAAGGCTTGCGGTAGTTGCAGAACATCACTTCGTGGTTGTCACGGGTTTCAAAAGCCTGACAACTTGCACCGAGCCGGAATGATTCGATTTCTCCGCGATCTGGAGTGCGGTGCGTCCGTCCTGGGCCCGAGCGTTTGGGTTCGCACCGGCCTTTAGAAGTGCCTCGACGGCTCCTTCTGATTCGTAACCGTCAGCCGCTCGCATCAAAGCCGTAAACCCTTCTTTGTCCTTGGCCTTAACATCCGCGCCGGCTTTTAGCAATGCGGCGATGATATTCGCCTTCCCTGACCGGGCGCCGGCCATGAGGACGGTCTCGCCGTTGTTATCGCGGGTTGTAATGCTCATTCCTGACTGGAGAAGACATTCGAGAGCTTCAAGTTCTCCCTCACCTGCCGCAGACATCAGCGCGTTCCACCCGCTGGCGGTGGCACCTTTGGGATCCGCCCCGGCTTTCAACAAGGCCCGGATCTTGTGCCGTGACTCCCGACCGCTCCGCGCGGCCCACATCAAAACTGTTTGACCACCACAATTATTGTCCGCCGCATTCACATTCGAACCTGCAGCGATCAAGAAATCAACCATGTCTGCCGTACCGTAGCACGCAGCCGTCATGAGCGCGGTCCATCCGAAGGGGGACACATACTTTGGATCGGCCCCGACTTCCATGAGCGCCTTCAAATACTCAAGGTCGGCGCCCACTGCTGCGGATTGCAGCGCCTCGTTGAGCGATTTCGGATCGACCAGTTTCGCCCGATTCCGTGCCGAGTGCATGGGATCCCCTGCAGCTTTGGACGCCGTGGTTTCTGTCGTTTGCAGGACGTCCTTCAGATCAAATCGGACGGCATGCGTCTGGGTCTCTGTCGTAAGAGTGATTTCCAGTTCCCGGCTTTCAGTCGCGAGGCCTGTAATTGCCAGAAGATGAAATGATAGCGCTCGGTAACTTTCTGTTCCATTGCCTGACTCATGGCTGACGTTAACGGTCGGCACCGGAAACGATCCCTCGAACGGCACATTCAGCACCAAGGAGCTGTCAACGCCGGTTGTGAGGTCGACCGCGGCGAGCGGAAAATAATAAACAGACTCGTCCTTCTTAGACACGTATCCGCCTCCTGGCAGGCAGAAAGCGTGAGTTTCGCCGAAAGCGGCTGGATCACCAGCCTTGCCGGCATGGAACCAAGCTGTTTGCTCCGAGTACTGCACACGACGACTCCATGCTAAATTCGAGAGCCCGTCAGATCCTCCCATTTCCATCTCTGGCGCGCGACGTGAAGGATTAATTTTGACGAAAGTGTCGTTCTGACACTTCCAAATCACACCATCGGGTCGAACGCAAAACTGCGAACCTTGGACAGTTTGTGGAAGCGTGACCATGGAAATTGGTTTTCCATGGTCCCCAAGCTCGTAAACGAGGCAATCGGACAAGTAACCCGCCCAACCGTTGGCAGGACCCTTGACCAGCGCAAGGAAAACACTGTGAGAATCATTGCCGCGACCAAAGTTGAGCCTCACGCTTACCGGACCGCCCGCAAGCGCACACTGATAGCTCTGGTCAAACGTTTTTCGCTCCTCCCCCGGGCTCTTGGTGGTGGTATCAAACATCCGATTGCCAAACCGGCTGATGTAGTGTGCCCACACGCTTGGGCCAATAAAGCCGCGCTGGAATTCCCACACGCGATCCACTTGCCAAATCTCGGAGCCCGTTTCGGGATTCAAGCAACGGAGCGGTTGCATGCCCTCCGGGCAAACCAGCAACCGATCGCCCATCCACGATAAAGGGGAAATGGACGAACTCGCATAGCGCGGACCGCGGATGCCCCAAAGATATGCTCCGGGATGGGGCCGCTCGCCTGTGGAAGAAAACTGTTTGGACCAGGCCGGGTTCGTGGCGCCTTCCTTGAAGAAACTCACTACATAAGCCGCCATGACGTCTTCCCATGTTGTCTTGGACTCATCCTTCGTGAGACCCGTTAGAACCAAAACTCCGCCATCGTAGGGCAGCACCGCGACAACGCTTTTGAGTGAATACTCCGCTGATATGCGATTGCCGATTGGAAGGTCTGTCATCCACTTGCCGGCAATCAGATCGATCCTGCGAAGCCGTGGCGGCGATTCGTATGCTTGAAAACGGCCATCCTTGTCCGCCTTGTAAGCAACCAGATAAGCGATGTTGCTTTCTCCAGCCAGCCAGGAGAGATGAAGCCCGTCGCCCGAGCGAACGCTCCACTCAAGGTTCATCCCGGATTGTCCGGGTCGCGAAACTGTGTCCTCAGCAACAAAAAACCTGTTTGTGCCGACCCGATGGGTCATTCGGAACTTGTTCATGACTTCGGACGGCTTGAGTAGCTGGTTGCCTACCTGGAGAGTACACTTTTGGAACTGAGGCTCAAAGCCCATGGCCACCCAGGATTTTGCGAGGGCCAAGCTTGCGAGTAGGAAAACAAACCTTCGACACCCTGATAAGCGCCGTGACTTCATGTTGATCAGCGTGATGGATTAGATCAGGAATGTCGAGGCGTACCGTTTTTTGTCGCACTCGCACCGGCTTCGACACGGTGTATTTGTCCTCCGGTGGGAAGCAACGGGGGCCATGCGTTCATTCCTTTTTGGGTGGGCGCCTCCAAAGTCTTTGTCCCATCGCCTCTCACCCTTGCACCTTCGCCGGCTGCCATGGCAGCCAGTTCACCAACGTGTGCCTAGAAATCCACCGGCACCAGCTTCGGCTTCTGCATCCCTTGCTGGTTCTCCTTCCATTGCTTCTCCCAATCATCAAGCGAGGGCAAAGTGACCTCGGCGTTCTTCAACTAGGCGTGATGCACCGCCTTCGAGTTGTGCCCGAGGGCCTGCTGCGCAAACCGCTCCGGGTAACCGCATTTCAGCGCCCGTTCCGCCCACGCGTAATGATACGAGTGCAGTGACACTCCTATGATGCTGAGGCCGTCGCATCGCTGCTTGAACTCCGTCGCCCGGTCGCCCGCCCGCACGGTGCGCAAATATGGAAACAGCGGCCCCGCCGCTGGACGCCGCTTCAGAATCGCCTCCACCTCGGCTCCAAAGCGAATCAGCGCTGGATTGATGACCGTCCCGCGTGATTTCAATTTCCGGCGCGAGTAACAGAGTGTGCTGTTGTTCCAATCGTTGTCTTCCGCCATTAGGCACGCCGCATCCATCTGCCACGACCCGGTGTGCCAGAGCAGTTCGTAGAAATCCCGCCGTTCGATGTTAAGCTCCCGGCCCACGATGGACGTGTGCGGCGGCGGTGATGGCCCGTTGTGATTTGAACACCGGCTTCGGCCATTGCAGCCGGGGAATCACCGACTTCAGCGAGCCACTCCATTCCGAGCGCGTGATTGTGGATACGGCGCAAGTAAACATTCGTGGACACCTTCCCGTCCTCCAGTCCCCTGTAGAATTGCTCTGGTCGCGTTTCCGCCACCCTCAGGCTGCGGATACCGTCGAAGTTTTTGTCCTTGGCGACATTCCAGCGGCACCGCGTTTCAGCTGTCTTCTGCGACACGATGCTCTCCATGACATCCTGCCATGTTCGTGTCCCGAGTTTCGGATCCGCGCCGTTCATATACACCCGCGCCAGCGACAGATTCATGTGCGGCTGCGCCTCAGATTCATTCCTAGCCTGGAGGAGGCGCAGGGCCTGGTGCCTGTCGTCAGTCTTGAGGCTCGTTCGGGAGTTTTGCTGACAGTGCAGGTGACAGTGCAGGTGAACGATTTTTGAGCCGAGCCAGCGGGTGAAGGGAATCGAACCCTCGTGAATTCAAGTCGAACTCGGGCTCTTTCTCCGGCTGTTCACCCTCTCGCCTTTTCCGCCCAGGCGCGCTCGCTTTTTGCGACCAACGGCCTACCATCGTCCCCATGTCCGACGTCAAGCAATTGCTCAGCGCCCTTTCGGCGGGCGAGCCGAAGGCTGCCGACCAACTGCTCCCGCTGGTTTATGAAGAATTGCGCAAACTGGCAGCCGCAAAAATGGCGCGCGAGAGACCCGGCCAAACCCTCCAAGCCACCGCGTTGGTCCATGAGGCCTGGCTGCGACTGGCCGGATCGGATCGGCAGCAGTGGCGCGGGCGTTCCCATTTCTTCGGGGCGGCGGCTGAGGCCATGCGACGCATCCTCATCGACAAAGCCCGGCAGAAGGTCAGTTTGAAACGCGGTGCCGCCCAGCCGCTGGAGGAGTTGCACGAATCGGCCATCGAACTCACCGCGCCCGCGGACGAAATCCTCGCCGTGCATGACGCGCTGGATGCCTTGTCCGCCGAGGATGCTACGGCCGCCGAGGTGGTGAAGCTGCGGTATTTCGTCGGCATGACCATCCCGGAGATCGCCGAGGCACTGGAGATATCCCCGCGTAGCGCCGACCGGCACTGGCATTTTGCCCGAGCCTGGCTGAAGGGGGCGATTCGCGGGGAGTAGTCAGTAAGTGGTCACTGTGGGTGATGGGTGAAAAAGTCCTGGGATGCTGGCGTGTTTTGCCGGCCAATTCCGCCATTGCAAGTAACAGGATATAGCCATGAGCGATTCAGCCACATCCGGCCGTTCGGAGAAAGAGATCTTCTTCGAGGCGCTGGACAAGCCCACTCCGCAGGAACGCGCCGCTTTCCTGGACGGGGCCTGCGGCGCGAATCGGGTGCAAAGGGCCAAGATGGAAGCCTTGCTGGCCGATCACTTTCAACAGGACTCTTTCATGAAGGAGCCGGCGGTGGAGGCGTGTACTCCCACCTTGCCATCGGTTCCTCCTTCCGAAGCCCCTGCCCAGATGCTCGGCCGCTACAAGCTGCTGGAAAAGATCGGCGAAGGCGGCTTCGGGGAAGTCTGGATGGCCGAGCAGCGCGAGCCGATCAAACGCCGCGTCGCCCTCAAGATCATCAAGCTGGGCATGGATAGCCGGCAGATTGTCAATCGCTTCGCGGCCGAGCGGCAGGCGCTGGCCATGATGGACCATGCGAACATCGCCAAGATTTTCGACGCGGACGTGACCGAGGCGGGCCGGCCCTACTTCGTGATGGAACTGGTGCGGGGGATCAAGATCACCGAGTACTGCGACCAGAACCAGCTTCCCACTCACGAACGGTTGCGGTTGTTCATCCTCGTCTGCCAGGCCATCCAGCACGCGCATCAGAAGGGCATCATCCATCGCGACATCAAACCTTCGAACATTCTGGTCACGTTGCATGACGGCACGCCGGTACCGAAGGTGATCGATTTCGGCATCGCCAAGGCCACCCAGCAGGAGCTGACGGACAAGACAGTCTTCACGCAGTTTCAACAGTTCGTCGGCACGCCGGCTTACATCAGCCCCGAGCAGGCGGAGATGAGCGGGCTAGACATCGACACGCGGGCGGACATCTACAGCCTGGGCGTGTTGCTCTACGAATTGCTGGTAAGCCAGACGCCGTTTGATGCGAAGGAGATGATGCAGGGCGGCATTGATGCGTTGCGGCAGATCATCCGGGAACGTGAACCGCTGCGCCCCTCGACCAAGCTGAACACATTGGCAGGGGAAGCCCGCACCACGGCAGGCAAACGCCGCCAGACTGACGTGGGGAAGCTTGTGCACGAACTTCAGGGCGATCTCGACTGGATCGTGATGAAGTGCCTGGAGAAGGATCGCTCCCGTCGTTACGACACGGCTAACGGGCTGGCGACTGATCTCAAACGGCATCTGAACAACGAACCGGTCATCGCCCGGCCTTCGAGTGCGGCCTACAAACTTCAGAAAGCGTGGCGCAGGAACAAGCTTGCCTTCAGCGCGGCAGCCACAGTGCTGTGCGTACTGATTCTTGGTGTCGTGGTGAGTACATGGCAGGCAGTGCGCGCGACACGCGCCGAGCGTGAGCAAAGTCGGTTGCGCCAGGATGCGGAGAGCCACGCGCAATCCGAATCGCATCTGCGCCGGCTTGCGAAGGAGGCGCAGACGGCGGAAGCGGCCCAGCGTCAGCGCGCCGAGCGCAGCGGTGCCGAGAGCCGCGACCGCCTGGTGCGACTCAACGTGGCTAACGGCGCCCGCTTACTCGAGGAGGGCGATTATTTTGGCTCATTGGTGTGGTTTGCGGAAGCGTTAGACTTGGAGCAAGGGAATTCCGACAAGGTGGCTATTCATCGGCTGCGCATCGAATCAGTAATCCAACACTGCCCCAGGTTGCTTCATTGCTGGTTTCACAGCGGACGGGTGAATGCGGCTTCGTTCAGCAAGGACGGCCGCCGTGTAGTCACGGCGAGCGACGACCAGACCGCGCGGGTCTGGGATGTGGCTACCGGTGAAGCCGTCACGCCGGCCTTGCCCCACGTCGGCCACGTCACCGACGCTTTGTTCAGTCCGGACGGCAGCCGCGTCCTGACTGCGGCTCAAGACGGGGCCCGGCTCTGGGACGCAGACAGCGGCGAGATCAGGGTGAAGCTGGACACAAATGCAACGATCAGCGGCATCTTCAGCCCCGACGGCAGCCTGGTCGCGACCATGGGCGGGAATGCAACCGTCCGGGTTTGGGATTCGACCACCGGTCGCCTTGTGGGCCTGCCGTTCCAACACCGCCGGGAACTTTCCTCGATGGTCTTTCATCCGGACGGGACTCGTCTGGCGACGGCCAGCTATGATGGCGCCGCTCGCGTGTGGAATGTACGAAGCGGAGAGCTGATGTTCACTCTGCCCCACAACCATGCCGTTCGTTGGGTGGCCATCAGTCCGGATGGGAAACTGATCGCCACCGCAAATTGGCGCAACTCCGCACACCTTTGGGACGCGGCTACGGGAAAGCCTGTCGTCTCGTCACTGCCGCATGAGCAATGGGTTTCCCATGTTGCGTTCAGCCCCGATAGCAAGTCGATGGTCAGTTCCAGCGGCGATGGCAAGGCCCGCATCTGGAATACGCAGAATGGAGAGCTGCTCCGAACCATTTCGCACGGCAAAGGTCTCATCATGCAATCGGAGTTCAGCCCCGACGGGAAAGGTCTGGTGCTCCGACATTTTGATGGACGAGTCGAGATCTATAGTGCAAGCGAAGGCGGGCCTATTGCCCCAGCCATCAAGCAAAGTTGGTGGGCCACGGTGGTTGATTTTCATCCCGATAACCGACGGCTCCTGACGGCTGGCGCTGACGGCACGGTGCGTCTGTGGGATCTGAATCCCGAAGACGCCGTGGTTTGGCCCTGGGCGCAAGCATCCGTGGCGATCATGGGCTGGTCACCGGAACGTGGAAAAGTCGTGACGGAGAACGCAGACGGGCTGTGGCAAGTGTGGGATACGAAGACCGGGCAATCGAACTCGATCGCTTTCTCCTTCACGAACGAAGTGATGGCGGCGGCACTCAGCCGGGACGAACAACGGTGGTTGAGCATGGAACGGCATTTCAGCCCTTCGACTGCCATGCGGGCCACGGTTACGGTGAAGACGTGGAGTCTCAAATCCGGTGCGATGGAAAACCATACGGAGGTGCGGCTGTCGGAGACGCTCCCTGCACCCAATTCGCTTTCGGCCAGTCCGGATTGCGATCATCTCATTCTATCCGATGGGATCGGGGCCGAAGCCTGGGACTTGGCCCGCGACCGCTTCCTCTGGCGCTTCGCCCCAGAGAACGCCGATTTCAAATCGGGCGCGATCTTCAGTCCGGACGGTAAGTCCTGCGCTCTGCAGTGCAAGCGTCATGTCCATATCTTGGACGTAGCGACGGGACGAGAGCGATTCTCGCCTCTCACCAACAAATTGGCGGTCACGAGTGCCGCTTTCAGTCCCGACAGTCGTCGGCTCGTCAGCACGTGCTCTGATGACAGCTACGAGAACGGGGAAGCCAGAATTTGGGATATGGGAACCGGTCACCTGCTTTTGGCCCTGCCTCACATCGATGGGGTGGAATGTGCCAGTTTCAGCCCGGATGGTCGAATGCTGGCAACGGGCGGAGAAGCCAAGGTTGGGCGGGTGTTCGATGTGGCAACCGGTTTGCCAATCAGCCCCATCCTTCGTCACGAGGAGCGAATTTTCAACGTCGCGTTCAGCCACAACGGACAGTTGCTCGCCACCGCGACGAGAGGCCGCCACGCCGTTCGCCTTTGGGACATTTCCACCGGCGAACCCGTCACGCCGCCCCTGCCGCTTCTGAACACAGTTGATTCCATGTTTTTCCTCCCAGGTGACCGGACACTCGTCACTGAAGTGGCGGGTATCTTCCGGAGCTGGAACGTGCGCTACGGGCAGCGTCCCTCGTCGGATGTGGCCATGTCGGCTCGACTGCAGGCCAGTCAGCAACTCGACTCCACCGGTGTCCCCTCGGCTCTGGGCCTAACGGAGTTGAGCAACTTCTGGAATCATCTATCGCATTTGTACCCCAAAGATTTTCAGTTTGAAGAAAAGAAGGCCATGCCAACGAGGCAGCCCCGACAGCTTCGTCCGTCGGTTCCGATCCCGCCCCGCGCGGCCATGGCTTCGTCGAACCTGGTGGACTTGACGGCGTTCTATGGCGCAGGTTTGAACGAGCCTTGGGCCAACGACTTGTCGCTTCTGCCTGCCGGTCTGCAAGCGTTCGCCGGGGTGACATTTGATGTTCGAGGTGTGATCCAACTCTACGGTGATAGTCGGAACGTACGCCGGTTTCCCACCCGAGTCGAAGCGATCCCTATTGGTCTGCGGTGTCGCCGACTTCGATTCCTGCACGCGGCGCAGTGGCAGGCGGCTCCTGGCCAAATTGTGGGGTGGTATGTCATTCGCTATGCAGACGGGACGGCCCAAGAGTGGCCGCTCGTGTACGGAACCAACGTGCGCGATTGGTGGAAGAAGTCGTCGCCACCCAGTTTGAGTCACGCCGAGGTGGCTTGGGCGGGCACGACGCGTAAAGGCGAACCGATTGCGCTCGACCTCGCCACATGGGAAAATCCGCAGGCGAGCTTAGAAATCGCGACTGTGGATTTTATCTCCGCCCGCACTCCCTGCGCCCCGTTTCTCATTGCCCTCACGGCGGAGTAGGGCGCCGGGCGAAAGCGCAAGGATTCTGAAGCGCTGGCGCTGGCAAGGCGCTGCGGCGCAGCGCGCGTCGTGGAGAAAATCGCCGCCGCCAAGGCGAAGGAAAAAATGGAGAGCAAGAAACCGTAAACCCGAGCCGATTTCCACGGCGGCTGGGACGAAGCCACAAGCCGCCGGAAATCCACGACCTCTCGGATCGGAGAACGATTGACCCTGTTTCGAAATAAAGTTGCGGTGGTCACCGGCGGGGTGTCTGGCGCACTCCAAAACCTCGTGGGCTTCCCGGCGGCCGCGATAGTCGCGAAGCGTTTTCGACTGCAGTAGCCTTTTACCGATTTTCCTCCCGAGCGTGATTCACCTCCCTTCTCGAAAAGGATGTTTCAAACCCATGGCGTGATTAGGCGGTGGATTCCGCCATTACCAAGTGACGGGACATTCCCTGGCGGTTGGCCACGAGGCGGACCGGGCCAGGACAAAGAACCGAACAGGCAACGATATTTATGAAAACACAACTTCAGCTTCACCTCCTCCTACTCACGCTGTTGAGCCTGTCAGGCTTCGCGCACGGGCAAGAGACCAGCCCGCAGGCGATCCCGTGGTCGCAGCTCGGCGCGAAGGCTGGTGCGGATTACCAGGGCGATGCGCTGGCCGTCATTCCCACCGCCGAGGGCGCCCGGTTGCGCTGCGCTTTCCAACGGCTCGAAGGCGAGGCCACGCGCGAAGGCTTGTGGCTGACTTCGACCGTCACCAACGCGGTGAACGACCGCTTCCGCGTTGTAGCAGCCGACGTGAGGAGGCTCACTTCAACTCGAAATTTGAAACCCAAAACTCAAAACGAAGTTCAGAGCCTCCTTACGTCGGCTGCTACGGATCAGGGATCGCTCCCGCGCACGGGCAATGTTTCCATTGACGGCCAGAGCGTGCGCTTTACCCGGCCGGGACTGGTGGAGGAATACACCGCGAGCATGGACGGTGTGCGGCAGGATTTTGTGCTACTGGAGCGTCCGCCCGGCTTGGGCGAGCTGGTCCTGCGGTTGGCCGTGAGCGGGGCCAGAGTCGAGTCGGCGGCTTTTGGCGCGCAGGTGGTGCTGGCAAACTCCGGGCGCAAGATTGCCTACAGCCGCTTGCGCGTCACCGATGCGACGGGTAAAGAGTTGACGGCACGGATGGAAGTCGCGTCAGACAGGGCTGCGCCCGCGACCCTGGCCGTAGTGGTGAATGATGCGGCGGCAGTGTATCCCGTGCGCATTGACCCGACGTTCAGCGATGCCAACTGGAGCAGCATGGGCGGCATGGCTGGCACAGACGGCTTCGTTTTAGCGGCAGTGGCGGATGGTTCAGGCAATGTCTACATTGGGGGCGGGTTCACCGTCGCCGGGGAGGTGATCGCGAACAACGTCGCGAAATGGGACGGGAGCAGTTGGTCGCCGTTGGGTTCGGGGATAGGCAACGTTGGTCAATCCTCTGAAGTGCACGCGCTGGCGGTGTCGGGCAGTGACCTGTATGTGGGAGGCTATTTTACCACTGCGGGCGGTAGCGCGGCCACAAACATTGCCAAATGGAATGGGGGCAGTTGGTCGGCGCTGGGCTCGGGGATGGGCGGTGGTCTCTATTGGCCCATTGTGTCAGCGTTGGCGGTGTCTGGCAGCGACCTGTATGTGGGAGGCCGTTTCACCAGGGCGGGCGGTAGCGCGGCCAAAAGCATCGCCAAATGGGACGGGAGCAGTTGGTCCGCGCTGGGCTCGGGGATGGACGGTGGTCCCTATTACGCCGGTGTGTATGCGTTGGCGGTGTCAGGCAGCGACCTGTATGTGGGAGGCAATTTCACCACAGCGGGCGGGAGCGCGGCCAAAAGCATCGCCAAATGGGACGGCAGTGGTTGGTCGGCGCTGGGTTCGGGGATAGCGGGGACAGACAACCGTGGTCAATCCTATGATGTGTCCGCGCTGGCGGTGTCGGGCAGCGACCTGTATG
>JBEEGQ010000380.1:0-3726 GCA_041166945.1 Verrucomicrobiota bacterium
AGAACATGTCGCTAGACCCCGAATATCTCGACGCGATCAAAACCTTTGAGGGGTACTCGCCTCAAGCCGCATGGGATTATAAACAAAACAGCTCGGGCTATGGCACGAAAGCCCAGCCCGGCGACGAAGGTATTCCGCCAGACCAACTGAAGGCCATTCACGAACAGCGCTTTAATGAAGAGGTAGCCAAGGCTGCGGCGCATGTCGATTCCATCAATCCGAACCTGCCACCGGGCGTCCGGGCGGCGCTGGTATCCCTAACATATAACGCCGGGCCTGGTTGGGCAAAATCAGGCCTTGGTGAGGCGGTCAAAGCTGGCGACCTCGAAAAAGCACAGGGGATATTCCCTCAATATAACAAGGCGGGTGGCGAGGTTAATCCGGGCCTTGTAGCGCGTCGCGGCAAGGAATTGGCGTGGTGGGGCAGGCAACCGCAACCCGCACAGGCGAGTCCCGCTGCCCCGGCAACCGGCCTTCTACAGCAACCCTCCGGGGGATTGGCCCCGCCTAGTCCGCCTCTACAGCTCGCACCACAGGCCCCGCCGATCTTCCCGCAGGCCATGCCACAGCGACCCCAACAGCAGGCCCAGCAAGAGGCCGGCGATATCTTCTCTCAGATGCAGGCGCCGGGACAGCCGCCGCCGATCTTCTTCCCACAACGGCGATCACCAGACTTATCGAAACTCAGGGCTTCCTTCGGGCGGCCCTTTTTTAATGGACGCACCTGATGCCGTTTTATAACTGGAGCCGGACTGCGGCATCGAATGCTTCCGCAGATTCGACGGTGAATTGGAGCGAGGGGCAAGCCCCAAGCTCCGTCAATGACAGCGCCCGCGCCATGATGGCGTCAACTGCGGCATACCGTGACGACGTGGCGGGCGCGATTGTGACCGGCGGCACTTCGACGGCCTACACTGTCACGAGTTATCAGGTGTTTGACACGCTCGCTCACATGGCGAACCAAGTCATTGCTTTTACGCCACACGCCACAAACGGCGCGACGGTGACTCTTAATGTTGACGGGCTCGGGGCAAAGCCGCTGCGCTCTGCGCCGTCGGTTGAACTACCAGCCGGCGTCTTGGTGCAAGGCACGCCCTACGTTGCGCTCTACAACAATTCGGATGCGGTTTGGTATCTGCAAAACTTCTATGTCAATCCGTATGTTGTGCCTGTCGGCGCTTTTCTTGATTATTCCGGCACGACGGCGCCGAACTCCGCATTCGTTCTGCCGTATGGGCAGGCGATTTCGCGATCAACGTACTCTACCTACTTCTCCCTAGTCAGCACGACGTTTGGGGTCGGAGACGGATCGACCACGTTCAACATTCCAGATCTCCGCGGGCGCGTTGTTGCGGGCAAGGATGACATGGGCGGGTCGTCGGCTAACCGGCTCACCAACGCTGACGATGGCTTGAACGGCGATACGTTGGGCGCAACAGGCGGCGGCGAAACGCAAACGCTCGTAACCGCCAACTCGCCGCCCTATACGCCGACGACCTCAGCCGTTAACCCGCCATCCTTGGTTTGGCAGCCCGTGCAATCCGGCACCGGCATCGGCGCTTATGTCCCGTCTGGGAGCGGGTCTGGTTCTCTGAATACCGGCGTGACGGCCGGCTCTATCACGATGAACGCGCAGGGCGGTACCAGTGCGGCATTTGGTGTTGTTCAGCCGACGATCATTCTGTCGAAAATTCTTCGCGTCATCTAACGGTATTGGTCTCTGTCCATCTCGTCGCGCGTCATGTCGCGATAGTACCAACGTCCTCTGACGTATCGACGCATTCGACCCCGGAAGTCCATGGGGTGCCACTCGCCGTTACGTTGATCTCGAAACAGCCAAAAATTCAGGGCGGCAACTCCCACCGCGACTGCAACTAAAAGCGCTGCTGTGAGCATCGCCAATTCCTACCACCCACAACCAACCCGAGCAACACCAATGGTCGATACCGCGCCCCTCAAGGCGAATGCGATTGCGTGGCCGAAAGATACGCAGGAGGCGCGCAACGCCTTCTATGGCGATCCTGGCAGAGGAGAAATCCCGGCACAGATGGTGCCTGTCGTGCCGCCCTTTGCCATGTATTACGAGGGCAAGCGCATTGCCAATATCCAGTTTCACAAGAAGGCAGCGCCCGCGCTCCTCGCCGCCCTCAATGAAATCTGGGATGCCTGCGGACGCGATCAAAAGAAGATCGACGCTGCCGGCGTCTCGAAATATGCCGGCGCTTATAATCATCGCATGGTGCGGGGGTCTGCCACGAAGTGGTCTAACCACGCCTATGCCTGCGCGATCGACTTGAACGCTGAGGAGAACGGCCTCAATGCGGGCCAGGGCAACATGCCTCAGTTTGTGATCGACGCTTTCTGCCGGCAAGGGTGGATGTGGGGTGGCTGGTATTCGGGTCGGACTGACCCGATGCACTTCGAGGCCGTGGACAATGGCGGCCGACAGCCGAAGAATCCGGTTCCGGTCTTTGGATCAACGGTTGTGCCAGTCAGCACAAACCATGCCGATCTGCGGTCTCGCATGGCGCGCGTCATTCTGAATTTTGAAGCAAGGCGAGACGGCCAAGGCCGGTTGGCGGTCTACAAGCTGCCGGCGAACGACGGTGGCGGGACTTACGAGGTCGCCGGGATCAACGACAAGTATCATCCCGATCAGGCTTCCAAGCTCCGGTCAATGATCGAGGCCGGCAAATACGCTGAAGCCGAGTTGCTGGCCGTCGAATATATGGCCCAATACACCGATGCTCTGCCTTGGTTCTCGGCAAATGCAGGCGTTGAATTCTATCTGCGGGATTGCGTGTTCAACCGCGGGCCAACTGGTGCTGCCAAAATCCTGCAACTTGCGCTTGGCGTTGAGGCGGATGGGATTGTCGGCCAAAAGACGCGCGCTGCCGCGGTCAAGATAGATGATGGCGAACTGCTCAAGAAGCTCCGCGCGGCCCGAGAGCGTTATGAGGACATCGTAGCGTCGGGCCGTCCGAACCTGCGGCAAGGTCTCATCAACCGCTGGAACAACGCGCTAACGGAAGCGAAGAAGTTTTCCGCCGAAACGCGGCCCGGCTCTGAAATCGTGTTGCCTCCAATCATATTACCGCCGCCTGGCGTGCAGGCCAAAACCGATCTCGCCCCAACCTTCTGGGGCCGCGTCACCGATCTATTCAGACCAAAGGGGAATTGAATGTTGAGCCTTAACGACTGGGGGCGCGTGCTGGTTTCGATCATTGTGGTGGCCGGATTTCTCGTCATCATTGTTCTTGTGCTGACAACGAAATTGCAGGGCACCGCGACCTCTGAAGTCCTGCTTGTTCTGCTAGGCGCTCTGGCAGCGGCGTTCGGTCAGGTCGTTAGCTTCTGGGTTGGCTCATCGTCCAGTTCGGCAACTAAGGACGCCACCATTCAAGATATGGCGAAAAAATCATGATCTCCGGCATCGTCGCAATCCTCGGGGCCATCACAGGCATGGTCCCGGCCATCATACAGTTTCTCTCCCTGAAGGCCAACAATGCCCAGCAACTCGCTCTCGCCCAACTCCAGCTCCAGGCTGCTAAGGACGGCGGCGCGCTACAGATTGATCTCGCAAATTCTCAGGCTGATATTCGACAGGCAGAGCATATTTATGATTTTGCTAGCGGGCCTTCTGGGAACCGCTTTGTGGACGCGCTTGCCATATTTGTGCGCCCCTACGTCACCATTGTTTTCTTCCATCTGTGGATTTTTCTAGAA